>JAZSJY010000131.1:0-21198 GCA_045534565.1 Christensenellaceae bacterium | reverse complement strand
CTACAAGGACTGCCGTAATTGATGACGCAATCACTATATTTCTTTTAACTTTTTTGCTTAACTTCATACCGTTATTATAATGATTTCCCTTAATCGTGTCAATAAGTAGCATAAAATTTTTTTTAACTTGACAATTATCTTTTTATGTGCTACAATCAAAAAAGTTTAGTTTATTGGGAGTTTTATTATGGATTTAAGAGTTTACGGTAGTGTGCACCTTATTTATTTAGCAATAACGCTATCTATTACGGGTGTAGGTTTGTTTTTGGCAAAAAAATTCGCAAAGACTGAAAAATCACAAACGATTATTCTTAAAAGTATTGCGGCACTTTTATTTATTTGGATTTTACTTAACAGACTTTCGCAAGTGTTTAGGGGTGAAACGCCCGTATGGTATAAAATTATACCCGACAGTTTTTGCGGTATGAGTAGCACGGTGTTATCGTTAGCCGTTCTTTTTGGCAAAAAAGACAACTGCGTTCTTCACTTCGTTTGGGCTATTGCAATTCTTGGTGGGGTTATAACTATTTTCTACCCGACCTTTATTGACCAAGCGCCGTCAGTTTTCTACTTGCCTACTATTTCAGGACTTTTACACCACAGCATTTCAGTTGCGTTGGTAATTGCGCTTTTCCTTTTCAATCAAATTACCGTTACGTATAAAAAATGGTATTGCACGCTTTTTGGTTTTACGGCGTATTTTGCAGTAGGCGCATTCTTAATGACCGTGTTTGATTGTTCAGACGCTTTCCATATGGTTGAACCTATGATAGACGGCACGCCGTTAACCGCTTGGTTTGTTGCACCTATCTACGTTGTTGGTTATAGCATAATAGTTCTTGTGTTTGAATTAGTTAGAAGACGTAAAAATAAGAAAGTTTAATATTTAACGCCCAAAACGTTGTAAGTTTTGGGCGTTTTTTTTATTCTTTTTGAGCGTTTAATCACTTTTATTATCAACAATACTAATAGTAACGGTAACTATTGACTTAAATGCTTAAATGTAGTATATTATTTTTATAAACGAAAGGAGCAGATATATGAAAAAGTATGACGTTGCCGTTATCGGCGGTGGCTTTGCTGGTGTTGGTGCAGCGATTGCTGCGGCAAGAGAAGGTTGCAGTGTTGTTTTAATAGAAAAAGGCAACGCACTCGGCGGTGCAGCGGTAAACTCTTTAGTGAACCCTTTCATGCCCCACTACGCAATTATAAACGGCGCAAAAGTTGATTTAGCCGCAGGGATATTTCAAACCATTAAGCAAAAATTGTTTGATAAAAACGCAACGTTATCTTACGTTACAAGTCGCAAACTGACGCAATACTGCTTTATGGAAGAAGAACTTAAATTCATACTTAACGATATGGTTTTAGATGCCGGCGTTGACGTGCTTTTTCACGCTTATATTTGCCAAGCCCAAAAACAAGGGGATAAAATTCAATCGGTTACACTTGCAACCAAAAGTGGTTTGATGCAAATAGATGCCGATTACTTTATAGACGCAACGGGCGATGCGCAACTTTCTTACCTTGCAGGCGTACCAACTAAACTCGGTAGAGAAAGCGATAATTTATGCCAACCTATGACCCTTTGTTTCCGTGTTTGCAACGCTGATACCGATAAATTCTTAAAAGGCAAAGCAAAGTTAAACGAAGAATTTAATAAGGCTGTTGAAAGGGGCGAAATATCTATTCCAAGGGAAAATATTTTAGTTTGCAAAATGCCGATGCCAAACACCTTACACTTTAACTCTACAAGGGTTATTAAATTAAACCCCACCGATCCCGTTGAAGTTAGCAAAGCCGAAGTTATTGCACGTAAACAAGTTTACGAACTTTACGAATTCGTTAAAAAACACGCAGACGGTTTAGAAAACAGTTTCTTAATGGCGACTGCTAACGAAATAGGCGTGCGTGAAAGTCGTAAAATAATAGGCGAACATATTTTAACCGAAGAAGAAATTAGATCTTTCACAAAATTTAGCGACGGCATTGCTGCTTGCAATTACGAAATTGATATTCACAGCCCCGACGGTGTGGGCACAAGTCATTATTTCTTCCCACAAGGCGAATATTACACTATCCCCTATCGCAGTTTAATACCCAAAACTTTAAGCAACACGTTAGTTGCAGGTAGGTGCATCTCTTCAGACCACGGGGCGCAAGCTTCTTACCGTATTATGCCAACCGTTTGTTGTATAGGCGAAGCGGCGGGAACGGCAATAGGGCTTGCAGTTAAAAAAGGCGTAGACGTTCGCAACGTAAACGTACAAGAATTACGCAATACGTTAACTAAAAACGGCGCTTTTTTAGGCGTTTAGTTAAAAGGGCAAAATTTTGCCCTTTTTTATTTTTAAAACTACTTGTAATAGTGCGCTTATTTTGATATAATTACGGGTAGGTTAAGAAGGTATTAAAAAATGAAAAATAGAAACGATATAGGTAAAAATGCTGGAATTATAGGTATTATAGCAAACCTACTACTTGCAGGTGGTAAATTAACCGTAGGAATACTATCCATGTCAATGTCTATTATTGCAGATGCAGTAAACAATTTTTCTGACAGTATAAGTTCGGTGGTTACTTTGATAGGTTTTAAGCTTGCAAAAAAACCTGCCGACGCAGACCACCCTTTCGGGCACGCACGCTTTGAATATATTGCTAGTCTTATAGTTGCCGTGGTCATTATGTTCGTTGGGTTTGAACTTGCTAAAAGTTCAGTTGAAAAAATTATTTCCCCGCAAGCAACGACCTTTTCAATAGTAACTATAATCGTACTTGCAGTATCAATTTTAGTTAAAATAGGTTTGTGCGTATTCAACGGCGTTACTGCCAAAAAAATAAATTCTTCAGCGTTAAAAGCGACCGCCGCCGACTGCCGTAACGACGCCGTAGTTACCACCGTGGTTTTGATTGCCACCATTATAGAACGTTTTACCGCAGTTAAGCTTGACGCTTATTTTGGGCTTGCCGTTGCGCTATTTATTCTTTGTTCAGGCTTTATGTTGGTTAGGGAAACTTGTTCCCCTATTTTAGGAAAGAAAAACGACGACAGATTAAAAAATTTAATTTTGGAAAAAATTAAAGAGTACCCCATAGTTATAGGCTATCACGATTTAATGATTCACGATTACGGCCCTGGAATTTCTTTTTGCTCTATCCACTTTGAAATAGACAAAAATTTAGATCCACTTTACGTGCACGAACTAATTGACAAATTTGAACGGGAATTTTTGCAATACGGCACTAATCTTACCGTGCATTACGACCCCGTTGTTATTGATAGCCCCGAACTAAACAAATTAAAACACGCAGTAATTTCTGCGCTTATCAATAAAGATTCAAGGCTTGCTTTTCACGACTTTCGCTCTATCCCGTGCGACGGATTTACCAAGGTGTTTTTTGACTTGCCATTGCCAGAAGATTTAGTAGGACAAGAAAAACAAATTACCGATATCGTCAACGACGCACTTAACGGTTTAGGTTGTGGAATATATCAAGCGGAAATTACTTTTGATTCCGTTGCTTTTAATTAAAGGAGATTAAAAATGAAAAATATTTGCGTTATTACGGGCGCTTCAAGTGGAATAGGTAGAGAATTTTTTGATAAACTTATTGCCGATAAAAACTTGAATTTTGACGAGTTTTGGGTTATTGCAAGAAGTGAAGATAAACTTAATCAATTAAAAGGTTTAACCACTATTCCCGTTAAAGTTATTGCGCTTGACCTTTCAAAAGAAGATAGTTACTTTGAATATAAAAATATTTTAGAGCAAGAAAAACCACGTGTTAAACTTTTAGTTAACTGTTCGGGTTTCGGCAAGTTTGAATCAGTTGAAAAAATAGGTTACGAAGACAATATGAATATGATTGACCTTAACGTTAAAGGCACGGTTGCTACTAATATTTTATCACTTCCGTATATGGATAAAGACTGTGGTATTATCAACGTGGCGTCAGTTGCAGCCTATCAACCGATCCCCTACGTTAACGTATACGGCGCAAGTAAATCTTTCGTGTTAAACTTTACGCGCGCACTCAATAAAGAAGTTAAAAAGAAAGGCGTTAAAGTTATGGCGGTTTGCCCTTTCTGGACTAAAACGAAATTCTTTGATAGAGCAGTTAAAAGCGAGAGCGACCCCGTCGTTAAAAAATACGTCGCTATGTATAAACCTGAAGACATTGTTAAACGCGCTATTAAAGATTACAAAAAAGGCAAAGCCGTTTCCCTTTACGGCACTATAACCAAGTTACAACTTCTTTTAGTTAAAGCTTTGCCACACTCAATTGTTATGAAAGTTTGGCTTTCGCAACAAAAACTTAAAGACAGATAAACTTAAAACGCCCGTGAAATTCACGGGCGTTTTACTATATATGCGCATATATTATTTTTTGTCTAAAGTTTCATCAATTATTTCTGCGTCTACTGCGTTTACCGCTACGCTTTTAATGCCGTTTATACAACCACTTTTTGATTTGTAGCCGTCTTCACTCATTGCAATACTTTCGCCGTTAGTTGCGTATAATCTATAACGGTAAAGCCCCGCCTTATCAAAATAAATTTCAAACTTCGGGCAAGTTTTTGGAACGGGTTTTTTAAGAGTTTTATCTTCTATTCTATCTTCACTTATGCATTTAGCGGCGTTTTTGGCAATGCTTGCCATACCAGTTTTGCAACTTGCTTTAGTGGTATACACTTGTGAAGATACTGCAATCTTTTCACTATTTGATGCTAACAAACTAAAATTAAACGAGCCCTTTGGCGTTTTTTTGATTATAAATTTACCCATAAAAGTTATCCCCTTATCGTTTTTTATATATTATACTACTATTTTTTTATTTTTTCCATAGTTTTTTAAAATTTACTTAAATTTAATTTTACTATTGCAAAAATTTTCGCTATGTGTTATAATTTTATTACGATAAAGCAATATTCTTGTAGGTGGACTTTATGAAAAAATTATTTTCCGTGCTTTTATGCATTTTAATTTCAATCACTTGTTTGTCTTCTTCTGCTTGCGTTTATCACGAACACACTTTTGACAACCACAACTTTTGTAGAGAGTGTGGGTTTGATAACGCCGCTTATATGCTTTTTGACGCAAATATTTACGCTGCTCCACGTGATTATTATTCAACGGATGAAGACTACGCTTTCAATTTAGTTGGCAACGGTAAAACTTCTTACGAATTTAAATTTGAAAGTGAAACGGGTAACGTTACTTTCACCTATCTTCACGTATTCAAAGAAGGCGAATTCCAACAATTTATACCCGACACCCGTCAGGATGAAATATCTTCTTGGGTATACGCTTTCACATTTGAAGAAGGGGCTAAATATCGCATTGAATTTAGGCCATCTTCCGAAGGTAGAGCAACATTTAAAATTACTTTCTAACAAATAACTAAACTTAAAAGGGACTGAAATTCAGTCCCTTTTTGTATTGCCCTTAAACTAAAAACGGGCTTTTGTTTACCCTATGCACCATAATCTCGTCAATAACGGCGTTAGTTCTATTAAGCACTAAAAACATAACTACGTCTGCAATATCTTGTGGCATAATCATACCGTCACTAGTTAAATCGGGGCGTGAAACCTTAACCATATCGGTATATACGCCACCCGGGGAAATTGCGTGTACCCTTACGCCGTGTTGATATACTTCTGCTGAAAGTGATTTCGTAAAACCCAAAAGCGCGTGCTTACTTGCAACGTACGCGCTTTGTAAAGGATACCCTGCGTGCGAAACTACGCTTGCTATATTTATTACGCTTGCGCTTTTTGATTGTTTAAGATACGGCAACGCTTTTTGCGTCAAAAAGAACGGAACACGTGCGTTTATCTTCATTATTTTATCGTAAAGTTCGGGGGTAACTTGTTCAAAAGGCGTACTAGTTGCCATACCTGCGTTGTTTACTAAAATATCTATACCCGTAACTTGATTTATAAGGCTATTAAAGTTTTCTTCTAAAACGGCGTCGTCAGTTAAATCACCTGGTATAACTAAACATTTACCGCCTAAATTTTTTATTTCTAAAGCCGTTTGCGCTAACTTTTCAAGATTGTTGCCACCAAACAACACTACGGTTGCGCCTTCTTTTGCAAGGGAAATTGATACTGCCCTGCCTATTCCCCCACCAGCGCCCGTAACGAGCGCAACTTTTCCACTTAACTTCATACTAATCTTTCTCCAAAATAACGGTAAACGGCCCGTCGTTTATTTGTTCTATTTTCATATCTGCACCGAATACGCCCATCTTTACGGTAAGACCTTTTTCCCTTAACCCGTTCACAACGTATTCGTATAAAGCGTTTGCTGGTTCGGGGGATTCTGCGCTTAAAAAGTCCGGCCTATTGCCGTGCGAAGTGTTTGCGTAAAGGGTAAATTGTGAAACTAACAAAATTTCACCGTTGGTATCTACTATTGATTTATTTATTTTACCGTTTTCATCTTCACAAATGCGTAGGGGCGGTATCTTATTAATAAAATAGTCTGCTATCTCTTTAGTATCGCCCTTCTTTACGCCTAAAAATATAACGTAACCAGAACCTATTTCCGAAATGAGTTCGCCGTCTACTTTTAAGTTGGCCTTTAACACCCTTTGTATAACTGCTTTCATTATTATCTCCTTTACTTACCATACAATAATAACACAATTTAAAATATTTGACAAGTGCTAACTTAAAAAGTTATAATACAAAAGTAAGGATTGGTGTTTTATTATGGAAATTTTCGGTTTAGAAAAATTATCTTTAGTTGATTACGACGGTTATATTGCGTCTACCGTTTTTACGGGCAGTTGTAATTTTAAGTGTGGGTTTTGCCATAATTCACCGTTGGTTATTGATTTTAAAAATTTGCCCGTTATACCTGAAGAAGAAATTTTTGCTTACCTTAAAAAGCGCGCTGGTATTATTGAAGGCGTATGCGTTTCGGGTGGCGAACCTACCTTACAAAAAGACTTGCCGTTCTTTATTGAAAAAATAAAAGCGCTCGGCTACAAGGTTAAACTTGACACCAACGGCACTAACCCCGAAATAGTTAAAACGCTTAACGAAAACGGGCTTGTTGATTACTTTGCAATGGATATTAAAAACGATAGAGAGCATTACGCTTCAATTATAGGGTTTAAGGAATACGACACCAAAAAGGTTGAAAAGTCGGTTGAATACTTTTTATCAGGAAAGGCTGACTACGAATTCCGCACTACCCTTATTAAAGAATATCATAAAGAAGAAAATATTCGTTTAATAGCAGAGTGGATAAAGGGTGCTAAAAAATACTTTTTGCAAAAGTTCAAGGCAAGTGAAAGTTGCATAACTTTAGGGCTTAACGAAGTGACGCAGGCAGTAGCAGAACAATACGTTGCTATACTTAAACAAAACATACCGAACACCAACTTGCGTGGTTACTAATTTTATTATAATTTTAACGCATTTTATTGACATTATCTATTGATAATGCTATAATTAAAACATAATAAACGAATTTTATCGGAGGGCACGAATATGAAACATATTGAAACTATTGAAACCCGCAACCTTTGCGAAAGCGCTAAAAACGGTGGTTGTGGTGAATGCCAAACTTCTTGTCAATCAGCTTGCAAGACTAGTTGTGGCATCGCTAACCAACAATGTGAAAACACAGAGGAAAGCAAATAACTAACAAAAAAGTTTAAAATGCCGCCTTATCGGGCGGTATTTTTATTCTATAAAGGTGTGATATGATTCATCAATACAAACTTAACGGCTACAATATCGTATTAGACGTTTGTTCGGGCGCAGTGCACGTTGTTGACGAAGTCGCTTACGACGTGATTGAACTTTTTGAAAATCACGATAAAGACTACGTTATTTCATCAGTTTACCAAAAGCACTATAAACACCCCGAAGTTACTTTAGACGACGTTAAAGAATGCTTTGAACAAGTTGAATTCTTAAAAGAAAAGGGTAAACTTTTCTCCCCCGATACTTTTGAGCCGATGGCAAACAAATTAAAAGAAAAAACGGCAGGCGTTATTAAAGCGCTTTGCTTGCACGTTGCGCATACTTGCAACCTTAACTGCTCTTATTGCTTTGCTAGCCAAGGTAAATACCACGGCGAAAGGGCCGTTATGAGTTTTGAAGTTGGTAAACGCGCGCTTGATTTCTTGGTAGAAAACTCTGGCAGTAGGCGTAATTTAGAAGTTGACTTTTTCGGTGGCGAACCGTTAATGAACTTTCAAGTAGTTAAAGATTTGGTTGCTTACGCACGCTCTATTGAAAAACAAAAAAACAAGAATTTCCGTTTCACCCTTACTACTAACGGCGTGCTTATTGACGACGACGTTATTGAGTTCGCTAATAAGGAAATGAGCAACGTTGTTTTAAGCCTTGACGGTAGAAAAGAAGTTCACGACCGTTTCCGTGTTGATTACCTTGGCAACGGCAGTTACGATAAAATAGTGCCTAAATTCCAAAAGTTAGTTAAAGCAAGGGGTGGTAAAAATTACTATATGCGTGGAACTTTTACGCACGCTAACCCAGACTTTTTGGAAGATATTAAAACTATGCTTTCGTTAGGGTTTAACGAACTTTCAATGGAACCCGTCGTTTGCGCTAAAGGCGATCAAGGCGAACTTACTGAAAACGATTTGCCTATCGTTTTAGAACAATACGAACAACTTGCTAAACTTATGCTTGAAAAGGACGACGAAGGTAAACCTTTCACCTTCTATCATTATATGATAGACTTAACTGGTGGTCCTTGCATTTATAAGCGTATTTCAGGTTGTGGTTCGGGTACGGAATATATGGCAGTTACGCCGTGGGGCGACCTTTACCCCTGTCATCAATTCGTGGGCGACGAAAAGTTTAAACTTGGCGACGTGTTCAACGGCGTAAGTAATACTAAAATTCAAGATGAATTTATGGCGTGCAACGTATACGCCCGCCCCGACTGTAAAAACTGTTGGGCAAAACTTTACTGCTCTGGTGGTTGTGCGGCAAACGCATATCACGCAACGGGCTCGGTTAAAGGCGTTTACGAATACGGCTGTAAACTTTTTAGAAAACGTATGGAATGCGCCATTATGGTTGCCATTGCAAGAAGATTAAAGGATAAAAAATAATGAAAACCCCTATCGTCAATTTCGTAAATGAATACGTAAAGAAAAACGCTTTGCGCTTGCATATGCCCGGGCATAAAGGCTTATGCAACAACTACGCAGAGCCTTTTGACCTTACCGAAATTGACGGTGCAGATAGTCTTTTTACGGCAAACGGAATCATTAAAGAAAGCATGGATAACGCAGGGAAACTTTTCGGCGCTGATACCTTTTATTCAACGGAAGGCTCTTCCCTTTCAATTAGGGCTATGCTTTACCTTGCATTAAAGTACGCTATAAATAATGGCAGAAAACCCGTTATACTTGCAGGGAGAAACGCGCATAAAACGTTGGTGCTTGCATCAAGCGTGCTTGATTTAGATATTCGTTGGATAAAGACCGACGGCAACTATCTTACTTGTACGCTTGACGGCGAAACGGTGGAAAAAGCCATTTGCGATATGCAAGAAAAACCACTTGCCGTTTATATTACTTCGCCCGATTATTTAGGCAACCAAAGTGATATTGAACAAATTTCTGCCGTTTGTAAAAAGTACGGCGTTTTGTTGCTAGTTGACAACGCACACGGCTCTTATCTTAAATTTCTACAAAAAGATATGCACCCCATAACTTTGGGCGCTGATATGTGTTGCGATTCGGCGCATAAAACCTTACCTGCTTTGACGGGCGCAAGTTACCTACATATAAATAAAAAGGCAGATGAGTTTTTCAAGGAAAACGCACTTGACGCCCTTGCGCTTTTCGGTTCAACTAGCCCATCTTACCTTATTTTGCAATCGCTTGATAATTTAAATGCCTACCTTGACGACGGCTATAAAGAAAAGTTAAACGACTTTACTAACCAAGTTGATTTACTTAAAGCACGTTTAACTGATAAAGGTTTTACGCTTATCGGCAATGAAAAATTAAAGATAACTATTTCAACCAAGCCGTACGGGTATACGGGCAAACAAATAAATGAGTTTTTACAAAAAAACGGTATCGTATGCGAATTTTACGACGACGATTACATAGTTTTTATGCTTTCGGTTGAGTTTAGCAAAAATCAACTTGCAAAGTTTGAAAACGCACTTTATTCAATTGATAAAAAAACACCTATCACTACTACCCCACCCATTATGCAATTACCTAAAAAAGCGCTTTCAATTAGAAACGGCTTGTTTTGTACGACGGAAGAAGTTGACGTTAACCTTTCCCTTGGAAGAATTTACGCAAGCGCAACTATTAGTTGCCCACCAGCCGTTCCCATAGTGGTTAGTGGTGAAATTATTGACAAAAGCGCAATAGAGTGCTTTAAGTATTATGGAATAGAAAAATTAAAAGTAAAAAAATAGACCAAACGAAAAACCGCTTGAATTTTCAAGCGGTTTTAATTTTTATATTTAGTTAAATTCGTCTAGTGAAAGAATTACGTTTTGCAAGTATATCGTTCCGCCCCCACTTTTTAATGTCAAATATATAAAATTATGATTTGGATTTTCTAGATTTACATCAGTTGAGCAGTCTACAACAACAGTATACCATTGACCACTTTGATAATCGCTAATTACTTCATCCCCCGCTTGATTAAAAATCTTAACGTAGCCTGTTTGTTCTTTATCAGTTTCAAATAACCATTTAGTTCCTGGCGATCTACTAATATATATTTGCGTACCTTCTTCAAACATCAAATTAAACCTTAGCGTTTTATAATTTATAACCATGCTTTCTGTCGCAAGTTGTCCAGCAAGATAACTAGTACCCCCTTGATTAAAAGCAAGCCTTTCTGACCATTCCGCACCGGAAGTACTACCCATAGTAAACTCATAAACGTTATCTTTCCCTTCGTATGTACCGATATTTTCCATAGTTTGGTCACCTAGTATATCTCTATATTCTAGATTTATAGCCGTATCGTTACCATTATCATCTAAAACGTCTATTGACTCAAAACCTATTGGTTGTTCAATATCTGTGTTTGCACTTTCCCAGCAAGCATATAATATTTGAATCTCTTTTTCACTAGCCGTATAATTTCTACCATTCATATAGCCTATATTCCCATTTCTTTCTATTGACCAGCCCAAAAAGACATATCCATCTTTAGCAAATGAATTCAATGGCAATTTTATCGTTTCCCCTATCTTAACAGTGATATTATCCATACTTCCACTAGTTGCCAAATTTCCGTCAAATTCTATCGTCACTATATCATCTTTTACCCAGTTAGCAATTAACGTGATATCTTCTGTAACAACGTATCCTATAAAAGACCATTTTTCTCCTTGAATATACCACCCTGTAAATATATATCCATCTCTAGTGGGGTCTTCAGGTTTAATTATTTTGCCTACATTTTCAATAGTTTGCGAAGGAACATAACTACCGCCATTAGAATCAAAAGTGACCACAAACGTTTCTACTGATAAAAGTTTATCAATTTTTTCTTCTATTTCAGCAATCTTACTTTGCCATTCTTTATTTTTATTTTTTATGCTCTCTAAAATATCTTCTAACTCCGATATTTTTATATTATGGGAAGACTTGATTTCTTCAATAGCGTTTTCTAATGCTTTTTTATTGTTTTTTATATCATTATTTGCAGATGCTAAATTCTCATTTAACTCTTCTACCTTTGCATTGTATTCAGCAGTTAAGTCTGCGATTGCTTTTGAGTTGTTTGCGTCTACCTTTTCTAACTCTTCCACCTTTGTGTTGTATTCAGTTGTTAAATCTGCAATTGCCTTTGAGTTGTCTGTATTTGCCTTTTCTAACTCTTCTACTTTTTGCCCATACTTGCTTTTTAACGCAGATATTTCTTTTTCTATATTTTCAACTTCTAATAAAAGTGCTTCGTCTTTTTCTTTATAATTATTTTCTATAGTAGATATTTTTTCATCTAATTCAGCCTTATTTTCGTCTATCGCTGTTTGCACTTTTGCTATTAGTGTGTCCGTTTCTTCTTTCGTGTAATTTTTATCACAGGCAATAAATAGTGGTATACTGCATAACACCACAAAACATAAAATCAAGATTGTAACAATTTTCTTTTTCATAACCGTTCTCCTATAAAAAATTAACAATAAAAAAGTGCGCCGACAAAAGTCAACGCACAAAAACGCAAACTTCTATCGTCGCCAAACTAATATTAATGGAATAGGGATACCCACACATTCATTAAACCGAAATTTGCATTTTATCAAATTCTTAAAATGAATGTGTGCAAAAAATAGGTGTTTTATACAAAAAATACCCCTATGTATCCATTATTAAATTAGTTTGGCAACTTTATTATATCACAAAGCAATTCCTATATCAAGTATTTATGTAAAAAAGGACTGAAAAATCAGCCCTTTTGCTTTTATTCGGTTGCCTTTAGTAAAAATTCTTTAACTAACAACAATATATCGTTATTATCTTCGCCTTGGCGTAAAAATTCCAACTTTGGAACTACCGTCATATTTACTTGAACAACGTCACTATAATAGTCCATTGCCGTCAATAATCCTTGGTTTGCAAACGCCTTAAAATCGTTAAAGGTTAAACTTGTTTCGCTTTTTTGAACTTTTATTTCAACTACGCCAAGTTTCATTGCAAGCATTTTTACCACGGCAATATTTATTAAGTTTTCGGCTTCTAACGGCAACTCGCCGTATGCGTCTTGTATAGCGCGCCTAAACTCTAACTCACGCTCTAAAGAATTGATTTCTGCTATCTCTTTATAAGCGTCCATACGTGATATGTTGCTTTCAATATATTCGTCGGGTATATACGCAGTAACCCTAACGTCAAGTTCGGGCACAATTTCTTCTTTACCTGAAAGTTCTTCCTTTAACAGTTTAGAGTATAATTCATACCCTATCTTTTCCATATGACCGTGTTGTTCTGCACCTAAAATATTGCCTGCACCCCTAATCTCAAGGTCACGCATTGCAATTTTTATGCCACTGCCCATTTCGGTAAATTCTATTATTGCGTTAAGCCTTTCGTATGCCGTATTCGTTAAAACCTTTTCTCTCTTAAAAGTGAAGTACGCATACGCAAGCCTATCGCTTCTGCCAACTCTACCTTTAAGTTGATACAAGGTTGAAAGCCCCAACCTATCTGCGTCAATTACTATAAGGGTGTTTGCTTTGGGTAAATCTATCCCGTTTTCTATTATAGTGGTTGATATAAGCACGTCACTTTCGCCACGGTAAAACTGCATTATAGAACTTTCCATTGCGCGCTCTTCCATTTGCCCGTGAACTACCGTTATTCGCAAATTTGGCATTAACGCCCTTACCCTTTCGGAAAAAGTGTGTATGCTTTCCACTCTATTATACAGTATAAACGCTTGCCCACCACGGTTTACTTCCCTTGAAATTGCGTCCTTTATTAAAGTATCAGTTTCTTCGGTTACGTAAGTTTGAACGGGCAATCTTTTTTTAGGCGGGGTGTTTATAGTGCTTATTGACCTTATGCCCGATAAGGACATATGAAGAGTTCTTGGAATAGGCGTTGCAGTTAGCGTTATTGCGTCAACGTTATTTTTAAGTAGTTTAATTTTCTCTTTATGCTCTACCCCGAAACGCTGTTCTTCGTCAAGCACTAAAAGTCCTAAATCCTTAAACTCAACGTCTTTACTCAAAAGCCTATGCGTGCCTATTATAAACTCTATTTTCCCTTCCTTTAACTCTTCAATAATCTTCTTTTGTTGAGCAGGCGTTTTGAACCTATTAAGACATGCAATTTTTATTCCAAACCCCTTAAAACGCTCTATCGCCGTATTGTAATGTTGTTCAGTAAGTATCGTGGTTGGCGCTAACATACACGCTTGCTTGCCGTCGGCAACAGCCCTAAATATAGCGCGAAAAGCCACTTCGGTTTTGCCAAAACCAACGTCGCCACACACTAACCTATCCATTACTCTACCGCTAGTCATATCGTTTTTAATATCTTTGTTAGCAATCGCTTGGTCGGGCGTATCTTCAAAAGGAAAGGCGCTTTCAAACACCTGTTGTAATTCGCTATCTTCGGTAAATTTATACCCTTTATTTTCTTCCCTTTCTTGATATAATTTTTTTAAGTCAAAAGACATCTTTTTGATGCTTTCTTTTACGTTCTTCTTTATGCGGTCAAAATCTTTTCCGCCTATCTTTGAAAGGCGTGGTTTTTTATCGCCACCTAAATACCGTGTAAGCAAATCCATTTGCTCAACGGGTACGTATAAAATATCTCCTTCGGCGTATTCAACGGCTACGTAATCTTTAGTACCTTCGGTTGAAGATATTTTTTTATTACCTAAAACCCTGCCTATACCGTGAGTTTCATGCACGCAATAATCGCCGACTTCAGGCGCGCTAAAAAAGGCAGAGTTCTTACTCTTAATTCTCTTTTGTGAAAGGGGTTTTGCAAAAAGGTTGCCACTACCTATTACTACGGTTTTTTCTTCGTGGAAAATAAACCCACGCGAAAGTTGGCAAAGTTTTATATTAACCCCCGTGAGTGCACCCCTGTCTTCTATTGCAGACGCTATATTGCGTGTTGCTAGTTCGTAATTAAAATTTTCCGCGCGTTTAAGGTTGCCCGTGCAAACGGTAATTGAATACCCTGAACGCAACCAGTTATCAATATCTGTAAAAACTTCCTTAAAGTCAAGTTGATAATCGGCAACACCGCCAACGCTCATATTTATTACCCTTAACGGATTAAAAAAGGGTATTGCCGTTGAAAGCGATTGCAAGGCGACTAACTTGTATTTTTTAAGTCTTTCTATAAGCAAATCAATACCAGAGAAATTACAGTTTGAAAACTCAAAAACGTCCCCCGACTTATATAGTGAATTATACCTTTCGTTAAACTCTGTCTGGGTGAGAATTGCAAGCTCGTTTATTCTTTTACTTTCGTCAAAAACGACTACCGTTTCTTTAGGCATATAATCTAAGATACTGCCAGCGTCAACCGATAACGGCGCAAAAACCGATAGTCCTTCTGCATCACGGTTGGTAAAAGCAAAGTCAAGGTCGTCACAAATTTCTTTTAAACGGACTTTCCTTTCCTTGTTGGCTTTTATTAGTTCTTGCCTCATTTCTTCCCTAAACACGTTTAAGTTATCGTCGCTAAAAGTAAATTCCACCGCTTGTAAAATCTCAACGTTATTTGCGTAGCCTAAATTCTCTCTACTTTCAGGGTCAAAACGTTTAATCGCTTCAACGGTATCGCCAAAAAAGTCTATACGTATTGCGTTTTCTTCATTTATAGGATACACGTCTAAAATATCGCCACGTAAAGAAAACGTACCTTTTGAATACACGCTTTCCACCCTAGCGTAACCCAACTTTACTAATTGAGTTATAAAATCACGTTGGTTTACTTCACTATCTTTTTCAAGCGTTAAAACCTTTATTTTTTTAGGGGTTAATTGCATAAGCGTTTCAGCAGTTGCAATAACTACGTCTGCATCTTTAATTTGGTTTAACGCGCTTATGCGTTCGTATAGTCTATCTTTTGAAAAGGCTTTCACAGTCAATAAAAGTTCGTCTTTAGGCGGAATTATAACTGCGCTTTTACCTGAAATTTCTTTCACACCGTCTAAAACTTGGCGTGCAGAAACGCCGTCCTTGGCAACGAAAAGAACCTTTTCATCAAGCACGGATACAAGGTAATTTTTAAAGGGGTCTGCAACGCCGAACGCCGCCAAAGGTATACCTTGGCGGATGCAATCGGTAAATTCCTTAACGGAATTATCCCTGTTTTTTAAGTCTAAAATTTTATCAAGCATATTATACCTTACGGCAAAAATTAGTTACCTTTGCCGTTATATTTCTGCATTATTTGTTGAATTTTTTCACCACGGGCAAAGTCAACGCCTGCGTTTGACGCATCTTCTATAGCCTTATCAAATATAGGCTTATCTTGACTTGAAATGCCCGATAAAACGTAATTTATAAGTGGAATATTAAATTCCCCTTGTTGTTTAAAACCTATGCGCAATCGTGGGAAATTAGTAATGCCCGTAAGCAAAACTATATTGCGCATACCGTTATGAGTCCCTGCAGAGCCACCTTCCCTAATTCTAATAGCGCCTTTAAAAAGATCGTAATCGTCGTAGATAACGAGCATATCTTTTGGCGCAATTTTATAAAAGTTAAGCAGTTCAACAACGCTTTCACCACTTAAGTTCATATACGTTTGCGGTTTTGCAAGTATGACCTTTTCCATACCGATTTTAACTTCTGCAAGTTGAGCCTTGCATTTAACTTTGTTAAAAGTTGCGCCTAACTTTTCCGCAACCTTATCAACACTCATAAAACCGAGATTGTGAAAGGTGTTTTTATATTTATCTTCGGGGTTGCCTAACCCTACGATAAGTTTCATACTCTTTCTCCATTAAAAAAGCCGTTAAAAATTTAACGGCTTTAATTATTATTCGTAAATTGCCGAAAGTGATTCGTCAGAGTAAATTGACGTAATTGCTTTTGCAATGAGTTTTGCAACCGACAACGTTTTTACCTTGGGGTTAGATTTAACGCTTTCTGGAAGGTTAATAGTAACAAGTACAACTATTTCCTTAATAGGTGATGCGGTTAATCTATCCATTGCAGGACCGCTTAAAACGCCGTGAGTACAACAAGCGAAAACTTCTTTTGCGCCGTTATTAACTAACGCTTGCGCGCCTTGGCATATAGTACCTGCGGTATCAATCATGTCGTCAAGAAGTATACAAGACTTGCCTTTTACGTCACCTATAACGTTCATAACTTCAACTGCGTTTGCTTTGGGGCGACGCTTGTCTACTATAGCGAGCGCTGCGTTTACCCTTGAAGCAAAGTTCCTTGCACGACCAACTGAACCTACGTCAGGTGATACTACAACCCAGTTTTCATCCATTTTCTTTTTGAAGTATTTAGCAAGTAACGGTGCGCCGTAAAGGTGGTCAACGGGGATATCAAAGAACCCTTGAATTTGCGCTGCGTGAAGGTCCATAGTAAGAACCCTATCTGCACCTGCGCTAGTTAAAATATCGGCAACGAGTTTAGCCGTAATCGGATCTCTTGGGCGAGCCTTTCTATCTTGCCTTGCATAGCCGAAGTAAGGCATAACTGCAGTAATTCTGCCAGCAGACGCTCTCTTACAAGCGTCAATCATTATGAGCAATTCCATAAGATTGTCGTTTACGGGGATTGACGTTGATTGAATAATAAATACGTCTCTACCTCTAACCGTTTGGGGAAGCGTGATGCTTATTTCACCGTCGGAAAATTTCCCAACTTCCGCATTAGACAATGAAAGACCTAATTCTGAAGCTACTGCTTCTGCCAAAGGCCTATTGGAATTACCTGATAAAATTTCAATAGAGTTGCCGTGTGTAATCATTTTTTTATTTCTCCTAATGTAACTTTGTGTACATATAGTACTTTGATTATATTCTATAACTATTTATAAATTTAGTCAAGCCTTTTTAATTCTCTTTGCTTTAAAATAATTTTTTATTAGATTTGCGCACTCTTCTTGTTCTATCCCACCAACGAATTCCGTTACGTGATTTAACCCGTTATCTTTAAGCACGGGATATTTACTTACCGCACAACCGCTTTTACTTTCATACGCACCGAAATACACCTTTTTTATACGCGCGTTTGCTATTGCGCCTGCGCACATTGCGCAAGGTTCTATCGTTATGAACATTTCGGCGTTATCAAGACGCCAACTTTTTAGTTTTTTACACGCCTTGTTAATAGCCAAAATTTCTGCGTGAGCCGTTGCTATTTGCGTTTTTTCCATAAGATTATGCGCTTTTGCAACGATTTTACCGTCTACTACTATTACTGCACCTATGGGAACTTCGTCAAGCTCTTTTGCCTTTAACGCTTGCTTTATTGCCACGCGCATAAACTTTTTTTGTTGTTTTTCGTCCATTTAATCACCGTTTGTATTACTTTTTGATTCTTCTTAAATATACTTTGCAAATTTTCTTCGCCTATGGGGTGGGTTAATAAATCGCTTCCCACTTCTATAGTGAGCGCAGGTATTTTAAGTTCTTTAACGCACCAGTCTTTATATCCACCACAAGAATTTGGCGTGCTTTTTATTTGATAACCCGTTACCCTTTTGACTGCTTTTGCGAGCGAATAGTCACGCAGTCTTTGACTTTCAGTTTGGTGGAATTCGTAATAAATTTCTTCGCCTTTAGAGTGATAACTTAACGTAACGGTAGGCATAACTTTAAGGGTAAAATCACGCAAAGCAACGCTCTCTGGCTCTGAAAAGGGGTATTCGCCTATGTAATTACTATCGCCTTTAATCGTCAAGTTAGTTTTTCCTTGCCCCCACAAAGCGTCAAAATTAACGTTTAAGTCAACGCCCCTGCCGTTTGCTTTATATAAGGGATTTTCAGTACTTGCAATATTTACCCCGTCGGGATTAACTAACGGAATAAAGTGTACCGTTCCAACCTTACCACAAACATTGAACTGCTCTATCTGTTTTAACGCCAAAAGGGTGGTTATATATTCCCTTGCGTGCATTGAATATTGCGCTATTATTTTTGGGAAAGGTGTTTTTGATACCGTAAAAGCAAAAATAGGCATACCTAAAACGCTTTTGCCTATAACTTGCTTTTTCCCTTTAAATTGATTATAAAAAGTTTTAACTTTGTCAAAAATATCCATACTATAAAGTATGAATTATTTATGATAAGCGCTACCTGCGTTGATTGAAAACGCCCTATATAGTTGTTCCGTAAGCATTAAACGGAACAAGGTGTGTGGGAAGGTCATATCCGAAAAAGATATAAGGGCGTTCGCCTTTTGCTTAACGGCGTTTGAAAGCCCGTACGAGCCACCTATAACGAAAGTTATAACGCCGTTGCCACTATCGGTAAGCGACTTTATAGTAGACGCTAACTTTTCGCTTGAAAACTTTTTGCCTTCAATAGCCATAGCAAAAACGTGCCCTTTAAGTTTTGGTAAAATTCTTTCGGCTTCCCTTTCCTTAATGCTTTCAATAAGAGCGTCATCCACCTTGACGTAGTTTTCTTCTGCTATTTCAGTAATGGAAAACTCACAGTATTTTGAAAGGCGTTTTGCATATTCAGTTATGCCGTCTGCAAAGTATTTTTCTTTAACTTTACCAACGGCTATTACATTAACTTTAATCATATTCTATATAAGGTTTGAAACGAGATTTATTATGATTGTTAAGTGACAAATAAACGCGCCCATAAACCCGAAAGGCAACCAAAACCTTAACGCTTCGCCACCGATTACTTGGGGTTTTTCTTTTGGTCTTAATACGAAGAAAATTAACGAAATTGCGCCACCCAACATAAGTAAACCCGAAACGATAAGGATAGGGTTAATTAAATTTACGTTTATCTTAAAATATTCAATAATAATAACTACAAAGTTATTAAAAAAATGAACGATCATACCGGGAATAGTGCTACCGCAACGCATTGCAAGTAAGGTTAAAAGCGCACCGTAAATCATTTGATAGATTTGTTGGCTTGCGTTACCGTGATAAAGGGCAAAGCACGTAGATATTAAAAGCACCCTTGAAAATGGTTTTATTCCACTTAAACATTTAAGTAAAAGCCCACGGAAAAAGCACTCTTCAACAATTGCAGGCAGTAGCGCTAAAACGAAAGAATACAAAACTAAATGCCAAACGTTATCCATTTTTAGCGTTATGCTTGATACGTTAAGCCCCCACCCTGCAAACACGTTTGCAATTGCGCCGTTAACGAAACCGAACGCAGAAAACATTCCACCTATCATTAAGATTGCAGGGAATAAATAAAGAGCGTTAAACTTTTTTACGCCCGTAACTTCACTAAACGGTTGCTTTTTTACGCCGACAAAATACACGCAAACCAAAATCATAGCGATTGAAGAAAGGCTTGCGCAAATAGCCGTGTAAGTAACCGAGCCGTACGGTGCAAACGCCCCTACTATTAACTGCCCTATGAAAGTTATGAATAAATATAACACTATCATAGCCGTAAAGGTTATGCCACCCGTTCTACTATTAAGTTGTAATGTATTATTATTTTTAACCATAGAAATATTGTACACTATTTTGAAAAAATAGTAAATAGTTTAATAAAAAAATTAAAAGGGTATTGACAAATTAAAATATCTTTTTTATAATATTTTTGTTCAATAAATATAAGGAGTATAATTATGGAATTTAAAGGATCAAAAACAGAAAAAAATTTATGGGAAGCTTTCGCCGGCGAATCAATGGCAAGAAATAAATATACCTACTTTGCATCTAAAGCTAAAAAAGACGGCTTTGAACAAATTGCCGCTTTCTTTTTAGAAACTGCAGATAACGAAAAGGAACACGCTCAAATTTGGTACAAACTTTTAGGCGGTATAAGTGGCACTATGGATAACCTTAAATCTGCCGCTGCAGGCGAAAATGAAGAATGGACGGAAATGTATGCTCGCATGGCTAAAGAAGCCGAAGAAGAAGGCTTTATGGACATTGCAAGACTATTTAAAGGCGTTGGCGCAATAGAAAAGGAACACGAAGAAAGATACCTTGCTCTTCTTAAAAATATTGAAGACGGCACGGTATTTAAGAAAAACCAAAAAACCGTTTGGATATGCCGTAACTGTGGGCACATTGTTGACGCAGTTGGCGCACCTGAAAAGTGCCCCGTTTGCGACCACCCACAAGCATACTTTATGTTAAGGGTTATCAACTACTAATATTATAATACAAACCAAAAAAGGCTACCACTCGGTAGCCTTTTTTTTCTTTTATTCTTCGTCTTGATTTTCTGTCGTTTGGTCTTCAGTTAAGGCTTCATCTACCTTTTTAACGACTTTTTTGCCCGTGTTAAACAATGTTTTACCTAGGCTTTTGAAAGCCCCGCCAAGTTGTTTACCTGTTTCTTTCCAACCGTTTTTCAAATCGTCTGCCATACTATAATTCCTCCTATTTGTAAATTATTATAATATCAAAAACAAATATTTGTCAATACTAACCACAATAATAAAGGTAAAAAATATTTAAATGGCGTATAATTTACTTGAAAAATATAATCTAATTTGATAAAATTACAATATAAATAAATAGGGGTGTCGCCAAGCGGTAAGGCTACGGACTCTGACTCCGTCACTC
>JAZSJY010000060.1:0-3671 GCA_045534565.1 Christensenellaceae bacterium | reverse complement strand
TAGTTAGTCAATACGGCGGGGCTGCGTTCATTTTGCTTTACTTGCTTTTCCTAGTTATATTCGGGTTGCCCATTATGACTATGGAATTTGCCGTTGGTAGAGCAAGTCAAAAGAGCCTTGCTGGTTCGTTTAATGAATTAGAACCTAAAAAGAGTAAATGGCACTTATATAGTTGGGTTGGGCTTACGGGTAACTATCTTTTAATGATGTTTTACACCACCGTTACCGGTTGGATGTTTATTTACTTCGTTAAGATGGTTCGCGGTGACTTCGTCGGTCAAACGCCCACGCAAATTTACGGGCAGTTTGACGCAGTAGTTGGTAACCCAGGTCTATTAGTAGCGTATATGGTTTTGGTAACCGTTATAGGTTTTTTCGTTTGTTCTTTAGGCTTAAAGAACGGCGTTGAAAAGATTAATAAAATTATGATGCTTGCTTTGCTTGCAATAATCGTAGTTCTTGCCGTTTACGTTTGCACGCTTGAAGGGGCAGGCGAAGGTTTAAGATATTATTTAGTTCCTAACTTTGAGAATTTGTATTACGACGATAAAGGCAACGTCGTTTTAGGTGACGCAATCTTTGCGGCGTTAGGGCAGGCTTTTTTCACCCTATCTATCGGTATGGGTTCAATGGCTATATTCGGCAGTTACATTAAAAAAGATAGAAGACTTTTGGGCGAATCAATGTCAATTGCAGGGCTTGACACGATGGTAGCGTTTATTGCAGGTTTAATAGTTATTCCCGCAACGTTCGCTTTCCCCGTAGAAGGTGCGCCTTCGGCAGGTCCCGGTCTTATCTTCCAAACGTTGCCTAATATCTTTAACGAAATGGGCGCAAGTGGTAGAGTTTGGGGGTCGTTGTTCTTCTTATTTATGATTTTTGCCGCAATGAGTACGGTTACCGCAGTATTTGAAAATATTATTGCTTTCGGTATGGATAAATGGGGCTGGTCAAGAAGTAAATCGTGCCTTATAAATTTAGGCTTATTGTTGGTTCTTGCTCTACCTTGCATATTAGGTTTCAACGTTTTATCAGGCTTTCAACCTTTAGGTAAAGGTACGGGCGTATTAGATCTTGAAGACTTTATCGTAAGTAACAACATTTTACCACTCGGCTCGTTAGTATACGTTATTTTCTGCGTTTCTGATAGAAAGGGTTGGGGTTTTGATAAGTTCTTGCTTGAAGCGAACACGGGCAAAGGCGTAAAGTTCCCTAAAGCGTTAAAATTCTATTGCAGATGGATTCTTCCTATTTTATTAATTATTTTCTGGATTTACGGGTTTATTAACACTATATTCCCCAACTTATTACCTTGGTAAATAAAAGGAGTTTTTTATGAAAGCAGGTGCTAAAGTATTAAACGTTTTTTGGGTTATTTTCGTCGGTATTTATTCAACCATAGTCAGTTGTATAATCGGCGCTATATGTTGCGTAACGATTATAGGAATACCTTTTGGCGTGCAATATTTTAAGTTTACGAAACTCGCTATTGCCCCCGCAGGTAAAAGGGTAGTTTCACACTTTAAAACTCGCCCCGTATTAAACGTTTTGTGGCTCATATTCGGTGGCCTTGAAGCGTATATACTTTTGGCATTGGTCGGTATTATTTGCGCTATCACCGTTATAGGTTTTCCTTTGGCTATGCAATTGTATAAAATAGCAAATTATTTCGTAGCACCTTTCGGCGCTGAAATCGTAAACGACGGCGAATATTCAAAAGATAGAAAAGATCTTTACGATTACGAAATTTTAAGTAAGCGCATTGTTGCAAATCCACAAGTGGTTATTACCGAAGGTGAGCAAGCAAATAAAACCGTTGGTCAATATTTAGTTGAAAATTATAAAACGATAGATAAAGATTACGCTGAAGTTATTGAAAAACAACAAAAACGCTCAAAAGTAACGTCTACTATTTTTACCATAGTAGTTATGGTTTATATGCTTTTGGTGTACTTTATAGTGGATAAAACGGGTTGGGTTAATTTATCTGAAGGTCAACCTATGGAATGGGTAAAACTTATAGGCATTGCTATCCTTTCGCTGTTACCGTTAATGACTATTATGTCTTTATTTGACCTAGCAGGTAAAAGGCAACTCGTTGCACATAAGCATAAATACTATTCCTTCCTTATAGATTACTATCCCGTAGGCTCGCCTGAAAAGAAAAAACTTAAACTTTCTCAAAAAGAAATAGGGTTAGACGGCAAGTCAACGGGCAAATTAAGAAAAGAATTAGATATAGTAATTGAAGAAATTCAAAAAGACTTCCCCGAATATTATAATCAAATAATAGCGCAAGCAAATAGAAAAATAGTTGCTTACGACGCATACACAGGTCAACCTATATACGAAGGTCAAGTTATAATAGGTTATAACGAACAGACGGGCGAGCCAATATACGGCGACAAACAAGAGTAAATAAAAAAAGCACCAAAACGGTGCTTTTTTATCGTTAGTCTTGACATAGGTCAAAAGACCTATTATAATTTAAGCATATTATCGTACAAAAAGGAGAAAATTATGAGCAAAAAAACAAAAGTTGCAACGATACTTTGGAGTATTTTTATAGGGCCGTGGCTTGCTATTGCTAGCGCTATCTTCGGCGTTGCAAGTTGCGTAACGGTTATAGGCATACCTTTTGGCGTGAAAGATTTTAAGGCGATTAAATTTATGTTTTCGCCTAACAAACGTGTTATAACTCACTTTAAAAAACATCCCGTCGCAAACGTGTTTTACTTGATTTTCGGTGGTATAGAGTTGTATTTTATTTGCTGTTGTTTCTTTATCTTTTCGCTATTTTTCCGTAAGGGCGTTACCAAATATTTTGAAACGTTGAGATTTATTTTGTCGCCGTTTGGGGCAGAAATAATTGATTTAGACGTTTATTCTAACGAGAAAGAAGATTTCGCTAATTATTCACTTTTGATAAGAAGAATAGTTGCTAATCCAACAGTATTACTGAAAATGCCCGATAACACCGAAAAACCCGTTGGTCAATATTTAACTGAAAATTATTCTTCTTACGCTAAAGCCGAAGATGAATATAACAAACAACAGACAAGTAGGGGAAAGAAGTTTTTTCTTTTTTCACTTATACCAGCGATTATTATACCTATTGTTTCTTTAATAAGCGGTAACAATTTTATTGAAAATTATTTGCCTAATTTTGCACAATGGATACAAAGTAATCCTATGTACCCTGTGGTAGTTTTAATAGTGGCTTTAATTATTGTGCTGACTTTTGAATTGAGTGTAATGTTCTTTGTTTACAATATTATAATCAATAAAATTAACGGTCCACTTTTAAAATACGCCGTTATTTACTGGTTACCCTTAAAAGCGTATTATCCAGACGGTTCGCCGATGGCGGAAGTAGGGGTTTTTCACCAAATTGTTACTAAAGAAAAGACGATTAACGCTCAAGGAAAGGAAGTCGTTACAACAAAGGTAAAACGAATTATAGATGCTGTTTTAGAAAAAATTTATGAAACTCACCCTGAATATAAGCCTAAAGTCAACGTTCAACCAACTATGCAAATAGTTGGTTACGACGCCAATACGGGCGCACCTATATATGCTGAAGCCCAACAAAGAAAAATAGTTAGTTACGACACGCATACTGGTCAACCTATATACGAAGGTCAAGTTATAATAGGTTATAACGAACAGAC
>JAZSJY010000072.1:0-2547 GCA_045534565.1 Christensenellaceae bacterium | reverse complement strand
GGAGATTTTTATGAAGAAAGTTACTATTTTTTTAACGGCGTTATTATTGTGCTTTACGCTCGTTTTTGCTTTCGGTTGCGGTGGCGAAGAAACGCCTACCGTCTGCAAGGACGGCGAACACCAAGCAGAACTTACGTTAACGCTTGATGAAGAAGATGAATTCCTTAGAGTTTTTAGAACGGGCGTTTGCCAAAAATGTAACTCTACGGTAAAAGAAGTTGCTGGTTACGGCGCTTTAAGTTCAAAGAGTGCGTCAACGGCTATAAACGAATACGCTAAAGACGGCGACGTGGTTTATTTTATAAAAACTACTTACTCAGGTATTATTAACGTGGTTACCGAACACGACATTACCATAACTGCCCTTGAAGGCGAACAAGTTACGCTAAAAGGTTTAAAGATTCAAACTGAAGCAAGCATTACAATAGACGGTTTGAATTTTGAAACTACTTATAGTGGTGGTGGAATAAACTTTGCCGGCAACAATAAAGACGTAACTATTAAGAATTGTAACTTTAAGGACGGGGCTTATATAAATAACGCAACGCACGCACCAGAAGTTAAAAACTTGCTTGTGGAAAACTGCACTTTTTTGAATTACAAAAATATGCAACAGAACAAAGATGGCACTACTTCTAACATAGCGTGCGGAATTTATTTAACTTCACCAAACGGCTTAACGGTAAAAAATTGTTCTTTCCAAACGCAAGACGGCGCGCGTGGCGCAATTTACTGTGGCGAAGGTGGTACTACTAAAGGCTCAATACTTATTGAAGGTTGCACTTTTAAGAATTCGGGAACAAGGGTAATTAGGTTTTACGATACTGAAGAAGACTGCGTTTTAGCGTTCGTTGGAAACAAGGTGTACGAACACGCAGGGTATATAACCGTTAAAGATAACGCAAGTAGCGCTCGTGATAATCACGGCAGAGCAGTGATAGGCGTTAACAGTTGGGAATATATTCCTACGGCGACCACCGTTAAGGACGTTGATAGTGGGTTTACCGTTCAATATAACCAATCAGAACAATTAGAAATAGCGTAAAAGAAAACGGCTTGTGAAAACAAGCCGTTTTTATTTTGATTAAAAACTTTATTTTATAATTTCTTGACCACCCATGAAAGGTCTTAAAACTTCAGGCACGGTTATAGAGCCGTCTGCATTTTGATATTGTTCAATAAGCGCAGGGAATACACGGCTAGTTGCAAGACCAGAACCGTTAAGCGTGTGCAAGAAAGCAGGTTTACCCGTCTTGCTGTCACGGTATTTAGTGTTGTTTCTTCTTGCTTGATAGTCGTTTGCGTTAGATACTGAAGAAACTTCTTTATAGATGCCCATGCTTGGAATCCAAACTTCAATATCGTAAGTTCTTGCCATTGATGCAGAACAGTCGCCTGCGGCAAGTTTAGAAACACGGAAGTGAAGACCTAACTTTTCAATAAGGCTTGCCGCTTTATCAACTAATTCGTTAAAGGCTTCCATGCTCTTTTCTGGGTGAGCGTATTGAACCATTTCAACTTTGTTGAATTGATGCCCCCTAATCATACCGCGTTCTTCTGCTCTATAAGAACCTGCTTCTTTACGGTAGCAAGGCGTGTAAGCAAAGAACTTCATAGGAAGTTTTGCTTCGTCAACGATTTCGCCTGCGTACATGTTAACCAACGCCGTTTCAGCAGTAGGTAACATAAAGCGATTTTTCTTTCTATCTTCGTCACAGTCAAGCCAGTAAACTTCGTCTGCAAATTTTGGGAATTGACCTGCGCCGAAACCACAGTTATAACCGAGTTGGTGTGGTGGAAGAATAAATTCGTAACCGTCTTTTAAGTGTTCGCTAATAAAGAAGTTCAAAAGCGCCCATTCAAGTCTTGCGCCGTCGCCACGGTATAACCAGTAGCCACCGCCCGAAAGTTTAGTGCCCCTTTGATAATCTATAATTCCAAGTTTAGTGCAAAGGTCAACGTGGTTTTGCATTGGGAAAGAAAATTCGGGTTTTTCGCCAACTACTTTAATAACCGCGTTGTTTTCCTTTTCGCCTGCAAGCAAATCTTCGTCTGGAATATTTGGCATGCGTGAAAGCGCGTCAAAAACTTGTTCTTCCAAAGCCTTTGCTTTTGCATCGCCGTCTGCAATTTTATCGCCAAGCGTGCGCATTTCCGCGAAAATGTGGTCAACGGGTTGACCTGCTTTTTTAAGCGCGGGAATCTCTGCGGAAACTTTGTTCCTTTCCGCCTTATATTGTTCCACTTCACCAATAATGGCCCTGCGTTCTTTGTCAAGTGCTAAAATTGAATCAAAGTCCGCGTCAAAACCTTTTCTTGAAAGAAGTTCTTTAATCTTTGCTGGATTTTCTTGAATTTTTCTTAAATCTAACATTTTGCTGTCTCCGTAATCTTTATACTTTAATATTATATCTTGAAATCGTTTCAAAATCAATGATTTTGTTAAACATTTACACAAATTTAATAAAATTTAAAAAACCATGAAAAAAAGTCACACCAAATTTGTTAATTTTTATCTTTTATTCTTGCAAAAAGTGTTCGGTTAGT
>JAZSJY010000032.1:0-3914 GCA_045534565.1 Christensenellaceae bacterium | reverse complement strand
GTGTTGGTTTAGTTAATACGGGTAATGCAATTGAGATATCTGCATTAGCCCTTTCCATAGCACAGAGAAGACCTTGAACAGTTCCATCCGTGTGCGGCATAGACGCCGAATTTTTAGCCAACGCTTCTATTGTGCTTTTTGCTATTTTTTCAGGAAAAACGTGTGTGTGAAAGTCAATAATCATTATAAATTAGAAATATCTTGAGTTGAAAGTGTTCTAACGCCTTGTTGTGCAAAAACTTCTTCTGCTTTAGCAATATCAGACGTTTTTAAAACTACTGACGCTTCGTCACCGTCAATAGAAAGTCCATACATATATTCAACGTTTACGTCGTTATCAGACAAGATCTTTAACAACCCTTGCAAGCTACCTGCTTCATGTGTAATTTTTAACACGATAACGTTAGTAAGCATAGTTGAAAAGCCTTCTTTTGAAAGTTTTTCTTTACCTAAATCGGGATTATTTACAATAAGCCTTAAAAGACCATATTCCGTAGTGTCTGCAAGACTCAAAGATAAAATGTTAACGTTGTTATTTTTAAGAACGTTTAAAACTTCGCCTAATCTACCTTGTCTGTTTTCAATAAAAACTGATAATTGTTTTGCTACCATAATTTTTCTCCTTATCAATATAATTTACGTTTATCTATTACGTGAACTGCTTTACCTTCACTTCTAGTTAGAGTATTAGGTTCAACGATTTTAATTTTAGGATTTAACCCTAACGCTTGTGAAATTACGTGCGCTATCTTCTTAGTCAAAGCTTCTAATCCCCTAATTTCATCAGTATAATAAGACGGATTTACTTCAACTTGAATTTCAAGAGTATCTAAATTATTCACACGGTCTACGATCATCATATAGTGTGGTGAAACTTCTTCAACGTCAACCAAAGCCGCTTCAACTTGGCTTGGGAAAACATTTACACCACGAATAATAAGCATATCATCAACTCTACCCTTAAATCTGCTAATTCTTGCACTTGTTCTTCCACACTCGCATTTTGAGTAGTCAATGCTAGTTAAGTCTTTTGTTCTATAACGCAATAATGGCAACCCTTCTTTAGTAAGCGTAGTAAACACTAATTCGCCCGTTACACCAGGTTTTTGTGCCTTCATCGTTGCAGAATCAAGTATCTCAGGGTAAAAATGATCTTCACAAATATGCAAGCCTTTGTGATACTTACAGTCACAAGCAACGCCAGGTCCCATTACTTCACTCAAGCCGTAGATATCGTGAGCGCTTATATGTAAACGTTCTTCAATATCCTTATGCATTTTTTCCGTCCATGGCTCAGCACCGCAGATAGCATATTTCAACTTTAAATCCTTGATTTTATCTTCTGCTTCAAGAAGTTCAGTCAAGTGCAATAAGTAAGACGGCGTGCAAGCGATAGCTGTTGCACCAAAGTCAATCATCATAGTAGTGAGTTTTTTAGAATTTCCCGTACTCATGGGAACAACCATTGCCCCGAGTCTTTCAGCACCATAATGCGCGCCTAACCCACCTGTGAAAAGTCCATATCCGTAAGCTATTTGAATAATGTCGTTACGAGTAACGCCTGCCATTGAAAAACATCTAGCAACACATTCAGACCATATTTCAATATCACGTCTTGTGTAGCCAACAACCGTTGCTTTACCCGTAGTACCACTTGATGCGTGTACTCTAACTAGTTCAGATTGCGGTACAGCAAAAAGTCCAAAAGGGTAGTTATCACGCAAGTCGTCTTTGGTGGTAAAAGGCAACTTTTCAATATCTTCAACGCCTTTGATATCACAAGGCATTAAGCCAAGTGCTTGCATTTTTTTGCGATAAAAATCTACGTTGTGATAAACGTAATCAACCAACTTAACAAGCCTTGCGCTTTGTAAAGCTGTTAATTCATCACGGCTCATACATTCTTTTGCTTCATTCCAAATCATAAATCAATCCCCTTATTAAAAATTATATCCTTTTTCAAAGGCTTTTTCATTTATTTCAATGGTTTTTACAGGAACAGTCGTTCTTAAAACGTCTAACCATTGTTCTTTAGTAAAGCCTATATGTTTTGCCGAAAGCCCTAAAACCACCGAATTTAATACTTTTGAATTACCAAGTTCACAAGCAATATCCCCACCGTTAATAGTATAAACAGTGTGTTCTTCTTTCAATTTTTCAATTATGTTTTCAGGATATTCACTTGCACCGATAACCACGGTCATAGGATCTATTCTACAATCGTTTACTACCATTACGCCGTCTTTTTTAAGGAAATGTGAATATCTTAACGCTTCAAGACGCTCAAACGCAATAATAATATCAGCATTACCTTCTTCAACAACAGGCTCACTTACAGATTCACCGAAACGAACGAAAGTAACAACGCTACCACCCCTCTGTGCCATACCGTGAACTTCTGAAAGTTTTACGTCATAACCTGCTTTGAGAGCCGTTTTACCTATAATTCTACTTGTTAAAAGCGTACCTTGTCCGCCAACACCAACTACCATAACGTTCATATCTTTCATACTATTTCTCCACCTTGTTTATTGCACCGAATTTACAATAATTTTTACACAAACCGCAACCGTTACACATAGTTTCATCTATTTTTACCGTTCCGTCTGCTTGTTTAGTAATTGCAGGGCAACCTATTTTCAAACACATACCACATTTTTTACATTTCTCCGCATCTGCAACGCACTTAAACGGGAACTTTTGTCCCTTTAATAATGCGCACGGCGCTTTTGCTATTATAACGGTTAAAATATCGCTTTGAACGCTTTCTTTGATTGTTTTTTCAAGAGTTATAACGTCAAAAGCATCAACGGTTACCACGTTAGGAACACCTATCGCCTTACATAATTCAGCAAGGTCAATAGCGTTTGTGGGTTCACCTTTAAGCGTTTTACCCGTTGCCGCGTGTTCTTGGTGTCCCGTCATACCCGTAGTTCTATTATCTAAAATCATCACGGTTGCAGTTGACTTATTATAAACCATATTTACCAAAGAGTTGATACCCGTATGTAAGAAAGTTGAATCGCCAATTACAGCCACCCAGTTCTTAACGAATTCTTTACCCCTTGCCTTTTCAACACCGTGCAACGAAGATATACTTGCACCCATACAAAGTGTACTATCAATAACACTCAACGGCGCTACAGCACCTAAAGTATAACAACCGATATCACCTGCCGCATGAATTTTTAATTTGTTTAAAACTGAAAATACGCTTCTGTGTGGACAACCAGGGCATAAAATCGGCGGACGATTTGGCGTTTCTTTCTTGCTAAACACAACAGCATCTTGATTAAAGATTACCTTTTTAAGCATGTTTGCGCTATATTCGCCTTGTTTCGTGAATAATTCTTTACCTTTAACCTTTATCCCCCAAGATTCAATTTGTTCTTGAATAACGGGTTCTAATTCTTCAAACACGTATACGGTCTCAACCTGTGAAACAAATTCTTCAATCAATTTTTTCGGAAGTGGATTTATCAAACCAAGTTTTAAAACGCTTGCAGTTGGGCACGCTTCTTTGACGTATTGATAAGGAACACCGCTGGTTATAAAACCGATTTTCCTATCTTTAATTTCCATTTTATTAATAGCCATTGAGCATGCGTCTTCCGCCAAGGCGTTTTCTCTTTGTTCCACAACTACGTGCCTACCGATTGCAGATGCAGGCATCATAACGTATTTTTTTACGTTTCTTTCATAAGTTTTATCTTCAACTTCAATTCTATCGCAAAGTTCAACTATGCTTTGAGAGTGAGAAAGTTTAGTAGTAGTACGCAAAATTACCGGCGTATCATATTTTTCACTTATTTCATAAGCAATTTTAACGAATTCTTTAGCTTCGCCACTATCAGATGGTTCTAAAACGGGAACGTGTGCAGCGCGCGCAATCATTCTCGTATCTTGCTCGTTTT
>JAZSJY010000059.1:0-2708 GCA_045534565.1 Christensenellaceae bacterium | reverse complement strand
GTCGGTATGCCGTTAAAGAAGGGTGGCGTTATATACGACGTGGCAGTTGGTATAAACGACGGCAAAGTTTTGGGCGTAGTTCCCAAAAGCGTTTTGTATTCGCACGGCGTTTATAGTGACGCAAGATATTTCGCGCCCTGTCCTTTTGATAACGATACCGTGGAAATTTTAAATCAAGCCGTGCCTTTTGGCAGTAAAATTCTTTTTAGCGATATAAATAATAAAAGTTTTACCGTTGGCGTAGAAATAGGTAGTGACTTGCTTTCACCGTTAGCGCCATCAAATTATCACGCAGTAAACGGCGCAAATATTATCGTAAACCTTTGTAGTGCGCCCGAAACTGTGGGTAAAGAAGAATACAAAAAGACGGTAGTAAAAGCGCAAAGTGAAAAACTATCCTGCGGTTATATTTTGGCTGATAGTGGAACGGGCGAATCTACCACCGATTGCGTTTACGGTGGGCAAAATATCGTTTGCGAATGTGGAAAGGTTTTAGCAGTAAGTAAAGTTTTTGAAAACTCAATGACCGAAAGCGAAATTGACGTGGGGTTAATTGAATTTGAACGCTCTAAAAAATTTACGCAAGAAATGCGTGCAGACGGTTACGAAATAGTCACCTTTAACGCAAATAGAGATTGTATAAATTTAACTAGAGAATATGAAAAGACGCCTTTCGTACCAACTAACCAAGTTAAAAAAGCTGAAAGGGCAGAATTAATATTGTCATTGCAGGCAGAAGGTCTAAAAAAACGTATAGCGCACGCCCACGCAAGTAGCGCCGTTTTAGGACTTTCAGGGGGGTTAGACTCTACGCTTGCTATATTAGTAGCCGTAACGGCAATGGAAAAGTTAAATAGACCGTTAAAAGACGTAGTTGCGGTAACTATGCCGTGTTTTGGCACTACTTCAAGAACGTTTGAAAATACTATTAAACTTGCAAAAGCGCTTGGTGTAACGTTAAAAAAGGTTGATATAGGCAAGGCTGTAACAAGGCACTTAAAAGATATTAACCATCCGTTAGACCTTTACGACGTGACTTTTGAGAACGCGCAGGCGCGCGAGCGTACGCAAGTATTAATGGATATAGCGAATATGAACAACGGGTTAGTTGTCGGTACGGGCGACCTTTCGGAAATGGCGCTTGGTTGGGCAACTTACAACGGTGACCATATGTCAATGTACGCAGTAAATTGCACCGTACCCAAAACGTTAGTTCGCCACGTAGTTGAAAGTTACGCTAAAAAGAGCAAGGGAAAACTTAAAGCCGTACTACTTGATATCTTGGATACGCCCGTAAGTCCTGAATTATTGCCTGCAGAAAACGGCGATATATCACAAAAGACCGAAGATATAGTAGGGCCGTATATTTTGCACGACTTCTATTTATATAATATGATTAGGCGTGGTTACGAACCGCAAAAAATTTACTATATAGCCTGTCAAACTTTTAAGGGCGACTTTAGGGAAGAAACAATCCTTAAATGGCTTAAAATATTTATGCGTCGTTTCTTTATACAACAATTTAAACGCTCTTGCGTTCCTGACGGCGTAAAGGTTGGCGCAGTTGGTCTTTCGCCACGTGGCGACTGGAAAATGCCTTCCGACGCAGTTTCAAAGCTTTGGCTTGACAGCCTTGAAAATTTATAAAAAAATATTTTAAAAAGTTATAAAAAATCCTTGACAAATCCTTTTCGGTTGAATATAATAATAGTAATCATTACTGATAAGGAGGTTGCAAGATGCGTTATTCAAAGCAGAGAGAATTGATAACGGAAATAATAAAGGGCAGAAAAGATCACCCAACGGCCGATATGATTTATACGTCTGCAAGGGAACTTGAGCCTAACATAAGTTTAGGCACGGTGTATCGCAATCTTAAACTTCTTGCAGACGAAGGGGTAATAATAACGCTAGAAACGGAAGATAAAAGGCTTCATTACGACGGCGATATATCCCGCCACAGTCACTTTATATGTAGTAAGTGTGGAAAAATAATAGACCTGTTTAAGCCGGCAAAAACGCCAAGTGAATTAAAAGAAATAGGGCTTACGGTAACGGGTGAAAAATGTGTGTACTACGGTTATTGTACCGAGTGTAATAATTAAAAAATATTTTTGTTATAAAAAAAGGAGATATGTATTATGAAAAAATTTGTTTGTGAAATCTGCGGTTACTTGCACGAAGGCGAAAACGCACCCAAAAGATGCCCACAATGTGGCGCACCTGAAGTAAAGTTCAAAGAACAAGGCGAAGGTCTTGCTTGGGCTGCAGAACACGTTGTTGGCGTAGCACAAGGCGTTGATCCCGAAATCATTGAAGGTTTAAGAATGAACTTCCAAGGCGAATGCACCGAAGTTGGTATGTATCTTGCAATGGCAAGGGTTGCTCACCGTGAAGGTTATCCTGAAATCGGTCTTTACTGGGAAAAAGCAGCGTACGAAGAAGCAGAACACGCTGCAAAATTTGCTGAACTTTTAGGCGAAGTTGTAACCGATTCAACCAAAAAGAACCTTGAACTTCGCGTTGCAGCAGAAAACGGCGCAACTGCAAAGTCGGAGGCCAAGCGGTCTTAGGAAGACAAGGATTTGGTTCAACTCCTTGGCTCACAGAACGACATGGCTACGATCCGACTTTTAGGCGAAGTTGTAACCGATTCAACCAAAAAGAACCTTGAACTTCGCGTTGCAGCAGAAAACGGCGCAACTGCA
>JAZSJY010000165.1:0-5511 GCA_045534565.1 Christensenellaceae bacterium | reverse complement strand
ATGGAAAAATTGTACCTTCTATAGTATATTTTTAGGTGTTTTATGAAAATATATAATAAAGTTGATGATTTAATAGGAAAAACCCCATTATTAGAAGTTTCAAAAATAGTTGGCGATTGTCTACTTGGATGCAGAATTTTTGCGAAGTTAGAATATCTTAATCCTGCAGGTAGCATAAAAGACAGGGCTGCTTTATATATGCTTAACGATGCAGAAAAACAAGGTAAAATAAAAGAAGGGGCAACGGTAATTGAGCCTACTAGTGGTAATACGGGGATAGGCCTTGCGAGCCTATGCGCGAGTAGGGGCTATAAAATTATTTTAACTATGCCCGATACTATGAGTGTTGAAAGAATAAATTTACTAAAAGCGTACGGTGCGGAAGTAGTTCTTACTGACGGCGCAAAGGGTATGCAGGGCGCTGTTGAAAAAGCAGTTGAATTAAATGAGAAAATTAAAAATAGTTTTATCCCTTCGCAGTTTGATAACCCTGCAAATACCTTAGCGCACTATAGCACTACGGGACCTGAAATATGGGCCGATACTGACGGTAAGGTGGATTTTTTTGTTGCAGGGATAGGAACGGGTGGAACGCTTTCGGGAACGGGTAAGTTCTTAAAAGAAAAAAAACCCTCTGTTAAAGTAGTAGGCGTTGAACCCGAAAGCTCGCCGTTGATAACTAAAGGGGTGAGTGGAATCCATAAAATTCAAGGCATAGGGGCAAATTTCGTGCCTAAAATTTTTGACTTTAATATTTGTGATAAAGTTGAAACTGTGTCTAATGAATTAGCGTTTGAATATGCTAGGATTATGGCAAAAAAACAAGGGATTTTAGTGGGTATTTCTTCAGGCGCAGCGCTTGCAGTTGCCGTTAGAATAGCAAAGCAGAAAGAAAATATTGGTAAAAATATCGTTGTAATACTGCCTGATACGGGCGATAGGTATCTTTCAACGGAATTGTTTAAATAAAAAGAAAAGCCACCTTTCAGGTGGCTTTCATAAAAACAAAACAATTAAGCTCTTTCAACTTTACCGCTCTTTAAGCATCTCGTACAAACGTAAGCTTTAGAAACGGTGCCATTTTCATTTTTTACGCTTACTTTTTGAAGGTTTGCTTCATACAACTTGGGGGTTTTGCGGTTTGAGTGGCTAACCGAATTACCAGAAAGTTTGCCTTTACCGCATACGCTACATACTTTACTCATATTACTATCCTCCGCTTTTGGAACTTTTTTATTTTCAACAAACAATACTCTACCATATTATCGGCGAAAAAGCAACAAAAATAAGGCGATTTATTAAAATTTTATCTTATTTTTTACTACTAAATAAAAAAATTTAATAAATTATATTAAAGTGTTGCAAAAATGCTAGAAATATTGTAAAATAATTATAACGCTTTTAGAGAGGTTGTTATGGCTGTAAAAACTAACAATATTTACGGAAAAATATTGATTACCAACAGAACGATTGAACATTTTATCTTGCACGTTGGTATGGATTGCTATGGTATTGCAGCAATCAAAGACGTAAAAGTCCGTTCCATGGGGGACAGGATTTTTATTGACGTTTCCGTTGGTGTAAAATACGGCGTATCAATCATTGCAGTCGTTGAGGCTTTAAAAGAATCACTAAAGTATAAAGTTGAACGTTTTACGGGTATGATTGTAAATGAAATCAGCGTAAGAGTTACGGGTGTGGAAAGATAATCTCAAAGCGAAAAATTTAGAATTTTCCTCTTGAAATTTGGAGTTGTATATGCAAAAAACAATAAATGGGGCAATGCTCAAGTCAATGATATTGACTGCGGCTAAACTTCTTGAAATAAATAGAACGTCTATTGACGCACTTAACGTTTTCCCTGTACCCGATGGTGATACGGGAACGAATATGTCGCTTACGTTCCAGTCGGCGATTAAAGAACTTTTAGATTGTAAAAGCAATAAAATAAGCGATATTGCTGAAGCTGTTTCAAAAGGTGCTTTGCGTGGCGCAAGGGGTAACTCAGGCGTTATTTTATCACAAGTTTTAAGGGGCTTTTGTAACACCCTTAAAAAGGAAGAAGAAGTTGATACAAAACTCTTTGCGCAAGCACTTAAAAACGGTGCTGAAGTAGCGTACGGCGCAGTATCTAAACCCAAAGAAGGTACGATGCTCACCGTTGCTAGAATGGTGGCAGAACACGCAAATTCTATTCGCTCTAAACACAAAGATTTTAGCGTTTTCTTACAAGAAATAATTAAAGCCGGGAACGACGCTGTTGAACTTACCCCAACACTTTTATCGGTGCTCAAAAAAGCAGGTGTCGTTGACGCTGGTGGTAAAGGGCTTATGTGCCTTTACGAAGGTATGTACAAGGCGTTTATAGGTGAAAGTGTTAATGCGGACGTGGTAGTTCCCGAATCAAACACTTCAGATTCGCCTATGGATCATGCAGATATAATGAGTTTGGGTAATATTGAATTTGCGTATTGTACGGAATTCTTTATTATAAACCTTTATAAAAAGACTACTCTTGCCGATATTGAAAGATTACGTGAAACACTTATGTCTATAGGTGACAGCGTAATAGTTATAGGCGACTTGGAATTTGTAAAAGTTCACGTTCATACTAATCAACCTGGTCGTGCTTTGACAGAAGCATTAAAACTTGGCGAATTAGATAGACTTAAAATTGAAAACATGCTTGAACAAAACCGCGAACTTCTTAAAAAATATGAAGCGGAAAAGAAAGCAATGGGTATGCTTGCAATTTCTGCAGGCGAAGGAATAAGCAATATATTTAAGGATTTGATGGTTGATTACGTCGTAGAAGGCGGTCAAACGATGAATCCTTCTGCAAACGACATTGCAAATGCCGTTCAAAGAATTAATGCGGAAAGTGTTTTCATCTTCCCGAATAACAAAAATATAATTCTCGCGGCTGAACAAGCAAAATCATTAGTTGAAAACAAGAAAATTCACGTTATACCAACAAAGAATATTCCTCAAGGTTTTGCTGCTGCGTTGGCGTTTAACCCTGAACTTCCTGCAGATGAAAATAAAGCAAATATGATTCACGCTCTTGATTCGGTTACCGTTGGTCAAGTTACTTATGCGGTAAGGAATACTAAACTTTACGGATTTGATCTTAAAGTGGGCGACATAATGGGTCTTGACAATAAGAAAATTTTAGCCAAGGGTAAAGACGTAAATAAAGTTACTATTGACCTTATTGAAAAATTAAGGAATGGCGAAGAAATTATAACTTTATATTACGGGCAAGAAGTTAAAGAAGAAGACGCAGTTAAACTTCAAGAAGCGATTATGGAAAAATTTCCTGATTGTGACGTTGATATTCATTACGGTGGTCAACCCGTTTACTACTATTATATTTCGTTAGAATAAACTATGTTGTAGGGAAAGAGTAATCTTTCCCTTTTTTATAAAAATGGAACTTAAAAAGATTTACGGCGTTAACGAAAAACGTGAACAAGAATTTAATAAAATAGGCATTTACGATACTGCGGATTTGGCGCGGTATTTTCCGCGTGCTTACCTTGATTTGCGTTCACAACAGTTGTTAAAATACGCTTATCATAACGACGTTGTGTTGACTGCTGGTAAGGTTTTGAATATCCCTGTTTCTAGGCACTTTAGGCGTGGTGGTTTGGTTAAAGTAGTTTGTGAACAAGAAGGTTTTATTTTTTCGGTGGTTTGGTTTAATCAACCTTACGTTGTAAATAAGCTTACGGCGGGTGAAGAGTATCTTTTTTATGGAAGAGTTCAAATAAAATTTGGTGAAGTAAGTTTGATAAATCCGTCATTTGAACTGTGTGATAAAAATTTTAGGTTAAAGGGAATTGTTCCACAATATAAAGTAAGCGGTTCACTTACGCAAAAACTCGTTAGAACGGCTGTGAAAATAGCCGTAGACGTGGAAAAACCCAAGAGTATTATACCTTTAGATTTGCAAAATAAATATCAACTTTCTAATTTGTATTCTGCGTTTAAAGAAGTTCATAATCCAAGCAGTTTTGAAAATGAAAAGATAGCGGCGGATAGAATAGCCGTTGAAGAATATTTCGCCCTTATTTCAGCATTTAAGTTTATAAAAGGTGGTAGGGAACAGGTAAGAATAAATAAGTATTCGTGTACTGCCCAAGATTTATTAAGGTTTATTTCAGGGCGGTTCCCATTTGATTTTACTGAAGGGCAAAAAAATGCTGTAAACGAAATCTTTGCTGATTTGACTAGCGCCAAGGTTATGAATAGACTTATGCAAGGCGACGTAGGTAGTGGTAAAACGGCAGTTAGCACTTGTGCTGTTTTTATAGCAATAAAAAGTGGTTATCAGGCAGTTATGCTTGCACCGACCGAAGTTTTAGCAAGGCAAAATTATCAAGTATTAAAAAATGCTTTTCCCGATTATAATATAGGCTTAATAACTGGGTCAATGACTGCAAAAGAAAAGCGTGAAGTAAAAATGATGGCAGAAAACGGGTGGTTAAACGTAGTAGTTGGCACGCACGCTTTGTTGCAAGACGACGTATCTTTTAAATGTTTATCACTTTGCGTGTGCGACGAGCAACAACGTTTTGGCGTAGCACAAAGAAGTAGTTTACTTTCAAAGGGGGTAACCCCTGACGTTTTGGTTATGAGTGCAACGCCTATTCCAAGAACTTTATCTTTAATTTTTTACGGCGATTTAGATATTACTACGATAAGTGATAAACCCAAAGCAAGAATTCCTATACAAACGAACATAGTTCCTTCTGAAAAATACAATGATATGCTTAAGTTTATTTCTAAAGAGATAGAAAATGGTAGGCAAGCGTATTTTGTATGCCCCAAAATTGAAGGGGATGAAGAAGGCGCTGTAATAAGCGTTACTGAACTTTTTGAAGAATTAAAAGCAAAACTACCAAATTTAAGAATAGGTTTATTACACGGTAAATTAAGCGATAAAGAAAAAAACTCCGTTATGACGGAATTTAAGGATAAAAATTTAGACGTTTTGGTTTCAACTACAGTTATTGAAGTTGGTGTTGACGTACCGGATGCGTCGGTTATGGTCATATATAACGCCGAAAGGTTTGGGCTTTCACAATTACATCAATTACGTGGTCGTGTTGGGCGTTCTAACGTTAAAAGCTATTGCTTTTTAATGACTTCTGCAACTAACGGTGTTGCTATTGAACGACTTAAAATCATTAAAGATAATGCAGACGGTTTTAAGATTAGTGAATACGACTACAAGCTACGTGGTTCTGGTGATTTTATGGGCGATAGGCAAAGTGGCAAATTCATAAGTGATTTAGGTGCGTTGAACTACAGCACTTCTTCAATTTTTTTGGCAAAAAAGATAAGCGACGAACTTTTTGAAAGTGGAAGACCTTTGGACTCAATTAAAGAAGTCGCTATAAAAAAATATAATAAATTAAAAGACGTAACTATGAATTAAAATTTATATAGCAAGTTGGTGCAACAAAAAACCTACTAGGATTTTTACTAGTAGGTTTTATTTTTTTA
>JAZSJY010000078.1:0-9447 GCA_045534565.1 Christensenellaceae bacterium | reverse complement strand
CGACATGGCTACGATCCGACTTCGGGCGCAGACGTAAAACTCAAATGCCTTAAATGTGGCAAAAGTGTGTTTTTATCCATTGACCAGGTAAAGAAAATGGCAAAAACGTACGTTTGCGGGGAAAGCAATGTTTAAGATTCAAGATAACTTGAGAGAGAAAAAGATAAAAGAAATCCGTTCGGACTATATATTTACTCTCGTCGTTAATTTAATAATTTTGTGTTTAACCGCGGTATTGTTCGTCAATACTTACGTCTTTATGAACGTGCGTGTAGAAGGCAGTTCAATGTACCCCACGTTAAAGAGTGGCGACGTTTTGATAGCAAACAAATTAAAGACGGTGGAACGTGGCGATATAGTAATTATAAAAGACGAAAAACCTGACGAGTGGCTTATTAAACGCGTAATCGCAATGGAAGGCGATACGGTGGAAATTAAGGCAGGTAGCGTTTTCGTTAACGGTAAAAAACTTAACGAGCCCTATATTATACATCCAAACATGGCAATTACCGAAGCGGGCGACTGGCAAAAAAGAACGCTGAAAAAGGGCGAAATATTCTATCTTGGCGACAATAGAACCCCAAACGCAAGTTTAGATAGCCGTTCGTACTTATCAACGTGTAGTAAAGACCAAATAGTCGGCGTGGTGGAAGATTGGTCGTTATCACTTAGACCTGTACTAAACGTACTTTCAAAAATCGTTGAAAAAACTAATCAAAAGGTATCGCAATCGTGAAGAAGTTTATAAAAGCGGTATTTAAGGTAATTTATAAAGTAATAGCGTACTTAAATCTTCAGCCTATTTTATTAGTGTCGCTAATCGGTTTAGTGTTTTACTTTACGGGGGTGTACGACGGCAATCAAGTCGTTAGAATTTGTTTGCAAGTAGCGTTTATTCTTTCAGCGCTTTACGCAATAGGTGCAACTATAAGAAAGTTGCTTGGCTTTGAAGGTAGAATAAAGCGTACCAAAGGTGCGCAAATAGTTGAAGAGCAAGGTAAGGAAGAGCCTTCGCAACCACAAGAAGAAAAACAAAGCGAAAAAGTTCCTTTAACTGAAACGCCAAGGTATTTTAGGGTAAAGCAAAACCCTGACTACGTTATGGCAGAGTTTAGCGATAGATACGAATTATATCTCGTTACCGACGGTGGTTTACAAAAAATAAGAACGGATTATAAACAAAACGGAGAAATACAATGATTGAATATTTTAAGACCGAAGAATTTGATTTAGCAAAAGCCCAACGCAAAAAAGCGTTATACGGTTTTTATATTATAGTGGCAATTTATCTGCTTATAAGCGGTGGAATGCTTTGGTGGTATTTAACTTTGCCGTACAAATCGCCCACTATCACTTGGGTTAAAGTTATACAATATAGCGTAACGGCAATCGCCGTGATAAGCGCGTTCGTGTATATGGGCATAAAGTTCAAGAGAATAAATAGGTATTATCGCCACGTTAAAAATCTTATGACGGGCTTGCGTGAAACTTCTGTCGGCAGTTTTTTTGAATACGATGAAACTTTGCAAGATAAAGACGGCGTTGACTGTAAAGCGCTTATCTTTATTGAGTGGAATAAATATAAGAACGACTTTTTTGAACGTAAAGTTTTGGTGTTTGATGAAAAGGAATACCCAGAATTTACCGAAGGTCAAAACGTAAGGTATATTACGCAAGGCAACTTTTTAATCAGTTACGAAATTTTAGAAGACGAACAAACGGAGGAATAGCAAATGAAAGCAATAGTAACGGTAATAGGAAAGGATAAACCGGGTATAATAGCAAAGGTCAGCGGGTTGGCGGCGGAAAACGACGTAAATATTGAAGACATAAGCCAAACTTTAATGCAAGGTAATTTTACTATGCTTATGCTTTGTGAGTTAGACAATGCAAAACTCAACTTAAAAGAATTTAAGAACAAAATGGTTGAATTAGGCGAAAACATAGGCGTATCTATCCACGTTCAACACGAAGATATTTTTAACGCAATGCACAAAATTTAAGAAAAGGTAAAAAATTATGCTTAATAGAAAGGAAATTCTTGAAACCATAGATATGGTTGAAAAAGAACATTTTGACGTAAGAACTATAACTATGGGCATATCGTTGTTACCCTGCGTGCGTGACGATGCTGAACAAACTGCCCGTTTAGTTTACGATAGAATATGTAAAAAGGCTGAAAATATCGTTAAAGTAGCAGAAGATTTAGGTTCTGAATACGGTATCCCCATTATAAATAAACGTGTGTCAATAACGCCTGCAAGTCTATTGACTTCGTCTTTTTGCGGTAAAGAAGTTGTGCTTGCAAAAGCACTTGATCGCGCGGCAAAAACCGTTGGCGTTGACTTTTTGGGCGGATACTCTGCGTTAGTGCAAAAGGGTATGACAAGTTATGAAGAATCTTTTATTAAAAGTATTCCAGAAGCGCTTGCCGTTACCGATAGAATGTGTTCGTCGGTAAACGTAGGCTCGTCAAAAGCGGGTATAAATATGGATGCCGTTCGCCTTATGGGTGAAATTATAAAACAAACGGCAGATAGAACTAAAGAAAGAGACGGCTTTGGTTGCGCAAAATTAGTAGTATTTTGTAACGCCGTTGAAGACAATCCGTTTATGGCAGGTGCGTTCCACGGCGTTGGCGAAGGGGAAACGGTTATAAACGTTGGTGTTTCAGGGCCAGGCGTAGTGCATCACGCATTAAAGAGCATGAAAGGCGCGTCAATAAACGAAGTGGCAGAAGTTATTAAAAAGACGGCGTTTAAGATTACAAGGGCAGGTCAACTAATCGCAGAAGAAGCGTCAAAGAGATTGAACGCCGAATTCGGTATAGTGGACTTATCACTTGCGCCAACCCCCGTTATGGGCGATAGCGTTGCGCATATTTTAGAAGAAATAGGTTTAGATAGCGTTGGTGGGCACGGCACTACTGCGGCACTTGCAATGCTTAACGACGCCGTTAAGAAAGGTGGCGTAATGGCAAGTTCAAACGTAGGTGGGCTTTCGGGCGCGTTTATTCCCGTAAGTGAAGATATCGGCATGATAAACGCTGCAAAGAGCGGTGCAATTACCCTTTCAAAGTTAGAAGCAATGACGTGCGTTTGTAGCGTTGGTATAGATATGGTTGCAATCCCTGGCGATACGCCTGCAACTACTATCGCAGGTATGATTGCTGACGAATCGGCAATCGGTATGATTAATAATAAAACTACGGCCGTTCGCGTAATACCCGTACCAAATAAAGGCGTGGGTGATTTCGTTGAATTCGGTGGACTTTTGGGCTCTGCGCCCATTATGGCGGTAAGCCCTTACGGTTGTGATAAGTTTATAGGTCGTGGCGGTAGAATGCCTGCGCCTATCCACAGCAATAAAAACTAATATCGGGGGAATAATTTTGGATAAGCGTTATAGATGGGCAACCGAGGAAATATTCGGTAGCGAAGAAGAGTGGAATAAAGCCTATGAACAAGTCAAGGACATGGCTAATTTTGATGAGTTTAAGGGTAAACTTTCTAATAAGCAGGACTTTTTGCGTTGTATGGAAGCCGAAGAAAAAGTTGGCAGGATTTTAGATAAGTTAAGTGTTTACGCAATGATGAAACACGACGAAAACACTAAAGACGCAAAGAGTGACGCGCTTATGTCAAGAATAATGGCGCTCGGCGCAACTATAAGCGCAAACACGGCGTATATTCTTCCTGAAATAACTGCTTTAGACCAAGAAGTTTTGCAAAACTTCATAATAGATCCCGACTTAAAAGATTACGATTATATGCTTAAAACGATACTTAAAGAAAAAGAGCACGTTTTAAGTGAAAACGAAGAAAAATTGCTTGCTTTAAGTGGCGAAACGCTATCTTCTTTCCGTGATATATTCACTAAAATAGATAACGCTGATTTACCGCTCGGCAAAATAAGGCATAACGGTAAAAACATACAGTTATCTCACGGAACTTACGGCGTAATATTGCACGGCGAAGATAGGGAACTGCGCAAAAAAGCATTTACAAAATATTACGGCGCGTACGTATCGCTCATTAACGTAATATCTTCAACCTATTACGGCAACGTAAAAAAAGGCGTGTTTTTAGCAAAGGCGAAAAAATATCAATCGGCGTTAGACCGCGCTCTTTCTGCTGAAGACGTTTCGCCCGTAGTGTATGAAAACCTTATTGAAACTGTTAAAGAAGCCCTTCCGTCGTTGCACGAATATATGGCTGAAAAGAAAAGATTACTCGGTTACGATAAAATGTATATGTACGACGTATACGTACCCGTGGTAGAAGGTGCAGAATTAAAACTTGATTATGAAAAGGCGTACGATTTAGTAGTTGAAGGGCTTTCCCCACTCGGTAAAGAATACCGTGATTTATTGTTGAAGGCTAAAAACGAACGTTGGATAGACGTATACGAAAGCGACGGTAAGCGTAGCGGTGCATATAGCGTTGCCGTATACGATACTCACCCGTACGTTTTGCTTAACTATCAACAAACCACGCACGACGTATTTACTATTGCGCACGAAATGGGGCATAGCATACACTCTTATTTTTCAAACAGAGAACAATGCTATTCTAAAGCAGACTATAAAATATTCGTGGCAGAAGTTGCAAGTACGGTAAACGAAGTGCTTTTGATAAGGCATCTTCTTGCAACCGAAAAAGATAAAAAACTAAAAAAATATTTGCTTTCTTATTTGTTAGAAATGATAAGAACGACTTTATTCCGTCAAACGCAGTTTGCAGAATTTGAGCATTTTGCGCACAAGGCGGTTGAAGACGGCGAGCCTTTAACGAAAGAAAGTTTATCTAACGCATACTTGGCGTTAAACAAAGCGTATTACGGCGACGCCGTTGAAAGTGAAGGGTTAATACAGTACGAATGGGCAAGAATACCACATTTTTACAGGGCCTTTTACGTTTATAAATACGCAACGGGAATAATAAGCGCGCTTGCAATAGCAGATAGAATTTTAACGGAAGGGCAGAGTGCCGTTGACGATTACTTTAAGTTTTTATCGTCGGGTGGAAAAGATAGCCCCGTAGAATTATTAAAAATAGCAGGCGTAGATTTAACGGATAAATCGCCGTTTAGGTCGGCTTTCAAGGTGTTTAAGGACACGCTTGAAGAATTCAAAAGCATATAGGCGCACTAAAGGAGATATTAAATTATGGCAAAAGCAAAAATAAACGAAATGCCACATAGTCTTGAAGCAGAACAAGCGTTACTTTGTTGTATTCTTTTAGACCCAAGGGTACAAGTAGAAATATCGTCTTTTCTAAAGGAAGAAGATTTTTTCGCTGAAAGTCACAAGTATATTTTTAACGCAATGAGTAAAATTGCAGGGGAAAACCAACCCGTTGATATAGTTACGCTTACCGATATGCTTGAAAAGCAAGGCAGTTTAGAGCAAGCAGGCGGAATAAATTATATCGCTCAACTCACTAACGCCGTACCTTCTTCAGTTAACTATCAAAGGTATTTAGACATAGTTAAAAGAGATAGCTTACTTCGTAAACTTATAGTGGGTGCGTCGGAAATTATAGAAACTAGCAAAACGAGTACGGATAAAGTTTCAGCCCTATCTTTTGCAGAAAAGAAAGTTTACGATATATCAACCGATGCAGATACTAGTGAAGTTGCAGAAATTGATAAAGTTATATCAGACGTTATCGCAGGTTTTGAATCTGCAGGCAACGATAAGGCAAGAAGACGTGGTATTCCCACTAAATTCCGTGGCGTAGACGCGTTGTTACACGGCATGCGTAAAAGTAATTTAGTTATACTTGCAGCCCGTCCTGCCGTTGGTAAAACTTCGTTCGCAATGAATATCGTTGAAAGTATAGCGTTGCAGGGTTATTCTTGCGCAGTTTTCTCGTTAGAAATGAGCAAGGAAGAAATCGTTCAAAGGTTAATTTGTTCTTGCGCAGGCGTAAATATGGGCAACGTAATAAAGGGCGATATAAGCAGAACTGAATGGCTTAAAATAATGCAAGCAAGGGAAAAACTCTCTAAAACAAAAATATTTATTGACGATTCTGCAATAGTAACCCCCCAACAAATAATGTCTAAATGTAGAAGAATTAAAAGCCGTTACGGGCTTGACTTCGTAATGATTGACTACATACAACTTATGTCGCCTGATAAGGCAAGAAGTTCAGATAGCCGTCAAAATGAAATAACCGAAATATCAAGGTATCTTAAAATTCTTGCAAAGGAATTAGATATCCCTGTGCTTGCGCTTTCACAACTTAACCGTGCCGTTGAAACCAGAAAGGGTAGACCGCAACTTGCAGACCTTCGTGAATCGGGTGCGATAGAACAAGACGCCGATATAGTTATGTTTATTCACCGCCCCGATAAGAACGCAACCGAAAAGGAAATTGCCGAAGGCAAAGTTCAAAAGAACGTTGCAGAAATTATAGTTGAAAAGAACAGAAGTGGTTCAACGGGCGTAGTAAAACTATACTTCAAGGGTGAAAATACAAGGTTTATTAACTTTAACGAAGAATCCGGCGAAATAGAAGACGGCGAACAAACGCAAAACGTAACGGTAAAACTTGCCGATTGTGAAGATTTACCGCCACGTCAAGAAGAACAAAAAGAACCCACGCCGATAAGCGACGTAGTAAAGACGGTTGACGACGACATTTTTTAATATGCAAACGCGTATAGAAACGATTAACGATAAGACAATTGAAGAGAGCGTGAAAATTTTGCTTTCGGGTGGCGTAATAGGCATGCCTACCGAAACGGTTTACGGATTAGGCGCAATAGGCACTATGCCACAAGCGGTAAAAGAGATTTTTCGTATAAAAGGTCGCCCGGCAGATAATCCCTTAATAGCGCACGTTCACCCTGATTACGATATTAAAAAACTCGTTGAAGTGGAACAAGATTACGTTTACGACCTTATGAAAGCTTTTATGCCTGGGCCGTTAACGTTGGTGCTTAAAAGCAAAGGCGTAGTTTGTAAGGAAGCCGTTTGCGGTGGTCAAACTTTGGCGTTGCGCATGCCTATGCACAAGGGGTGTCAACAACTTCTGCGAGCGTTAGATATGCCCGTGGTTGCGCCTAGCGCAAACCTTTCAAAGCATACTAGCCCCGTAACGGCAAAACACGTTTACGACGATTTAAACGGGCAAATTCCGTTGATTTTAGACGGTGGTAAGTGCAACGGTGGAATAGAAAGCACCGTGCTTGACGTAACGGGCGAAGTTCCAAGAATATTGCGCGCAGGGTTAGTCACCAAAGAAATGATTGAAAGCGTAACGGGTGTTTGCCTTATAGCAGAGCATAAGGAAGGCGATAAGGTAAAATCGCCAGGGGTAAAATATAAACACTATCAACCGAACTGTCAAACGGCAATGTTTACAGAAGACCAAATTGACGAAGTAACGAACCTTTACGATAACGTTTTATCGCAAGGAAAAACGCCGTATATAATGTGTGCCGATCACTTAAAAGAAAAGTTCGCTAATAAAAATTTATTATTGCTTGGTAAAAGCGATTTAGAAATTGCATCAAATCTTTACGATAAGCTATTAGAAGGCGAAAAGAAAGCCGATATAATAATAGCAATCGCAATGAATAGTGAAGACGGCGTTTATATGGGAATAATGAACAGATTAAGGAAGTCTTGTGGATGAAATACAAAAAGATACTGTTTGTCTGCACGGGGAACACGTGTAGGTCGCCAATGGCAGAAATAATACTAAAGAACAAACTAAAAAACGCAGGCGTTGAAGGGGTAAGAGTGAAATCGGCAGGGCTCAATACCGAAGACGGCTTAAAAATGAGTCAAAATTCCTTTCAAGCGTTAAAACTTTTGGGATATAAGCCGTACGGCTTTAAGTCAAGGCAACTTACGCCCGATATGATAAAGAAAGCCGATTTAGTACTTACTATGACTTATAGCCATAAGTTAAGTTTAAGGGGATTTAACAACGTTTATACTATTGCTGAAGCAACGGGGTTAAATGATATTTTAGATCCGTATGGCGGTAACATAAACGTATATATAAAAACGTCGCACCAAATAGAAGATGCGTGCAACGTAATACTAAACGAAATTCTAATTAGAAAAGGAGATAAATAAAAATGAAAGTAGCAATAGGCTGTGACCACGGTGGAATTAACTTAAAACCCGTTCTTATTGAATATCTTGAAAAAAAGGGCGTTGAATATAAAGATTTTGGTAGTTACGACCATAAATCAACCGACTACAACGAATATTCACAAGCCGTTTCGGAAGCGGTTGCAAGGGGAGAATTTGATAAAGGAATTCTCATTTGCGGTACGGGTATCGGTATGAGTTTAGTTGCAAACAAAATTAAAGGAATTCGTTGCGCACATTGTCACGACGTATTTTCAGCAAAAATGACAAGACTTCACAACGACGCAAACGTTTTGGCTTTTGGTGAAAGGGTAGTAGGACCTGGGCTTATGCTTGAAATAGTAGACGCATTTTTGTTCACCGAATTTTCACACGACGAACGCCACGAAAGAAGAGTTGCAAAAATTAAGGCACTTGAAGAAAAGAACTTTAAATAAAATATGTACGAAAAAATTTGTGATAAGTGCGGTTATAGGTTAAGCGAATTTTACCGCACGGGCATGCTCGGTTGTCCAAACTGTTATAGCGCGTTTGAACGTGAAGTGTATATTACCCTTAAAAAAATACAGGGTAAAACTTTCCACACGGGCAAAAGTCCAAAAATCACTGCTAGTGACAAACAATTGATAACCGAATACGAAGCACTTTTAAAAATGAAAGAGTCTGCAGTTATAGACGGCAGGTTTGACGACGCTTCAAATATCGGTAAAGAAATTCGCAAGTTGCTTGACGAACTAAAAAGGAAGGGACTTAAATAATATGAGTGAAAATTATACTGACCTTAATACGTTTGACGGCAACATCATAATGTCACGAATAAGGCTTGCAAGGAATATTAAAGGTTTGCCGTTTAGGATAAAAGATCAAACGCTTGCAAGGGAAGTGGTTAAAAGGGTAAATCGCGCGTTAGTTCGTTCGGATACTTTTAATTTATATTTCGTGTCTAATTTAAGCGACGTAAAGTTAGAAGCAATGAAAGAACGCCATTTAATAAGTGAAAATCTTATTGAAAACGCAGACTTTGGCGCAGCGCTTATTAATCAAGACGAAAGTATATCGGTAATGATTAACGAAGAAGACCACATAAGAGAGCAATGCTTTATGAAGGGCTTTAAGCTTGACGAAGTTTATAAGCGCATAAGCAAAGTAGACGACGAAATTGAAAAGAATTTAGATATTGCTTACGATAAAAATTTAGGATATTTAACTGCATGCCCAACTAATTTAGGCACGGGGTTAAGGGCGTCGGTAATGATGTTTTTACCTGCGCTTACCCAAAGTGGAAAAATATCTTATTTAGTTGACGAAGTAAGCAAGTTAGGTTTAACCGTTCG
>JAZSJY010000093.1:0-5959 GCA_045534565.1 Christensenellaceae bacterium | reverse complement strand
AATGTTTTTCGGCTTAAACGACAGTAAAAGAAACGTTGCCGATAACGAAAGGACAAAGTATAAACCGTGGAATTCCGCTACTCGTTTCGGCGGTTATTTGCAATTTATTCATCAAGGAAAAGAATATAAAATTGAGCGCTTTTTCGGCAACAAAGAAGCCGAAGATACGGTGGTTTTGTACGATATTTCTACGGGGAAAACTTTTAACGTAAAAGAAGATTTAGGTAAGAAACTTTTTGGTGTGGACGAAGAAGGCTTTTTATCTACTACTTATTTTTCGCAAAAAGATTTTCAAGTTAAAAGCAATACTAGTCTTACTGCAAAATACAATCAAATTTGCGAAATTCAAGATAGTTCTTCCTTTGACGACGCCGTTAAAAAGTTAGATGAAAAAGCTAAAACTTATAAGTATAGGGGCGGTAAAGGTTTAATACCCGATGCCAAGGTTGAAGTTTATAAAATAGAACAGAGTATAGAGCAAGCGAAAACGGCAATAGATACGGCTAATAAACTCAAAGAAGAAGCGGAAAATTTATCAATTGAAACGCAAAATATTGATAAAAGAATAAAAGAAATAGACCAAAAACTAACCCTTGCAGGAAGGGCGGAAACTATAAAAATTAAAAAGGAAAGATACGACAAATTATTAAAAACGCGTGAAGATATTTACGCGCAAAAACAACCCTGTCAAAAAGTGTTGAACGGCAATATCGTCAGCGTAGAAGAAGTTAACAAGTATATCGCTTGTAATAACGAACTTTCTGGCGTTAACACAAAGATAGAAAGTTTAGAGCAAATGGTTAGGGAATTAACCGAAAAGCAAAATCAAATTCCCGCACCCAAAAAAGATAAAAAACCAATAATTTTTGCTGTTATTTCCGCATTATTTTTAATTGCGGGGATAGTTAGCGTGTTCTTTAATACGATTATAGGTTGTGTTTTATTTGGTGTTTCGGCCCTTTGTTTAATTGCTTTAATAGTAACCGTTATTCTTAACAAGAATAAACCCGTGCAAGATAACGGTTATTTACAGCTTATAGAAGAAAAGAAAAAAGATATTTTAGGGTTTTATGAAATTAAAGCAAGATATCAACAGGGTATAGACGTATATCTAAGTCGTTTCAACGTTTCTGGTGATAGAAATAATCGCTTGCAAACTATTTTAAGTGCAAGCCAAAGGTTAATAGAAATTGAAAAACAAGAAAGTTCAGTTAATCAAGAAGTTGCTATTCTGGAAAAAGAGCAAGACGTTTTCAAACCCCTTGATTTAAGTCTTAACGTAGTTCAACTTAATATGGAAAAGTCTACTTTGCAAAGAGAGTTTAGGGACAAAACTATAAAACTTGCAGAGTTAAAAGCCAAGGCGATAAAATACGTTGAATACGCAGATTCTATGCCTGAATTAGAAGAAGAAAAGCAAGTGTTAAAAGATCGTATAACCGATTATGAAAATCATTATTCAATACTTACGAAAACGCTTGAATTCTTAAAACTTGCAGATGAAAATTTAAAGGTGAAATATCGCGCGCCGTTACAACAAAGTCTTAATAAATACCTATCCTATATAAGTGAAACTACTAGCGCCGTTATAGATATTGATTTAACTGTAAGGGCTGTTGAAAACGATGGGGAAAAATCAGTTGATTACTATAGTAAAGGCTATCAAAACTTGTTTGAAATTTGCAAACGATTTGCGCTTACGGACGTGCTTTTTGCAAAAGAAAAACCCTTTATGATTTTAGATGATCCTTTCTATAATTTAGACGACGCAAAATTAAAAAATTCACTTGAATTAGTTGAAAAACTTTCAAGCGAATATCAAATAATTTATTTAGTTTGTCACCAAAGCAGGCAGGTTGAAAATGTCTTATAAACTAAATTTTGAATTAGTTCCCGACGGTTGTTGGGGAAGTAATTTACGCGCAATTTTATCTAAAGCGCAATGGGATTTTTTGCGTAAAGATGCGTATGTGCGCGCAGGCGGAAAATGTATGATATGCGGTAGAACGGCATATCGTTTAGAAGCCCACGAACGTTGGAGTTATAATGCGGAAAAGGGCGTTCAAAAACTTGAGGACGTTATTGCCGTTTGTCACGATTGTCACAGCGTAATTCATATCGGGCGCACGCAATTAAAAGGTGATATAAGGCGCGCGGAAAATCATTTTATTAAAGTTAACGGTTGTTCCTACGCCGATTATATAAAGGCTTTAGGGCAGGCGAACGAAAAGCATAAAAAACTCAACGAAGTATCACAATGGGTTTTAGATTTATCATATTTAAAAAGATACGTAAACGAAAGTGAAGAAAAGGTGTAGAAATGGAAATTATTGACGCACACGCACACATCTATCCTAATAAAATAGCAGAAAAAGCCACCGAAACGATAGGCGCGTTTTACGATATTAAGATGGAAACGCCCGCCGGCACGGTGGAGAATTTAATTGAAGACGGCGCACACGCAGGAATTACGCGTTACGTAGTACACTCGTGCGCAACTAAACCGCAACAAGTACGCTCTATAAATCAATTTATAAAAAACGAGATTGACGCGCATAAAGAATTTATAGGCTTTATGACCTTACACCAAGACTTAACGGAAGAGCAAATTGCAGAAGAAGTAAGTTGGTGTATTGATAACGGTTTTAAGGGTGTAAAACTACACCCTGATTTTCAAAAGTTTTATATTGACGGTGAAGACGCTGAAAAGTTTTACCGTGTAATAGGCGATAGGTTGCCCATTTTATTTCACACGGGTGACGATAGATACGAATATAGTAAGCCCAAAAGATTAGTTCGCATGGCTAAAAAATATCCTAACGTTAACTTTATAGGCGCTCATTTCGGTGGGTATAGATGTTGGGATGACGCTTATCTTTACAAAGGGTTAGATAACGTTTACTTTGATACTTGCTCGTCATTACCTTTTATTACACCCCAAAAAGCAAAGGAATTAATTGACCTTTTGGGTGTTGAAAAGTTCTTTTTTGGAACAGACTTTCCAATGTGGGACGCCGTTGGTGAATTAGAACGTTTTAATAAAATTCCGTTGACTGAAAAAGAACGTGAAATGATATTTTCAAAAAATCTAAAAAAATTGCTGAAAATAAAATAAAAATGCTTGACAACTTTTGTTTTTCGGTTGTATAATTACGGCAAATTATAAACGCATTGATGGAAACAGACGGCTTTATTTGATGCAGAGAGTTAGCGTTTGGTGCAAGCTAATGAAGATAAAATCGTTACTCATTCCGGAGCGGAAACGGTGAAATTTTAGTAATCGTTTACGGTCGCCCCGTTAAAAGCAAATAAGTGATTGCAAATACGCAATAACACGGGTGGTACCGCGGTGAAAATCGTCCCTGACTATTTAGTCGGGGATTTTTTATTGAAAAAGGTAAAACTGTGAGCGTATTGAACACTATTTGCTTGACAAGGTTTTTTAGTATATTGTATAATATACAATATATTATTTGAAACGGCAAGGGCGTGTAACCGTAAATGAAAGAACGGATAGTAATCGTTTACGGGTAGTTACGTTACATACTAAAGAGTGATTGCTTTTTTGCAATAATTCGGGTGGTACCGCGGTGAAAATCGTCCCTGACTGTTTAGTCGGGGATTTTTTATTTCAAATAATATTTTTAAGGAGTTTATTACGATGAAAAAAATTTGTGTTTCGGACGTAACGTTAAAGGCAGTAGCAGAACAAGACTTATCTCTTACGTTTAGAGAAAAGCTAGCAATTGCAGAAAGAATAGACGCTTCACGTGTTGATGCTATAGAACTACCTACGCTAACGGCGTCAAAAGAAAATGAAGTTATTTGTCGTACTATAGCGTGTTCGGTAAAGAACGTTGCAGTAAAAATTCCTGTTGGTAGTAGTCGTGAAAGCGTACTTTCAACTTTTGAAAGTGTAAAAGGTGCAAAATCGGTGTGCTTACAAGTAGTAATGCCCGTTTCAACTACTTTAATGGAATATTTTTATCACTTAAAAGCACCTGCAATGGTTGGTAAAATTGAAGAATTAGTTAGCACGGCTAAAGAAGTTTGCGATAGCGTTGAATTCGTGGCTTTAGACGTGTTTAGGGCTGATAGTGATTTCGTTGTTCAATGTGTAAAAACTGCGTGCTCGGCTGGTGTAACAGAAGTTACAATTTGTGACGACGCTGGTATTGCTTTCCCAGAAGATTATGAAAAAATAGTTAAAGAAATTAAAGGTAGTTGTGACGTTAAATTGTCAGTTCAACCTTCAAACGCGCTTTCACTTGCTTGCGCTAGCGCAATTTCAGCAATTAACGCAGGGGCAGACGGCGTAAAAACGTCGGCAATCGGCGAATATCTTACTTCAGCAACTTTATGCGACGTTATGAGAGCGAAAAAATACGCTATGGGCGTTGATTGCGACGTTGACGTTACTAACGTTAAATCTATCGTTTCAGCAATAAACGGTTTAGTTGATGAGAAAAAGGCTATTGACCAACCTATAGCAGAAGTAGGCGTGTTGAATGCAACTGCAACTATGAAAGAAGTTGCAGAATCAGTAAAACAATTAGGCTACGAACTTACGGATAGTGACGTTGGTAAGGTTTACGAAGAATTTAAAAAACTTACTTCTAAAAAAGAAGCTATTGATACTAAAGAATTAGAAGCGGTAGTTGCAAGCACGGCAATGCAAGTGCCTTCAACTTATCATCTTATCAATTACGTAGTAAATAGTGGTAATATTATTCCCGCTACGGCAAACGTAACGCTTGAAAAAGACGGCGAAAAATTTACGGGCGTTTCCACGGGTGACGGTCCTATTGATGCTGCTTTCCACGCAATAGAACAAATTATAGGGCATCACTACGAGCTTGACGACTTCCAAGTTCACGCAATAACTAAAGGTAGGGGCGCAGTAGGTTCTTCAATAATTCGTTTGCGTGCCGACGGTAAGTTATACCCAGGCAACGGTGTTTCCACGGACATTGTCGGTGCGTGTATTCGTGCGTACATAAACGCTCTCAATAAAATAGTTTATGAAGGTGATTAGTATGAAATTTTCATTTTCAGACAGCATAGTTAACACGTCAAGTTTTGTTGGCTTGTGTAATCTTACGCAAGAATACGGCTTTGACGGTGTTGAAATTTCTAACGTGGAAAAAGAAATTTCAAATCATACGGATAGTATTTTTCGTGCGTCAGTAACCGTTGATGCAAAAAGAAAATTAGTAAATAGACATATAAGTATACCCGTTATAGTTTGCCCACAAATTATAGATAAAAACTTTGATTGTGCCGTTTTAACAAAATATATAGAATACGCTTCGTTAGCGTCGGTTAGTGGTGTAATAGTTCAATTTGGCGAACTTTTAGAAGACGTTAAACTTAAAGAAATTTTAACCCCTGCAATAAAAGTTGCGGAAGATAACGGGGTTTCAATACTTTTAGAAACTTCTGGTCCGTTGGTAAATACTGAAAAAGTTCTTGACGTAATTAACTTGTTCGGCACGGCAACCATAAAAGTTTGTTGGAATATCCGTCAAACGTACTTTTTAGCAAACGAATCGGCTGATACTACTATTCAAACGTTGGGCGCACACATAAATTACGTTCGCCTTGGCGATATGAAAAATGGCGAAAACGTTTTGATAGGTGATGGCGAATTACCAGTTAAAGATTTTTTAAATGCTTTGCGTTCACTTAATTACGACGGATTCGTTTCAGTTATGGATTCGGGTGAAATAACTTCTTACGATATTTTGCTTACTCATTTTAAGAGTTGTTTAACGAACAATGCAATTGCACCCGTTGAAAAACCTGTATATTACAACCGTTCTAAAACTGGTACGCATCCTTGGAAGAAATACGACGTTTTGGATTTGACCTTTTCGCAAGTTCTTGACGAAATGGCAGAACGCTATCCTGATCAATATGCGTTTAAGTATACTACGCTCGATTATACTAGAACTTACTC
>JAZSJY010000194.1:0-2835 GCA_045534565.1 Christensenellaceae bacterium | reverse complement strand
ATATTCGTTGGCTGTATGATGGCTAATAACGAAGTTGGTACGATAGAACCTACAAAAGAAATTGCAGAAATAGCGCACTCGGTCGGCGCAGTAGCCTTTACCGACGCAGTGCAAGCGGCAGGCGTTCTAAAAATTGACGTTAAAGAGTTGGGCGTAGATATGATGAGTATGAGTTCTCACAAAATTTACGGGCCAAAGGGCGTAGGTGCGCTATACATTAGAAACGGACTTAAAGTTGAAAGCATATTGACGGGTGGTCACCAAGAAAGAACTAAACGTGGCGGGACTACCAACGTTCCAGGGATAGTTGGTTTTGCCGAAGCTTTTAAGATTGCAGATAGAGATTTGGAAGAGAATTTCAAATACGTTTCGTCTTTGCGTGACAGATTTATTGATAGAGTGCTTTTAGAAGTTCCTTTCGTAAAACTCAACGGACCAAGACAAAACAGGTTACCAGCGAACGCAGATTTTTCTTTCAAGTTTATTGAAGGCGAATCAATTTTGTTCTGTTTAGACCTTGCAGGTATATCGGTATCGTCGGGTTCGGCGTGTTCGTCAGGCTCGTTAGAGCCGTCACACGTGTTGCTTGCTTTAGGGTTGCCTGAAGAATTAGCGCACGGCTCAATAAGGTTTTCATTTGGTAAACACAATACTATAGAAGAAGTAGATTACGCCGTTGAAACGATAAAAGACGCAGTAAAAAGATTGCGTGAAATGTCACCGTTATTCAACGCACAAGGAGAAATTAAAAATGTATAACGAAAAAGTAATGGACGTATTTAAGAACCCTAAAAACGTAGGTGAAATAGAAAATCCAGACGGTTCTGGCACGGTTGGTAACGCAAGTTGCGGTGATATAATGATGATAACTTTGCGTATTGAAAACGAAATAATAGTAGATGCAAAATTCAAAACTTTTGGTTGCGCAGCAGCTATTGCAACTAGTTCAACTGCTACCGAAATGATAAAAGGAATGACCGTAGAAGAAGCCTTAAAGGTAACGAACAAAGCCGTAGTTGAAAAGTTAGGTGGTCTGCCTTCACAAAAATTGCATTGTTCTGTGTTAGCAGAAGAAGCAATTAAAAAGGCAATTGAAGACTATCAAGCAAAAAAACTTGCAAAATAAAAAACAAGCCGACTTTTAAAGTCGGTTTTTTTGTATAAAAGGCGAAAAACGGCGCATAATAACCCTAGGCGGATAAAGGGGGAAATATGTGCGAAAAATTCTTGGGCGGAATGATTTTAGGTATGGCTCTTGGCGCGTTGCTTTGCGCTAATTCGGTTAGAGCAAGGCAAATAGTAAAAGACGGACAAGAGCAAGTTATGGAAAAGGTTGAAAAAATAAGTAAATCTAAAAAGCCCAACACACAAGAAGACTAACCGCAAACGCCGAGCGAAACTGCTCGGCGTTTTGCTTGCTTAAATTTATTAAAACGGTTGCATTTTTTTGGCAAGATATGGTACAATAATTAAGTGGAAAGATTTTTGTGTTTGGATATAGGGGATAGGCGAATAGGCATTGCCGTTTCCGACCCGTTTAACAGTTATTCTCTGCCCGTGGAAACGTACGTGCGGAAAAACCTTAAAACCGACCTTGAAAAAATAGAATACTACGTGCGTGAAAAGTGCGCAACTGCGTTGGTGTGTGGGTTGCCCGTCAATTTTGACGGTACGCCTTCAATACAAACGCAAAAGGCTAACTATTTTATTGAAAGGTTAAAGGAAAGGCTTAACGTACAAATTTTTACGGTAGACGAAAGGTGTTCTACTTGCGAAGCAGAAGAAGTTCTTATTTCGCAAGGCAAAAGCAGGCAAGAGCGCAAACAATTCGTTGATAGTCTTGCCGCCGCTACCATATTGCAAGGATTTTTAAACGATAAAAAAAGGAGTTAATTATTATGAGCGAAAAAGAAAAGAAATGTAACTGCGGTTGTGACGAACACGGCCACGACTGCGATTGTGATTGCTGTGAAGACGAAGATATCGTTGAACTCGTTACCGACGACGGCAAAAAATTAAAATTCTATTTTGTAGGAACTATTGAATACAAAGGCAAAAATTATTCAGCGTTTGAACCTGCCGAAGCAATTGACGGCATGGAAGACGACGACATAGTTATTTTTGAACTTGCCGGCGACGACGAAGAAACTGCAGACCTTCTTCCCGTAGAAGACGAAAAACTTCTTGACGAAGTATTTGAAGAATTCTGCAGAGTTTTAGAAGAAGACGAACTTGCTGAAGAAGCAATGAGTTTAGAACCTGACGAAAACTAAAAAGAAAAAAAGCGTCTTAAAAAAATGACGCTTTTTTGTTTACTTTAAAGTAAAAAATATTTAAAAACGGGGGTAAAACCCTTGCATATAAACGTAGTTTATGCTAAAATATACAAGCAAAAATTCGCACCCGTGGTCTTAAGACTTTCGTGTTTCCGCAAAAAAACATTGCACGGCGGAAATGTTGTCTTAAAATAACAAGGCTCGGGGAGGCAGAACGGAGGTAAAAATTATGGCAGTTATTACAATGAAGCAACTTCTTGAAACTGGTGTTCACTTTGGTCACCAAACTAGAAGATGGAACCCCAAGATGAAGAAGTACATCTACGGCGAAAGAAACGGTATTCACATTATCAACCTTGAACAAACGGTTGAACTTATTGAAAACGACGTATATCCTTTCGTAGTAGACATTGCTAAACAAGGCAAAAGCGTACTTTTCGTAGGTACTAAAAAACAAGCGCAAGACGCAATCAAAGAAGAAGCTGAAAGATGCGGTCAATTCTACGTAAATTCACGTTGGCTTGGCGGTATGCTTACCAACTTCAAAACCATTAGATCA
>JAZSJY010000095.1:0-10858 GCA_045534565.1 Christensenellaceae bacterium | reverse complement strand
TTGCAACTAAATCGTTAGTTGGGTTTTGAAGTCTAGTGTAAAAATATCCACTTGCTTCAAGGTCAAAAAGTTTACCCATATCTTCACTAGTATCATACTTAAACGTAGTGCTTTGATATATGGGAATTTGTCTTGGTTCACCGTTTTTCGGGGTGTAACCACCTTGTACGCAAACGGTTTCAATTCTCTTTTTATTTGCCATTTCTATATTCTCCTTTGATTATCTGTAATTTTTTATTTCGCGTTCTTTTTCACGCTTAAGATCTTTTTCCATAGTAGCACGCTTTTTATCGTAAGTATGCTTACCTTGGCATAGTCCTAATTCCATTTTTATAAGCGCTTGGTTAAAGTAAAGTTTTAACGGCACTAGCGTTAATCCTTTTTGATTTACTTTAGCCGTAAGTTTTATTATTTGATCTTTATGCAACAAAAGTTTTCTATCACGGCGAGAGTCTTTTACGTTAAACGCACCTGCTTTTTCATAAACGGCTATATGCATATTCTTTATAAACATTTCACCGTTTGAAACTACGCAAAAACTGTCCTTTAAGTTGACGTTGCCTTGCCTTAACGACTTAACTTCGCCACCGTCTAAAACAATGCCAGCCTCTATGCGTTCAAGTATAAAATATTCGTGATTTGCTTGCCTATTTAGGCATATGGTTTTTTCTTGCATAAACTTCCTTTCTCTAAAAATATATTTTACTATATTTTATCCACTTTTGCAAGGGGTTTTTAATTAAATAATTAAAAATTCCGCTCTGCGCTCCCCGACGTTTACTCCTGCAACCTTTATACTTACAGTTTGCCCTAACTTATAAGTGGTTCTACCATCCGTCAAAGTGAAACTTTTAGCGTCGTAAATAGGTCTTCTTCCCTTAAACTTCAACGTTTCTATTTTTGCAAGCCCCTCTATGCCGTTTTCAAGTTCAACGAACACGCCAAATCCAGTTACGCCACTCACCACACCGATAAATTCTTCCCCAACGAAATCGCTTATATAAAGCATCTTATAATATTCGTCAACGGCGCGTTCGGCTTCTATTGCGTTTCTTTCTTTTAACGAAGATTGTTCTGCTGCGTCGTAGACAAAATCGCCGTATTTTTCTTCAACGTTTTCACCTTTAAGAAAATCTTTAATTATTCTGTGCACGACTAAATCGGGATATCTTCTAATGGGCGACGTAAAGTGACAGTAATGTTCTTTTGAAAGACCGAAATGCCCTTTTTCTTCAGGCGAATATTTTGCCTTTTGCATTGAGCGTAACATAACTCTATTTATAACCGTATAAACGGGCGTGCCATCTGCATTTTTTAATACCGTTTGAAAATCTTTTGAAAAAATTTGGTCTTTTCTACGCTTTGCGTTTATGCCTAATCCTTTTAGAAAATCATAGAAATTTTCAAGTTTTTCAGGCGAGGGTTTTTCGTGTACACGGTAAATAAACGGCTTATCTAAATAAAACATATATTCGGCAACGGTTACGTTTGCCAAAATCATAAATTCTTCTATCAATCTATGCGCTTTATCTCGCTTTGTACTCGTAACTATTATATCGCCGTGTTTGTTTACCGATATTGCGCTTTCTTTTACGTCTAAATCAATACTGCCTTCTTCATCACGCTTTTTTATTAAAATATCGGCTAATTCACTCATTAAAAGAACGTTTTCTACTATAGGCTGAAACTTCTTTATAGTTTCTTCGTCCCCGTCAATAATTTTTTGAACTTGGTCGTAAGTTGTGCGTGCACTACTTTTTATTACCGACGGCGTAATTTCATAATCGGTTACGTTGCCGACTTTATCAACTAACATAACGCAAGACAAAGTCAACCTTTCAACGCCTTCACGCAGAGAACATACGTCGTTACACAATTTTTCGGGCAACATAGGTATTACGCTTTCGGGAAAATAAACGCTAGTTGCCCTTTCAAAAGCTTCTTTATCAATTTCCCCACCGACGCTGACGTAGTGGCTTACGTCTGCAATATGAACGCCTAAACGATATTTATCGCCAACCCGTTCAATAGATACTGCGTCGTCAAAGTCCTTTGCATCTTGTCCGTCTATTGTAATGGTTGTTATATTAGTGAAATCTTTTCTGTTATTAAACTGCTTTTTAGTAACGGGAATTGCTACTTTTTCAGCCTCGCTTATAACTGCGCTTGGGAACTTTTCAGGCAACTTATAATTAAACAAAATTGATTTTAATTCTGCTTTCTTTTCAAATTGCCTACCCAAAATTTTGGTCACTATTCCTTCGGGATTCATTTTTCTTGGATAAGATAGAATTTTACAAACTACCTTATCGCCCGATTTCGCCCTTACACCTTTTCCAAAGGGTATAAATATATCGTTATAATACTTCCTTTCGTCCGGCGTAACAAAACCACCCGATTTACAATTAAAATACGTGCCTACTAATTCGGTTATTCCACGCTCTATAACTTTTAACACCCTTGCCGTAGTTCTTGCGCCTTCGCCACGCGTTCTTTCAGCAATAACGATATCGCCGTGCATTGCGCCACGCAAATCAGAGTGGGGAATAAAAAAGTCTTCGCCCAAATCTTCAGCAGGTATTAAAAATGCGTATCCCCTTTCGTTACCTTGAATTTTTCCTTGAATAATTTCCTTCATATCCTAAAAAATAAAAACGGCAGTTCGGTTAGGAACTGCCGTGATTCAACTTTTTAATTAAGCAACAGCGTTTGCTGCAATTGCTGAAACAACGCAGAAAACAATACACAAAACAACGAAAACGATACTGCTTATAACGGTGAGCATTTTCATTTTGTGTTCAAAAGTTTTACTTTTGTTTTTGCCTAAAAAAGTTTCGGTTTGTCCGCCGAGTGCGCCGACGCCTGATGAGTTGCCAGGTTGAAACAATACTACTAAAATAATAAACAACGCAGCGATTGCCATGATTACCAACAATACGATTTTAACAGGACCGTACCAAGCAGACCATAGTTTTGAACCACCATCGTTAGCCATTAACATTTGCATTATATCCATAATTATCTCCTTACAAGGCGCATATTAAACGCCACATCGTTGATTATATCATACAAAATGGTTTTTTTCAACTATTTTGTATAACTTTTTCGCCTTTTTAACCGTTAATTAACGTTTTACCCGTCATTTCTTCAGGAACGGCAACACCCATCATATCAAGAAGAGTAGGTGCTATATCAGCCAAAATGCCACCTTCACGCAAGGTTTTATCCTTTAACGCTTCGCTAACTACGATAAGTGGAACTTTATTTGTGGTGTGCGCAGTAAATGGCGAACCGTCGTCAGCAAGCATTTTATCTGCGTTACCGTGGTCTGCCGTAATTATTGCTTGACCGCCCATTGAAAGAATTTTATCAACCACCTTGCCAACGCACGCTTCAACCGTTTTAACAGCGGTTATAGCAGCGTCAAACACGCCCGTATGACCAACCATATCACAGTTTGCAAAGTTCAAGATCATTACGTCGTAATCGCCACTATCAAGTTTTTCAATAGCCCTTTCGGTTACTTCGTATGCACTCATTTCAGGTTGAAGGTCGTAAGTTGCAACCTTGGGAGACGCAATAAGTTCTCTATCTTCGTTTGCATTAGGCGCTTCTACACCACCGTTGAAAAAGAAAGTTACGTGGGCGTATTTTTCAGTTTCTGCTATACGAAGTTGTTTTAAGCCAAGATTTGAAACGTATTCGCCCAAAGTGTTTTTAAGCGATTGCGGTTTAAATGCAATGCGAACGTTGGTAAAACTTGCGTCGTATCTCGTAAAACATACGTACACGGGATTTACAAAGCCCGTTTTTCTTTCAAAGCCGTTAAATTCCTTTTCGCTCATTGCTCTAGTTATTTGACGCGCTCTATCAGGACGGAAGTTGAAGAAAATTATACTATCACCGTTTTCAATTAAACCAACGGGTTTGCCGTCTTTAACGATATGTGCAGGAATAACGAATTCGTCGGTTACCCCTTCTTTATAAGAATCACGAACGTATTGTTCGGCGTCTTCGGTGAGTTCGCCCATTGCAGCAGTCATCATGTCGTAAGCCTTTTCAACTCTTTCCCAACGATTATCTCTATCCATAACGTAATATCTACCGCCAACGGATGCGATTGAACCGAAAGAAAGTTCTTGCGTTTTATCTTTCAAAGCCTTGATAAAGTCTGCGCCACTCGTTGGTGAAACGTCTCTACCATCTAAAAAGCAGTGAACGTAAACGTCTTTAAGACCTTGTTTTTTAGCAAGTTCTATTAAAGCGTAAAGGTGGGTTATGTGACTATGCACACCGCCGTCTGACAAAAGTCCGTAAAGATGAAGTTTTTTACCGTTGGCTTTTGCGTTTTCTATTGCGTACAACAAATCTTCATTTTCAAAAAAATCGCCGTCTTTAATAGACTTCGTGATACGGGTAAGTTCTTGATAAACTATTCTACCTGCACCCATATTCAAATGCCCTACTTCACTATTGCCCATTTGCCCGTCGGGAAGACCTACGTCCATACCACTTGCGCCGATAAGCGTTGAAGGATAATTTTTCATCAATTTATTAACTATTTCACTACCAGCACAATCTATTGCGTTGCCTTTCTTTTGGCAATTTATGCCGTAGCCGTCCATAATTATTATACAATTAGGTTTAGTTTTCATTTTTATTATTCCTTATACAAAAGGCACAAACTTAACTTTTGTGCCTTTATTATTTTAATTAGCCTTTATAATTTACGATACCTGCAAAATCAGTTGCTTTAAGCGCAGCGCCACCGATAAGACCACCGTCTATGTTGCGTTGAGCCATAAGTTCTTTTGCGTTACCAGGTTTCATGCTACCACCGTATTGGATGCGAAGTGCTTTTGCAACTTCTGCGCCCCAAGTCTTTTTAACGAGACTTCTAATATAGCCGATAGTTTTGTTAGCGTCTTCTGCCGTAGCAGTTTTACCCGTGCCGATTGCCCATACTGGTTCATATGCGATTACGATATTCGTAAAGTCGGTTACGTCCTTAAAGCCGTCAAGAACTTGCTTTTTCAAAACTTTCTTAGTTTTGTTCTTTTCTCTTTCAACCAAAGTTTCGCCTACGCAAACGATTGGCTTTAAGTCTTTAGCAAGCGCTTGTTTTAATCTTGCGTTTACGCTTTCATCAGTTTCGCCAAAATATTGACGACGTTCGCTGTGACCGATAATTACGTATTCAACGCCTATTTCTTTAAGCATGTCTGCAGAAATTTCACCCGTGAAAGCACCGCTATCTGCCCACGCTACGTTTTCTGCACCAAGTTTAATTTTGCTACCTTTGATTGCTTCTGCTACTGCCCAAAGATCAGTATAAGGTACGCATACAACGACTTCAGGTTTTGATTTTGCAACCAACGGTTTTAATTCGTTGATAAGTTCAACCGCTTCTTTTGCGGTCTTATTCATTTTCCAGTTTCCTGCAATAATAGGTTTTCTCATTTTAGTATCTTCCTTTTAATTATTTATCGTTTAAGCATTCAATACCAGGTAATTTTTTACCTTCAAAGAGTTCAAGTGACGCACCGCCACCCGTTGAAATATGGCTCATTTTATCAGCAAAACCAAGTTGGGTTACTGCTGCTGCAGAGTCACCACCACCGATTATGGTAGTTGCGGTAGTTTCAGCAAGCGCTTTTGCTACTGCGATAGTACCTTTTGCGAAAATGGGGTTTTCAAACACGCCCATAGGTCCGTTCCAAATAACCGTTTTTGCACTCTTAACTGCGTCTGCGTAAAGTTCAGCAGTTTTAGGACCGATATCAAGACCCATCATTCCTTCAGGAATATCGTTTGAAGGTGCAACTGCAGTTTCAACTACTGCGTCTATAGGATTGGGGAAATCTTTAGTGATTACGGTATCAATAGGAAGAAGAAGTTTTTTGCCTAAATCTTCAGCCTTCTTCATCATATCAAGGCAGTAACCGATTTGTTCGTCGTCAACGAGTGAAGTACCTACGTTGCCACCTTTTGCTTTTAAGAAGGTGTAAGCCATACCACCACCGATTACGAGAGTATCACATTTTTCAAGAAGGTTTGAAATAACCTTTAATTTATCTGCAACTTTTGCACCGCCGAGTATTGCTACGAAAGGTGATACGGGGTTTTCAAGAGCGTCTGCCATAACTGAAAGTTCTTTTTCAATAAGGAAACCGCAAACTGCAGTATCAACGAAACCGTATTCAGCGATTGCTGCCGTAGTTGCGTGTGAACGGTGTGCAGTACCGAAAGCGTCGTTTACGTAAATATCGCAATATGATGCGAGTTTTTTACAAAGCGCTTCATCTCTCTTTTCTTCACCTGCCATAAAACGAGTGTTTTCAAGAAGAACCACTTCGCCTTCTTTAATATTTGCAACTGCTGCGTCTGCGCTTTCACCAACAACGTCTTCTGCAAAAGTAACTTTTTGACCGAGTTTTTCAGCGAGTTTTTCAGCAACTGGTCTTAAAGTGAATTTTTCTTTATCTTTAACCGCTTTCTTCAAGTATTCAGCTTTTGCTGCTGCTTGTTCTTCAACGGGAAGTGCTTCAACCGCTTTCTTTTCCTTTTTGGTAAGTGAGAAGCCTTCAGTTAAAATATTGTGGGGCTTGCCCATGTGTGAGCAAAGAATTACTTTTGCGCCGTTATCAATAAGATATTTAATCGTGGGAAGCGCACCGTTAATACGGTTTTCATCCGTAATCTTGCCGTCTTTCATAGGAACGTTAAAGTCCACTCTTACAAGACATCTTTTGCCTTTTACTTGTACGTCTTTAATAGATTTTTTATTCATAAAATTCTCCTGTGAGCCGAGCGTTTTTGCCCAAACTACCCGATTTTAATTATTTTCCTATTTATTATATAAATAAATCCGCCGTTTGTCAATCGTTACGGCGGATATTTAATGCATAAAAAGTCAATTTTTAGGCGTTTACGGCGTTTGCCTTTTCACTTCCCCTATATTGACGGATACTCATTGCCAAGTTCGTTATGTGGTCTGCAACCCTTTCAAGATTAGAAACCGTTTGCAAATACACCGAACCTGCTTGCGCTGAACAGTTACCCTTCTTTAAGCGTTCAATGTGCTTATTTTCAAGCGACGCGCTTATTTTGTCAATGCGTTCTTCTACTTCTTCAACGTCTATAAGCAAGTTCACGTTTCTATCGTCAAAAGCAGTTATTGCGTAATCGTAAAGTTCGTTTACCGCCGTTTGCAATTCACGAAGTTCGTTCTTTCCGTCTTCCGAAATAGAAAGCCCTTCTGCGTTTAAGCGATCAACGTATTCCATTATGTTTTCCGCATAGTCACCCACCCTTTCAACGTCTGATATAACGTGGTAATACGAACCGACTTTGCGCTCGTCTTCATTAGTCAATTCTGCGCCCATAAGTTTGGTAAGATAACTTGCTAAATTTTTATTTAGGTGGTTTATTATATCTTCGTTATACTTAATTTTTTCAGTATGATTTGCCCCGTCAAGCAACATTTCCATTGAATAATTTATATTATCCCTTGCAAATTCACTCATTCTTACGATTTCTTTCTTAACGTTACCTGCTGCGATAGGCGGTGTAGTTAAAAGTCTATCGTCAAGGAAGTGGAAATTATAACGCGCGTCTTCTTTAACTTTCTTTTCAGGCACTAATTTACAAGCAAGTTTTACTACGAGTTTTGTAAACGGCAACAAAACGATAGTGGTTGCTATATTAAACAACGTATGGAAGATTGCTATTTGTTGACCAGCATCGCTAGATATTTTCCCAAATAAATTGGTTATTTCATCACCCCAAATCCACAACGGTGCTATAAACAATATACAACCAAATAAGTTAAACAACAAGTGTACTACAGCCGTTCTTTTTGCATTAGTTGAAGTGCCAGCAGAAGACATTAACGAAGTTATACACGTACCTATGTTTGAACCTAACGCAAGGAAAAGCGCGTTTTCAAACGATAAAACGCCTATACTTGCAAGCACGACCATTAAGCTTGTTATAGTTGACGAACTATGTACTAACGCCGTAAGCAATATACCGATAAGCAGTAATAGCAACGGGAAATGGTCTTCTATAAATATATTTTCTACCCAAGGACGCGGTGTTGAACCGTCAACGAACATTATTGCTTTTGCGTAAGTAGAAATAAATTCCAAACCTACGAATATTAAACCGAGCCCCGCTAAAATATTGCCGACGGTTTTGACCTTTTCATTTTTAATGAACATAGCCAAAAACATACCCAAACAGCCGATAACCGCGGCAATCGCGCCTATTTCAATATTACCAACGCCTGAAAGTGAAACTATATGCGCCGTTATTGTAGTACCTATGTTTGCACCCATGATTACGTTGGTTGCTTGCGTTAAAGTTAGCAACCCGACGTTAACGAACCCGACGAGCATTACCGTGGTTGCCGTTGAACTTTGTATAATACCCGTTACGGCAATACCGACGCCAACGCCTGCAAAACGGTTACCCGTTATTTTGCCGAGCATTTTTTTCATTCGTCCACCGGCAAGTTGCTCTAAACCACCGCCCATAATTTTCATACCGAGCATCATGGCGGCAACGCCACCGAACATAAAGAACACGTCCCAAACTGTCTTCATTAGATATTCTCCACTTTTTATTTCCTATTTTAATTATACAATATTTTAAATGCATTGTAAAATAAAAAAATATCGCTAAATTAACCTTTTTTTATCGTAATTTATCTTTTTGAAAAAGAAAAAACACCCAAGCGGGTGTTTAAAATCAATCGGGAATTTTACCTTCCGTCTTAAAACCTTTATAGTCTTGTTGGCGCAACGCTTCGTATACGCCTACACAAACGGAATTAGAAAGATTAAGCGAACGCATTTCGCCCATCATAGGTATGCGCACGCATTGATCGTAATGAGTTGATAAAAGGCTTTCGGGTAATCCTTTAGTTTCTTTACCAAACACCAAAAAATCGCCGTCTTTATAAGGCGCGTCAGAGTGAACGTATTTTGCTTTGGTTGAAAAAAACCAAAAATTGTTGCCGTTATAAAACTTGTCCATAACTTCTTCAATGCTATCGTAATAATAAATTTCCACAGAATTCCAGTAGTCTAAACCTGCTCTCTTTAGGTATTTATCACTTACTTCAAACCCAAGCGGACGTACCAAATGTAATTTACTGCCCGTTACCGCGCAAGTTCTTGCTATGTTGCCTGCGTTTTGTGGAATTTCAGGCTCTACTAAAACTACGTTCATTGCCATAATAAATATATCTCTCCTTTAATCACCCACACGGTCTACGGTAAACCCACGTCGTCTTGAACGGATAAGGTGATAATCTTTTTCTATTCGTATTTGCGTTTTTATTAAATCTAATCTGCTTTCGGTTTTTACGTTTCCCCTTATATCACTTAAGCAAGCGTAATCGTTTGAAACTAAAGCCATTGCCACGCCGTTTGAAAAGGCGTTTGCCCTTAACATTATCCGTGGCATATAATTTTCCACTTGCTTAAACAAACAAAAAATTATATCGGCATCACATAACGCCAAAGTTTTTGCCGTTTCAAAAAAATAAAGGTCTTCACAAACTATTAAACCTATTCGCCCACGCGAAGTTTGGTAAACCCTTAACCCACCGCCCGAAGAAAATTCCCCGTCGCCGATTGCAAAGCAACTATCCGTTACGCCGAGTAACCGCCCTTTATCTGCAATTACCGCAGAGTGACGGAATATTCCGTAAGTATCGGTATCTGCACCGCTTATCACAACCGAAGATAACGTTTTTGAAAGCCTTGCAACGTCTGCAAAATATTCCGTTTCGCCTGAAAGTTCTTTTTTATAACTGACTAAACCCAAACCGTTAAAACCAAACGCTAAAACGTCTGGACTGCCAACCAAAGCCAACTTTTCTTGCCATACGGTATTGACGTTATCTGCCGTTGCAAAACACAACTTCATAAAAACCCCCGAAAACTAGTATATATTATACTATTTATTAAAGGGCAGTTTTGTTAAAATTCGCTTCGTTCTATTAAACTTTTTATTTCTTCTACGCTTTCGCTTGACTGAATTTTTACCTTTAAGTCCTTAAGCCCTAACTTTCCTTTTAAGTAATAAGGCAAAAATTTTCTAAACTCAAGCGCAGGGCGTTTACCTTTATACATTTTAGACATTAAATCTAAATGTTCTATAATAAAACTTTTTAGCGATTGAGTTGGTTTTATTTTCAACAATTCGTTTATTAAGAAAGGGTTTGCTATACCGCCACGGGCAAGCATTATTCCGTCTGCACCCGTTCTATCCATCATAATTTCAGCGTCTTCTTTAGTGAATATTCCACCGTTTGCTATAACGGGTATATTTACCGAACGTTTTGCACGCTCAATTGCGTTATAATCTGGCTCGCCCGAATAATAATCTTCCCTAACTCTGCCGTGCACGGTTATCAGTTTTGCGCCCGATTGTTCTGCCATCATTGCAAAATCAGTTGCAATATCGTCACCGCGTTTTTGCCCCGTGCGTATTTTTACCGTTATGCTTTTACCACTTTTTACGCACTCTTTAATTAGCCCTTCGGCTTTCTTTATATCAGTTAAAAGAGCGCTACCTTCACCGTTTTTGAAAACTTTTGGGACGGGACAGCCCATATTTATATCTATAATTTCAAAAGGGGCAAGTTCTTTGCTTTCACAAGCCGAACGCATAAAATATGCGTCTGACCCGAAAATTTGCGCGCTAGTTAAAGGTAATTCTTCACCAGAATACAAAAGTTCTGCCGTGTTGCCACCACCGTAAACTAAACCTTTTGCGCTTACTAATTCAGTAAAGGCTAAACCGTAACCTTCTTTTAGGGCAACCTTTCTAAACGCATAGTCGGTAT
>JAZSJY010000167.1:0-9473 GCA_045534565.1 Christensenellaceae bacterium | reverse complement strand
TACTGAGCTACCGAGGCGTGTCAAGTTGTTTTTTTATGAAAATGCTTGTATCACTACAAGCATTTTCATTTGGCGACCCGGAAGGGGCTCGAACCCTCGACCTCCAGCGTGACAGGCTGGCGTACTAACCATCTGTACTACCGGGCCAAATATTTATCTTTTGTAGTGGTGGGCCTTCACGGACTCGAACCGCGGACCAATCGGTTATGAGCCGACCGCTCTAACCTACTGAGCTAAAGGCCCTTAATACGTCATTACAATCCACTATGGTGTATTGCAAAATGGTCGGGGTGAAGAGACTCGAACTCCCGACCCCATGGTCCCAAACCACGTGCGCTACCAACTGCGCTACACCCCGCTCACTTACGACGCTTTAATATAATATAATAAGTTGAAAAAAAAGTCAACAGTTTTTTATTGGTTTTTTCAAAATTTTTTAATGTTTTTTTATTTTGCTGATTTTGACAAAAAAATATTTAATATTCCTTAATATAGCATATTTTTACTTCTGTTAAATGATATTATTCTTTTGGCTAAAGGAGTGAATTATGGAAATAAAATATAAACATAACGGTTCTAACGTGATAGCACAAATTCACGGCGAATTAGATGAGTGTAGTGCGGTAAAAGCAAAATCAATTCTTGATCAAATCATAAATGACAATCTATATTGTAATAGTTTTATATTTGATTTATCGGAGTTAACTTTTATGGATAGTACGGGGATAGGGCTACTAATAGGTAGATATAAAAAATTAAAACAAAATGGAATTCCTGCATACATATCAGGCGCATCAATTGCTGCAGAAAAGGTTATTGAACTTGCAGGTCTATATAAAATAATGCCCAAGTGTTAAGGAGAAAATATGAATTTGAATAATAAAATGCAACTAAAATTTCTTTCAATATCAAAAAACGAGGCCTTTGCGAGAAACGTAGTAGGGTGTTTCGTTTTGCAGTTAAACCCAAGTTTAGCTGAATTAGCAGATATAAAAACGGCAGTAAGCGAAGCAGTTACTAATTGTATAGTGCACGGTTATGGTGAAACGGTTGGCGAAATCACTTTGGAAGCCGAAATTTGCGATTCAACGGTACATATTAAAGTTTTTGACCAAGGTGTTGGTATATCAGATTTAAGTGTAGCAATGGAGCCTTTTTATACCACAAAGCCTGAAGAAGAGCGCTCTGGTATGGGTTTTACCATTATGCAAAGTTTTATGGACAACGTAAGCGTTAAATCGGCGTTGGGAAAAGGAACTGAAGTATGTATGAAAAAAAATATCGGTGAAAAGAAAGAAGGGGCGTAATGCTAAATCAAGATGTTTTACTTGATTACGTAAGAAAAGCGCAAAAGGGTGATGAAAAGGCAAAGGAATTAATATTTTCTAACAATACCGCGTTAATTAAAAGCGTCATAAAGCGATTTAAGAATAAAGGCGTTGAAAACGATGATCTGTATCAAATTGCATGCATAGGTTTTATGAAAGCTATAAATAATTTTGACGAAAGTTTTGGCGTTAAATTTTCAACTTATACCGTGCCTATGATTATCGGCGAAATAAAACGTTATATGCGTGATAACGGGGCTATAAAGGTGTCAAGAACATTGAAAATATTAGCCAACAAGATAAATCGTTACGTAGATGAATATAAAAGTATTAATAACGATTCGCCAACGATTGAACACCTTGCTGAAAAGTTTGGGGTTGAACAAGAGGAAGTGGTTATTGCAATGGATAGCAGTAAAATGCCGTTGTCACTTTTTGATAAGTTTGAAGATGAAGAAGATTCGCAAGAGTTATTTAATAAAATTCCAAGTGAAGATACAGAAGAAAAAACGCTTAATAAAATTCATTTGTCTTCAATAATTGAAGGCTTAGATGAAAGAGAGCAAAAAATAATTATATTAAGATATTTTAGAGATAAAACGCAAAGTGAAATTGCTAAAAGTTTAGGAGTTTCGCAAGTGCAGGTTAGTAGGTTAGAAAATAAAATTATTGATAAAATTCGGCTAAAATTTTAGCCGTTTTTTCTTTTTATAGAATATAATTTTTTATCTTACTCATATTAGGTGTATGAGAAAGGAAATTAACTTTGATTATCAAAAAAATTTGGACGAAAGAGAAGTATTCGTTAGAGAATTTGTGAAAAAGGAAAATAAAAATGAAACACTATGAAGATTTTGTGAACGATAATTATTTAGAATACGTAAAGGGAATATCGCCTAAAACAAAGCAAAAAAGAACTTTAATAAGAGCGTTTTTAGTAGGAGGATTGATTTGTTGTATAGGTCAATCGTTTAAACTCGTTTTAAGTATGGTTTTTAAGCTTGAAGGAGAAGAATTATCTTCCTACGTATCAATGATAATGGTTTTTTTAGGTGCGTTTTTAACAGGTTTGGGCGTGTACGATAGAATAGGTAAGTTTGCTGGTGGTGGCTCAATAGTTCCCATTACGGGTTTTGCTAATTCAGTAGTTTCACCGGCAATTGAATTTAAAACAGAAGGCTACGTGTACGGTACTGCATCAAAAATGTTCGTTGTTTCAGGACCAATTATAGTATTTGGAATTGCAATAAGCGTTCTAATAGGAATTTTATATTTTATAGGATACAGGATTTTTTAATGAGAACTATATATTTTAAGAATAAGCCGTCAATAAAAGAAACTTTTTCGGTCGGTGGGCCAAAGGAATGTGCAGGAAGTATAGGAAAGTGCATTGAGTATAAACTAAAAAGTGATACTTTTAATGAAGATTCGTACGAAAAAGCCGAAGCAAAAATGCTTTACACGGCAATAAAAAACGCTATAAATAAATCAAATATGAAAGTTGAAGAAATTGATGCTATAATTGCTGGTGACTTGTTAAATCAAATAATTTCAGCAACATTTTCAGCGAGAAATTTTAACACGGGATATTTAGGACTTTATAATGCTTGTGCTACTTTTACAGAGTCACTTGCTATTGGTGCAACTATGATAGATGGTGGCTATTTCAATAACGTTGTGTGTGGAACGAGTAGTCATTTTTCTTCGGCGGAAAGACAATATAGATATCCGCTTGAATTAGGTTGCACTAGACCACCACAAGCTCAATGGACTGTTACGGGGGCTGGTGCGTGTGTTTTAACAAATAATTGTGACGCGCCAAAAATAACTATGGCTACGGTAGGCAGGGTTGTTGATTACGGCGTCATTGACGCTAACAATATGGGTGCAGCAATGGCGCCTGCTGCAGTAGATACTTTGATTACACTTTTTAAAGAAACTGGACTATGCCAAGACGATTTTGACTTGATTATTACAGGCGATTTAGGTGCATTAGGTTCTCGTATTTTTAAAGATTTATCTTGGGAAAAAGGCTTTGACGTGGAGAAACAACACGTGGATTGCGGGGAACTTATTTATAACCTTTGTGAAACTGAATATCAAGGTGGAAGTGGTGCAGGTTGTAGCGCGGTTGTCTTTTGTTCATATTTTTATAAAAAACTCAAAGAAAAAAAGTTGAATAAAATTTTGTTTATGTCTACGGGGGCGCTATTATCGTCGTTAACTAGCCAACAAGGTGAAAGTATTCCGGGGATTGCGCACGCCGTCGTCATTGAAAGTTAAGGAGAAAAAATGGCACTTGAAATTTTTATTACTTATCTAAAAGTTTTTGCCGTTGGTGGTGGAATATGCGTAATTGCGCAGCTATTAATAAATTACACTAAAATAACGGCAGGGAAAATTCTGGTTTGTTTTTTATTGGCAGGGGCTGTGTTGCAAGCCGTGGGGCTATATCAATACTTGGTTGATTTTGCAGATGCAGGCGCAACGGTGCCAATAAGTGGTTTCGGCTATTTATTAGCAAAAGGCGCTATGAAAGGCGCAAAAGAAAGTCTTTTTAAGGCAATTACGGGTGGTATTACCGCAGCAGGAATGGGAATTACAGCCGCAATTATCTTTGGTTATATTTTTGCTTTAATATTTAAATCCAAGTCTAAAAAGAATTAAAGCAGAATATCGTATAATATGATTGAATGCACAGATAAATATATTTATTATAAAAAACACCGTAAAATTAATTTTAAGCGGTGTTTTGTGTTTTTTATTGTACTTTTATTCGTAGGAATTATAGGGGTGTATTATAAATTTTTTGTAAACGATAAAATCGTTGAAATATCTTCAACGTTAGCACGATCTTATTGTGTTAATTGTGTGAATCAAGCCGTTGAAAATTCACTTGAAGATAACGTAAAGTATGCTAACTTAATAAATATAGAGAAGAATAATAACGGTGATATAGTTTTAATAAGCGCAAATTCGCATAAGATAAACGTTATAGGGAGAGAAATTGTTGAAAAGACTCGTACAAATATTACAAATCAAACAAAAAAAGGCGTTCCTATACCTATAATGGCGTTTAGTGGAATTGATTTTTTGTCGGGGCACGGGAAAGAAGTTTATTTAAAAACGCTATCCGTTGTAAACGTTGATTGTGATTTTTCTTCAGAGTTTAATAGTGTGGGTATAAATCAAACGATACACGGCATTTACGTAGTGGTTACGTGTCAAATTGAAGTTTTTAATTTTCCAAAGAAAACTATTAAAGAGTTTAAGACAAAAGTTTTAATCTGCCAAAGTGTTTTGGTAGGAAAAGTGCCTGAAATTTACTTAAATAAAGGGGTTGTATGAGTAAATCCTTGACAAAAAGAATTAAAATTATTATAATAAATAAAAACGATGACGAAGAAAGACGCACTTAAGATCGTTTTCAGAGAGAAAAACCCGTGGCTGAAAGGTTTTTTATTCGTGGAGTGCGGTATTCACTTTTGAGTTGTGCGCTGAAGTAGTAGTAGGATGCATCGGTTAATCCCCGTTATAAGATTTTTTGAGGCTTAATTTTTTTAAGTGAATTTAGGTGGTAACGCGTTTAAGAACGCCCTATTATTAGGGGGTTCTTATTTTTTTGGAGGATAGTATGCAAGAAAAGTTTAATGAAATCAAATTAAAAGCAAAAAATGAACTTGACACCGTTGAATCAAGTAGATTGCTTAACGATTTAAAGGTTAAATACGTCGGTAAAAGTGGCGAAATAACCGCTTTGCTTAGGGGTATGAAAGATATTCCAGCAGACCAAAGAGCCGATTTTGGTAAAATGGTTAACGTGTTAAAAGAAGAAGTTTCTTTAATGTTTGCTGAAAAAGAAAAGGAACTTAAAGAAAAAGAAATGAACGAAAAGTTTGAAAAGGAAGCCGTTGACATTACTTTACCAGGGAAAATCAATAGAAACGGTAGTCTTCATCCGCTTAATATTGTAAAAAACAAAATATTAGACGCTTTTTGTGGTATGGGATTTGAAGTGTTTGAAGGCCCTGAAATTGATACCGATTATTATTGTTTTCAAGCCTTAAATATACCCAAAGATCACCCTGCGCGCGATATGCAAGATACTTTTTATTTTACTGAAAATATTTTATTACGTCCACACACTTCACCAGGACAAGTTAGAACTATGGAAAATAAAAAGCCACCTATTAAAATTTTAAGTCCAGGTAGGGTTTATAGGGCAGATGACGACGCTTCTCACTCGCCGATGTTCCATCAAATTGAAGGTTTGGTTGTTGATAAAGGCGTTTCGCTTTGTGATTTGAAGGGGTTGCTTGATGAATTCGTTAAAATAATGTTTGATGAAGACACGAAAACACGCTTTAGACCGTCGTATTTCCCGTTTACAGAACCTAGCGTTGAAGTTGACGTTACTTGTTGTAAGTGTCACGGTAAGGGGTGTAGTTTGTGTAAAGGAACGGGTTGGATTGAAATTCTTGGTGCAGGCGTCGTTAATAAAAAAGTGCTTGAAACTAGTGGTATTGATTCAAACGTTTATTCAGGACTTGCCTTTGGTTTAGGTATTGAACGTATTACGATGATTAAGTACGGAATTTCTGATATTAGAACTTTGTTTGAAGGCAATCTTAAATTCTTAAAACAATTTGATAGGAGATAGTAAAATGAAAGCACCACTTTCTTGGTTAAAAGATTACGTTGATATAGATTGTACACCAGAAGAATTAAAAGATAAACTTTTTTCTTGTGGGTTTGAAGTAGAAGATATGGTTTACGTTGCAAAACATATAGAAAGAATTGTAACGTGTAAAATTTTAAAGATAGAAAAACATCCAAACGCTGATAAATTATCGGTTACTCAAGTTGATGCAGGTAAACACGGTAAATTACAAATAATTACTGCCGCAACGAATATCTTTGAAGGGGCAATAGTGCCCGTTGCATTAGATAATTCAACTTTGGCTAGCGGTGATAAAATTTTTAACGGCGAATTAAGGGGGTTACCATCTTACGGAATGTTTTGTAGTGGGGAAGAACTTGGTATTACTGATGATTGGTATGAAGGCGCTTCAACACACGGCATCTTGATATTAAAAGAAGATTATCCTTTAGGTGTTGAAGTTAAAGAAATTCTTGAATTAGAAGACGTTATGTTTGACATAAACGTAACGGCAAATCGCCCTGATTGTCAATCAATTTTAGGTTTAGCAAGAGAAGTTGCTGCCGTTCTTGGTAAACAATTAAAAATGCCCGATTTAACTTATAAAACACAAGCATTTGAAACTAAAGACGTTGTAAAAGTAACGGATGAAGCCTTTGATTTATGCCCTAGATATGTGGCAAGATACGTTCAAAACGTTAAAATTGAAGATTCGCCTAGATGGATGAAGAGAAGGCTTGCTTCAATGGGTTTGCGTTCAATCAATAACATAGTTGATATAACTAACTTCGTTTTACTTGAAATCGGTCAACCCATGCATGCTTTTGACCTTGCTGACTTAAATGGTGGAGAAATTGTAATAAGAAGGGCAAAAAACGGCGAAAAAATAGTTACTCTTGACGAGAAAGAATTTTCATTAACGCAAGATAATTTGGTTATATGCGACTTAGAGAAGCCCGTTGCAATTGCAGGTATTATGGGCGGTTTAAATAGCGAAATTAAACAAACAACAAAAAACGTAGTGTTTGAATCTGCAAAATTCGTTAGAGATAACGTTAGAAAAACTTCAAAAACTTTAGGTCAACGTACGGATGCATCTTCAAGATACGAAAAGGGTGTTGATTACTTCTCAGTTGAAACGGGTATGAATCGTGCTCTTAACTTAATCTGCACGCTTAATTGTGGCGTAATTTCTTCAACGGGCTATGATCTTCTTGCTGAAGAAATTAAAGAAAAAGTTATAAAGACAACTATTTCTAAGGTAAACGAAGTTTTAGGGATAGACGTTCCAGCGGCAACGATAGTAGATATACTTGAAAGATTATTCTTTAAGGTTGATTGCGATGGGGACAATATTAGTGTAACAGTTCCTCTTTATCGTGAAGACATGGAAAGTTATCCCGACATAGCAGAAGAAATTATAAGAGAATACGGCTACGATCACATTAAGTCAACCTTGCTTAAGACTTCATCTATTACTAACGGTGGACTTAACGACGAGCAAAAGAAAGTTGAAAAACTTAAAGAACTTTTAGTTGGCTATGGATTTAATGAAATGATAAATTACTCTTTCGTTTCAGAGAAGGAATATGATTTGTTTGGTCTTGATAAGAAATTCATTAAGATAATGAATCCGTTGGGTGAAGATCTTGCAGTTATGAGAACTTCGCTATTGCCGTCTGCCGTTAGAATTGCTTGTTCAAATATTAATAGAAAGAATTTTGACGGCCGTTTATTTGAATTCGCTAAAGTGTATAATAGTGAACAAACACCACTTAAAGAATTACCCGTTGAAAATGAAATTTTATCTTTAGTTACGTTTGGTTCTCAAGAAGATTTCTTTACTATTAAAGGCGTAGTTGAAGGTGTTTTAGATAATTTCTGTAATGGTTTAAGCATAAAATACGTTAAATCTACTAAAAAATGTATGCATCCAACTCGTTCTGCAGAAATTTTAGTAAACGACGTATGTGTTGGCTATTTTGGTCAAATTCACCCAAGTATTTTAGAAAAACTTGATAGTGATAAAGCCGTTTACGGCGCAGAAATATATTATTATGAACTTAAAAAGTTATTTAATGATAAAATTATCTTTAAGCCAGTTTCAAAATATCCTATCATTGAACGTGATTTGGCGATTTTGGTTGATAACAAGGTTTCTTGTGGCGATATTATTGAAGTTATCAAATCAGTCGGTGGAGAATATCTTGATAAGGTTACGTTGTTTGATATTTATCAAGGAGAACAAGTTGGTTTAGGAAAGAAGAGCATGGCGTTCAATTTGATTTTCGTTGCGCAAGATAGAACTCTAAACGTAGATGAAGTAGATCAAATTATTAAAAACATTTTGAGTTCGTTAACTGAAAAATTAAAGGCAGAATTAAGATAAAATGGTATCACAAAAGTCGTTAAAGGCAATTGAATACGATAAAATAATGGCGGACGTTGCTTCCTACGCTGTATTAAATAGAACGAAAGAACTTCTTAATTCTTTCGTGCCTTTGACTGACTTTTTTGCCGTTAAAACATTATTAGAAAAAACTGAAGAAGCGCATAAGTATCTATATACTTATAGTACGGGTGGAATTTACTATTTTGACGACATTTCTGATGAGTTAAAAAGGGTAGATATAGGTGGAACGCTAAATAATTTAGAGCTGTTAAGGGTAACGGCAAACTTAAAAAGCGCTAGGCTTATTAAAAGCGCAATAAACACTGTTGCTGATTCTAATCTTCATCATATAAAAGCGATATCGGACAGGTTGTTTACTAATCAGGATTTTGAAAACGAAATTGCAGATAAAATTATTTCCGAAGATGAAATTAGCGACAACGCTTCGCCAAAATTGTATTCAATTCGCAAAAATATAAATAGCATCAACGCGAGAATTAGGGCTGAACTCAATTCGTATATGCGTGGAAATTCTAATAAATATTTGCAAGATAGCGTAGTTACTATTCGTCAAGATAGATACGTTATTCCTGTTAAAAGTGAGTATAGAAGTTTTGTTAAAGGTTTTATTCACGACCAGTCATCGTCTGGGGCAACCGTTTTTATTGAGCCTGAGCACGTTATGGAACTTAACAACGATTTGAAGCGAGCAAAATTTGATGAAATTGAAGAAATTCATAGAATATTAGCAGAACTTTCTGCAAAAGTTTCATATATGTCTGATGCTATAAGATACAATGCCGAAAATATTATTGAAATTGATAGTTTTTTTGCGCGTGCTGAATATGCTTTTAAGAACAAGTGCACTAGACCCATTTTAAACAATAGTGGTGTCGTTAATATAAAACGTGGTAGGCATCCGTTGATAAGTAAGGAAAAAGTCGTTCCTATTTCATTGTCACTTGGCAAAGAGTTTAATTTTTTATTAGTTACAGGACCAAATACGGGTGGTAAAACGGTGACGCTGAAATTAACAGGATTGTTTTCCGCTATGGTTATGAGTGGATTATTCATTCCTGCAGATGACGAAAGT
>JAZSJY010000169.1:0-6638 GCA_045534565.1 Christensenellaceae bacterium | reverse complement strand
ACTAAAGAAAATTCTATTAAAGTTGTAAGAAGACTAACGGGTGGGGGAGCAGTTTATCACGATAGCGGTAACCTATGCTATACTGTAATTGCGCCGTATAACGATAGTGAAAATAACTACGTTAAATTTACTGCCCCCGTAATAGAATACCTAAATTCCTTGGGCGTAAAGGCAGAATTTTCAGGCAGAAACGATATTACCGTTGACGGTAAAAAAATATCAGGGAACGCCCAAACGGTGTATAATAAAAGAATTATGCATCACGGCACTATATTGTTTTCAACCGATCCTGAACGCTTAAAAAACTCGTTAAATCCGTCTAAATTGAAGATAGAAAGTAAGGGTATAAAGTCAATTCGTGCGCGTGTAACCAACGTGAAAGACCACCTTAAAACGCCGTTGACTATTGAACAGTTTAAGCAAGGTTTGTCACAAAAATTAGCAAACGGTGCAGAAATTTGTAGTTTTTCTGCTTTAGATATTGCTAAAATAAACAAACTTGTTGAAGAAAAATACTCACTTTACGAATGGAATATAGGTAAAAGTCCAAAAGGCAAAAATAAAATGCAAGAAAAATTCCCTTTCGGTATAGTAGAAATTACCTTTGATACTGAAAACGGCAAAATTTTCAACGCAGAAATAACGGGTGATTTTTTCTCGCTACAAGACGTAAAACCGTTAAGCGAAAAACTTAACGGCGTGCCTTTTACTTTTGACGGAATAAAAAATGCTATTAGCGACGTAGATAAATATATCGTGGGCGCAAACGCAAGCGAACTTGCAAAAGCCTTTTTTGATTAGTGTTGACCTATTATCACCACTTGTGGTTTTAATTCAACTACGGATAAATAATTATCTTTATAACGACTGTATTGCTTGTAATTAAAGCGATACAGTTTTTCTTTTATATCTAAAAAATCGCAACCGGTAACTTTGCTTATTTCAAGAAGTTCTTTAATATTTTGTGTGAAAGTGTTTTGTGCCTTTTCTTTTACGCTTTCAGGGATAGGGGTGTTTTGCGCAATAGAGAAGTCGGTTCCTTCTGCGTTTGCGTCGGAAATTTTACAGTATAGATTTAATTTAACAGATAGAACCAAGTCGTTTTGGTCGGCGTGCAGTTTAATTTTGTTTCGCGCCCGTTGAACCGATAACAAACAGTTTGCCTTTTGTCCGTTTATAACCACGTCGCTAATGGCTAACGCCGTGCCGTTAAAATGGGTGGTAATAGCGTTAAAAGTCAAGGTCAAGTCACTATCTAATTCGCCAACTTTAACCCCGTCCTTAAAAAGAGCGGTGGTTCTAGCGTCAAACAATTGTTTATCTTCTTGTTTAGTGCTTTGTCCAGATTGTCCCGTTTGGTTTTGGCTACCACTTGTGCTACTGCTATTTGAACTCTCGTCTTCTACGGGCATTGCTTTAATTACGGGCATGTAACTTGAACGGCTTTTTGAATAATGCCCAACGCAAAAGGTTTTAATATCGGTCGTTGCAACGTCTTTATCAAACCCCGTTTTTTTAAGCATAATTTTTTGTAGGGCAAAGGCGGAAATGTTGTCAAGTGGCGTGGCTTTTGAAATCAAATCTTTTGCTTTACCTTCGGTAAGCGCAACTTGCGCCGAATCTTGTACTCTTAACGTTTTTGCAAAGTAATCAAGCACTTCAATAACGTTGGTATTAGCCATATCTTCGCCGAGTAAAATAAGGTTGCAAAAGGTGAGTTTAGGAAACCACCCCGTATAGTTTCCTAAATTTTTAATTGCTCTGCCGATAGTATTGCCCGTACCCGTAATTTGAGTTTTCTTATTTTCGGTGTTAGTATCGGTCGCTTCAGGAACGGCAATTTGCGCCGTGACAGAATAGTCGTCGCCGTCTTTATCAATAGCCATAGCGGTAATTATTGAAGTTTTTTCCACGTCAATAAGACCAAAATCGTTAGTAAAAAAGAATATAAAAAGAGCCAAAATACCAAATAAAATAAATTTAACTTTTCGTGCGTTCATATTTAATCTCCTTTCTGCTACCAAAAATGCAGATAACGACGGGTAATATTACGCTCACAAAAAAGAAAAAAACACCACAGTATTTAGGAATATAGCTTTCCATAGCGAATAGCCTTCTAACGAAGAATATCATAATTAAAAATTCACCACCGACGGCGATTAAAGGGGAAATCCATCGTTTTTTAATATTAAAAACGTAGTCAAGCAGTTTGCTAGAAAAAAACATAGGTAAAGAGAGAGAAAATATGCTTGAAAACAAAATCATAAAAATGCCTATATAGTCAAATCTACCAAGGTTATTTATAACGGTGGTGTATTTAGAAATTTCGGTAAGCGCAAATTTTTGTCTAAAAGCGATAGAAGTAAAAATGCAATAAAAAATAACCATAAAAACAACTACTAAAAGTGCGCTTATAAGGTAGGAAACTACTATTTTTACCGTGCTTTTTTTATCAAAAGTAAATTGACCTGTAAACAGTAAAACGTATAGTGAATCGCCAAACCAATTAAGCGAATAGTAACTGCCTTTTATCACGTTTTTAACACCACGCGCCCCGACGGGTAAAATTGCGCTAAAATCTGCGTTAGAAAAGGAAAGACTGAGTAAAATAAGCAGACCTAAAATAGTAACCACCCACAAAATATCGGCGCATCTACCAAGCGCGTTGAAATTTTTAAAGCACAAATAAAACGCCACGGCGAAAAAAGGTAAAAAGTAAAGTTTAGTGGGCATAAGAGTGTAAAGGGTAAGTTCAACGTAATCTTTATGTTCGTTTAACGGTAAAATGGCTTTTAATAAAAAGTAGATAACGAATAAAAAACAAACGATCTTACCGCCTACTTTACCGAACGTGTTTTCAACGAGTGCAAAAAAAGTAAGGTCGTTTTTTTTGCATGCGTAAAGGCAAAACGCCAAAACGGTAAAGTCTATTGCAAAAGAAAAAATAACAGAAAGCCACATATCGTGGTCTGAACATTTTGCAACCATGCTCGGTAAGAAAAATATTTTAGAAACGGGTATAAATGCAAGCAAGAAAAAGCAAACTTGCCGTGTTTTAAGTTGTTTAATCATTATTTTAATTTTAATCTCCGTCTGTTTTTGTTTTTTATAGAATACGGTCTATCTTGCTGTTCAAGTAAAAATCCTTTTCTAACGCCGTCTTTTAAGTCTTTAGGAATAAGTGGTGAAAAGGGGGCGCATAAAGGCGTACCGAACGCTTCAAAAGTGACAAGGTAAACGAAAGTTATTGCAACGGCAAGTAAAAGCCCGTATGCGCCGGCGCACCCTGCGACCAAAAGGAACAAAATACGCATAATAGAAAAGGTTTGTTCAAGTTCAGGCACGGTGTAAAGGCAAATACCTGATAGAGCAACTATCATAAGGGTAGGGGCAGAAATAATACCTGCGGTAACTGCAGTTTCACCAAGAACTAAACCACCGACTATTGAAACGACCATACCAACGTATTTAGGCATACGAACGCTTGCCTCGTTAAGAATTTCAAAAATCAAAAGCGTAAAGAACATTTCGTAACTTGGGGAAAGGGGAATACCTTTAATACTGTTTACGATAGTCAGTAAAAATGAAAGTGGAATAAGTTGCAAATGGAACAATTCGGCCGCAACGAAAAAAGCGGGTAAAAACAAGGCGAATATAACTGAAATAAGCCTAATCACTCTCGCCGTAGTAGCGCTGTAAGAAGAGTTGTAATAATCGCTAGCGCTTTGGAAATCTTCAATTAAAAGGTAAGGAACGGTCAAAGCGATAGGCGAGCCGTCAACGAAGATAGCCACTCTACCTTCAAGAATTTTTCCTGCCAAAATATCGGGCTTTTCGGTGTTGCCAACTTGTTTAAAGAGCGAAATTTTTTTCTTGCTTAAAAACTTTGAAATATACGAAGAATCAAGAACGGCGTCAATGTTAATTTCGTTAAGTTTTTTCTTTAATTTTTCAATTAAACTAACGTCGGCAATTCCGTCTAGGTAGCAAAGGCAAACGGGGGTTTTTGAATACTTACCAACGGTAACGTTTTCAAACTTTAAGTGTGGCGTTTTAAGTCGCCTTCTCATCAAACTAATGTTTACCGGTAAACTTTCAACGAACCCTTCTCTCGGCCCTTTAATAACGGTGGAAGTAGGGGGTTCGGTAATCGCCCTTTTTTCAAAGAATTTAAGTCCAAACGAAAAACCTTTATCAACGCCGTCGCAAAATAAAAGAGCGTTCCCTAAAAGAATTTCGTTAATAACTTCTTTAAGGTCGGTAACGGCCTTTTTTTCTGGCGAATAAAAGCAAGCAAACAAACTTTCTTCACTAACTTGTTCAAGGTTAGATAAAGGGCGCAAAATAAGTTCGCCAACCGATTCTTTGTTTACTAAATCGTTAACGAAGACCAAAAGCGCGTTTTTATCGGCAATTTTTAACTCTAAAAAAGAAATATCTTCAGACTTAAGCGCTTTTTCAAGTGCTGTAAAGTTGGTTTTAAGGTCTTTTGAAATTTGCATAAAAGTAGTATTTATAACGCAAAAATTTTTATCCATTTAAAAAAAGAAAAAACGGCGAAAACTCGCCGTCAATTCTTTATTTTTTGCCTTTAAGAGTTTTAACTGCCTGAATAATCAAAGTGGTAATTACCGTAAGTTCGTCTTCTTCAATAGATTTATTTGCGTTTTCTTTAATAACGTTTGCAATGGCGTCGCATTGTTCTTCTAAAGTCTTGTCTTCGTCAACTAAACTTTCTAAAGAAACGGCAGTTGCGTAAGCGTCGGTAACGTACCCAGAAATAAGGTTTTCAATTAAAAGTACGGTAGCGTTCACGGGCAACGGCTTACCTTTAGAAATTCTAAAAATAGCAGACTTAACGATAGTGGAAAGCGATCCGCAAAGAAGCCCTGCAATAAGGGCGTCGCTACTAAAAACGAACGCCTTGCTCACGAAAATCATATCGTAAGCAAAATAAAAGACGATTGATAGTGCAAAGGGCGCAACGAGAAGAACGAATTGCGGGATTTTGTTTTTAAGAAATTTATCCGCAAAAAAGCACCCAACGCCAACGATAACGGCAATGATTACCATAGGTAAACTGTAATCGGCAAAAAAGTTTTTCAGTAAAATAAAGTCCATAATACACCTGCTTTAAGGGCAGGCGCTTTTACTTATTAGTAGATTGTATAAACCTTTGCATTCTATCGTAAAAGCCACGGAATTTTTTGTAAAGATAGATACTCATAATAACTAAAGCACCCCCTTATTAAAAATTTATATTTTACCAAACGCCACGGCTATTATAACATATAAATACCCCTAAAAAGAGCGATATATGGTAGTAAAAAAACAAAAAAATTTAAGGACTTGCTAATTGTAATAGTCGGCTAAAAAAAGGCATAGTTTTATAGAAAAAGGGGGGAGAAATGTTTTTAGAATTTTTATCTTTTATAATCGGCAAAATAACCTTTTTCACGGGGAGTGTATTAACTGGCAATTCCTTTCCAAAGCCTTTAAGTGAAAAGGAAGAAAAAGAGTGTTTGGAAAAAATGATGCAAGGGGACGAAAGTGCGAAAGAAAAGTTAATTACCCACAATTTAAGGTTAGTTGCGCACGTGGTAAAAAAATATTCGGGATCAGCCGAAACTGACGACTTAATATCAGTCGGCAGTATAGGTTTAATCAAAGCGATAAACACCTATTCGTTAGAAAAAGGCACGGGACTTGCAACGTATACGGCAAGGTGTATAGAGAACGAAATTTTAATGATGCTACGCGCCAACAAAAAGTTTAAAAACGATACTTCTTTGTACGACCCCGTGGGGACTGATAAGGACGGCAACGAATTGACCTTAATGGAACTTTTGGCAGAAAAGGAAGATACCGTTTTCAAGCAAGTTGATAGGGGAATAGAAAGTGAAAAGTTTTTAGAGTTTATAAAGGGCGTACTCACCAAGCGAGAATACACGATACTTTGCCTTCGTTACGGTCTTAAAGGAGAACGCAGTTACGCGCAAAGGGAAGTCGCCGTGTTTTTAAAGATATCGCGCTCGTACGTGTCGCGCATAGAAAAGAAGGCGATAGAAAAACTTCGGTTGGCAATAAAAAAAGGACAATTTTATTGCTAAAAAACATTGCTTAAAATTTTTCGTTGTGTTAGAATATATTAAACTGGGGAGAAAGGGCATGGAAAAGAAGATAGCCGTAGTAGCAATAATAGTAAGCGACGTGAGCGCAGTTGAACGCATAAACGCATTGTTGCACGATTTTGGCGAACACATAATCGGCAGAATGGGAATTCCTTATAGGGAAAAGGGGTTAAACGTAATAAGCGTAGTAATGGACGCCCCGCAAGAAGTTATAAACAGTTTATCGGGCAAATTAGGTATGGTTAAAGGGGTAAGCAGTAAAGTGCTTACTACGAAATAATGGCGTATACCTTTATAAGTGGCGCAACGGGTGGAATAGGCAAGGCATTCGTAACGGCGTACGCAAAGCGTGGTAAAGACCTATTTTTAACTGCAAGAAGTTACGAAAAACTCAACGCGTTAAAGCAAACCGTTGAAAGTCAATACGGCGTAACGGTAAAATTTTTCTCTTGTGATTTGACTAAAGAGCAAGAGCGTGATAAAATGCTTTTCTTTATTGACCAAAAC
>JAZSJY010000047.1:0-13438 GCA_045534565.1 Christensenellaceae bacterium | reverse complement strand
AACGGCAAAGGTAACGGATCATCAAAGTGTTGAAGACGTAGTGCAAAAAAGGACGTGGGCGCAAAAATTAAAATTTTTGTATTCTGCGCCGTTTATAGGAACTATCGTTGGTTTAATAATAGGATTGTTACCCATAACGATGCCTAAGTTTGTTATAGATATATTAAACGTTGCTGGTAACTGCCAAAGTGCAATGGCAATGCTGTTGACTGGTGCTGTTTTAGCAAACGTGCCATTCTTAAAACTTTTCACTTCAATAAAGCCGTATATAGTTGGGTTTATAAGATTACTCGTTTTGCCCGTTATAGTGGGTGGTATACTTTATATCGTTCATCTATGCGGTGTATCGGGGGAAACTTTTAAAACCGTTTATCGCCTTTCAGTAATAGTAGCGGCAATGCCCGTAGGAATGAACGTAGTAGTTTATCCTGAATCGTGCGGTATGGACAGCACGGAAGGGGCAAAGATGTGTTTTATGTCTTACATATTAGCGCTTGGCGCTCTGCCTCTAATATTTACTTTAATGGAAATGATAGTAAAAACTTTCTAAAAAAACGCGTATCACTTTGATACGCGTTTTTTATATTCCGTTGGGGTAAATCCACTAACTTTCTTAAAAGTTTTAGTGAAATAATTTGGTGTGTCAAAACTTAATTTTTCTGAAATTTCTTTTACAGTTAACTCGTTTTCGTTCAATAGTTCTTTTGCTTTTTTAATTTTCAATTCTGTAAAATAATCTATAATACTTTTTCCCGTGGCAAGCTTAAATTGACGGAAAACGTATGCTTTAGAGTAACTTGTGCTTTTAACGATATCGTCTATGGTAATTTTTCCGTAAACGTTATCGTTTAGAATTTTAATAACGTCTGATGCAAACTTGTTTTCAAATTCGTTGTCGCTTAAAAAAATCTTGTTACCAAATTCAGTTTCTGTTAATGAGCGCATAACGTCAATAAGTAGAAGTTCAAGTTGGTTTTTTATAAGTTGCTGTCCGCCTAAAGTTGGGTTTTTAAGCAAAGTCATTTTTTTTGTTTCAGGGTCGGAATACGGAATATCAAAAGTTCTTTTTGCTTCTTCTATTATTGAATATAAATATCTAACTTGACTTTTATTTAACTTAACTATTTTATCTTCAAAAAAGCGCATTGCTTCAGACCTGCAAACGAAAGAAATTATTATAACGGTGGGTGGATTTTTTCCATCTGCAGAAAGGGCGTGGGAAACGTTTGGCTTGTGAAAAAGCATATGTCCTTGTTCTAAAAGAATAGTCTTTTTATCCCAAGTAGTGTTAATGTTTTCTTTGTCGGCGTAAACTATTTCCCAAAAATCGTGCATTTCTTCGGGGAATTTAAAGTTTTTATCAAATTTAAAAAAGTGTACGGTTACTATTTTGTTTACAAGTAGTAGGTTTTCAATTTTATGCTTAAAATATTTTTTCATAACTATAGTATAACATACTACGCGTAAAAATTCAAGTATATTATTTTACTCTTTTTATATATTATTATCCATTGTAATTCAAATATAAATGTAGTAAAATAAAATAAAAAAGAAAATAGGCGGTATGTTATGAGAATTCTTGCAATAGGCGCACATCCAGACGATATTGAAATCGCTTGTTCTGGAACGCTTGCTAAATGTGTTCAAAGGGGAGATACTGTGATAGTATGTCACGCTTCAAGCGGTAATTTAGGACACGTGGTAATCCCCCCTGAAGAACTTAAGGTTATGCGCGCTAACGAAGCAAAAAAAGCAGGTTCACTTGCTGGCATAGAAGTTATCTGGGGTGGATTTGACGACCTTGAAATTTATGAAAACAATAAAGAAGCGCGTGATAAAATGGTTGACGTAATTCGTTACGCTAATCCTGATTTAATTATTACGCACGATCCTGACGACTATATGCCAGACCATACTTCAGTATCTAAATTAGTTTTTGATGCAAGTTTTACGGCAACTTTGCCAAATTATAAATCTTCCGTTCATAGATTGACAAAAGACGACACTCCCGCAAAGTTAGTTCCCATTTATTACATGGATACTCTTGCTGGTGTAAACTTTAATCCAACGATATACGTTGACGTAACTGAAACTATTGATTTGAAAATAAAAATGCTTAACTGTCACGAAAGTCAAATCGTTTGGATGAGAGATCATGACCATATTGATTTTTGCGATATGGTAAGAACTTGTTCACGTTATCGTGGTTATCAATGTGGTGCGGAATATGCTGAAGGCTTCCGTCAATGTCAAGTTTACTTAAAAGGTACAACTAGCAAACTTTTACCATAGGTGGATAGAATGAAGTGGTGTATAATAGGCGCAGGTGGTATTGCTGATAGGCGCACTATTCCTGCAATATTGAAAGATGAGCAGAGCATTATATCTGCCGTGATGGACAGGACCGAAAGTGTCGCTAAATCAATCGGCGAAAAGTACGGCGTACCGTTTTATACTGATGAAGAACAAATGCTTAAAGAAGTTGAGTGTGACGCAGTTTATATAGGCACGCCTGTAAGTTGCCATTTCAAGCAAGCGAGTCTTGCGTTAAAATACGGCAAGCATACTTTTATTGAAAAACCGATTGCATTAAACGCGAAAGACGGTAAAAAACTTCTATCGGCTTTCAAAAAAGCAAATAAACAACTTACCGTGGGGTATATGATGAAGTATCATAACTTACACGTAAAAGCAAAACAAATCGTTGCCGACGGTGGAATAGGTAAAGTAAACGACGTAAGGGCACAATTTTCATGCTGGTATCCCGATATTAAAGGTGCTTGGCGTCAAAATAAAAGTTTGGGTGGTGGTGGCGCTATAATGGATTTAGGCGTACATTGCATTGAGTTGATTGAAGATATTCTTGATGAAGAAATAGTTGAAGTAAAAGCCTTTTATTCAACTCGTACGTTTAATTACGAAGTTGAAGACGGTGGCGTGATTATTTTTAAGACGAAAAGCGGTGTTCTTGGGCACGTTGACGTTAATTTTAATATTCCTGATACTGCGTCTGAAAGCAAACTTGAACTTTATGGGGATAAAGGATATATAATTTGTACGAATACTCTTGCGCAAGAAGAAAAAGGCGTGTTAAAACACTTATATTCACCACAAGGCGAATACGACGCGAACCAAAATCGCGTAACCAACGAACCAACTGAATATTTGGGTGAAGAAGGTGATATTTATCTTAAACAAATACAAAACTTTATTCAAACTGTAAAAAGTGGTAAACCCGATTATTTTTACACCGAACGCGCCGTTCAAGTGCAACAAATTATAGATAAAATATATAAAAACAAATAAGGAGATATAAAAATGGATTTTAATTCAACGGTAAAAGGCAGTTTATTAGAAGGTTTCTATCCTGAAGGCTGGGATTTTAAGAAAATAGACGAGTGCTGTTCAAACGCACCCGAAACGGTAACTGAAAGGCAAGACTTTTGGCATAAAGATTTTAACCCGATTATGTGTGATAGTCTTGGCGAATTTGACGTAAAAATGGGGCACGAAATTGCAAACACTATAAAAAAAGCAAATGAAAATGGTGAAAAACTTGCATTTATTCTACCCGTAGGTCCTATGGGAATGTATAAATGGGCAGTGTATTTCCTTAAAGAATGGAACGTGAGTTGTAAAAACGTTTGGTGTTTTAATATGGATGAATGGGCTGACGCAGAAGGTAACACCATTACGGGCGAAGCGTCTTTTCAAAACGCTATGGAAAATGCTTTTTATAACCCGCTTGGCGAATTGACCGTTCCAAAAGATCATAGAAATTTTGCTACGAAGGACAATCTTCCTACTTATCCGGAAAAGATAGCTCAACTTAAGAAAGAAGGCGCAAAACTTGTTCTCGTTTACGGTATCGGCAGAATGTGCCACATTGCTTTCTGGGAGCCACAATTTGGTTCAGAGTTCAAAACTGACGAGGAATGGATGGCTCAACCGTACAGAATCGGCGCAAAACTTCATCCTCTCACTATTGAACAAAATGCAATTACTTCGTTTAAGTCAAGGACGTCGCTCGTTCCTTGTCGCGCTAACACCGTTGGTCCAGCGCTTATGTTCCAAGCAGATTACGCAATCGGTGGTGCGGACGGTACTTTTAATCGTGGTATGCAATGGCAAGGTATGAGTTTGTGGATGACCCTTCGTTACGGTAAATGTAGATGGGTAACTTCTTCGTTTATTCCAACTATTCCAGGTAGACTTTTCTTCCTTAAAGAGCTTGCAGGACCATTAACCCCTGATATGAATTAATTTTTAAGGAACTAATCATGAAGAAATTTATAATGTACGGCGCAGGAAATATCGGCCGTGGTTTTATAGGACAAACGTTTAGCGATAGTGGTTACAAGGTTGGTTTCGTTGATATAAATCAAGAAGTTATATCAAGACTTAATCAAGACAACGAATACCCTGTAATCGTTGTGAGTAACGACGGCGAAGAAGTTAAAATAGTCAAAAACGTTTACGGCATTGATGGCAAAAACGTTGATTTGGTTTCAGATGAAATTTGTTCTTGCGATATTATGGCTACGGCAATAGGCGTGAACGTGTTAAAATTTATTGCAAAGCCCATTGCTTTAGGAATCAAGAAACGTGCTCAAACTAATACTAAGCCGTTAAATATTATCATTTGTGAAAATTTAATCGGCGCAGATGAATTCTTGAAAGGGCTTGTTAAAAAAGAAATTCCTGAATTAGCAGATTACGTTGATAATAACGTTGGGTTTGTTGAGGCAAGTATAGGCAGAATGGTTCCCGTTATGAGTGAAGAAAAAAAGGCGGGGAACCCGTTAAAGGTTTGTGTTGAGCCTTATAATATTCTTCCCGTAGATAAAGATGCTTTTAAGGGAGAAATCCCAGACGTTAGAAATCTTTATCCGTATACGCCGTTCAACCTATTTATTCAAAGAAAACTTTTTATGCATAATATGAGTCATGCCCTTTCAGCATATTTAGGTTACCTAAAAGGTAAAACTTATATTTATGAAACCATGCAAGATTTTGATATTAGGTTCGTTGCGATAAAGGCTTTGTTGCAATCTGCTTTAGCACTTTCGGTTGAAAATAAAGTTGAAATCAACAGCCTTTTATCACACGCAGACAATTTGTTATATAGGTTTACCAACGTTGCACTTGAAGACACCGTTGAAAGAGTGGGGAAAGATACTAAACGCAAACTTGGTGGTAACGATAGACTAGTTGGAGCATTAAAACTAGCTGAAAAACACGGGCTTGATGCGAATTATATTTGTATAGGCATTGCTGCTAGTATGTTTTTTGAGCCTAAAGCAGATGAAAGTAGCGTAGAACTTTGTGCTTTTGCAAAAGAAAATGGCGTAGCAAAGACTCTTGAAAAATATTCTGAATACAAAGGAAAATACGTTGACCTTATCACAGATATCTACAATTTGATTGCAGAAGGTAAAACAATAGGCGAAGTTTTAACTTATACTGAAAAATATAATAACAAAGAAATAAAGGTGTAATATGGCTAAAGGAATAGCAATAGTAGGCACTATTTTAACTGATAATGTAAAAATGGTTCAATCTTTTCCAGAAAAGGGAATGCTTGCAACTATAACCGAAGAAAGTCTTGCCGTTGGTGGATGCGTGTGTAACACAGCTATAGATATCAAAAAAGTAGATTCTAATATAGACGTTTATGCTTTTGGTAAAGTAGGCAAAGACTCTAAAGGTGAATACGTGCTTAACGAAATGAAAAAAGTTGGAATAGACTTAAGTGGCGTAAAGATAAGTGAAACAGCGCCCACGAGTTATTCAGACGTAATTACGGTTGTAGGCACGGGGGAAAGAACTTTTTTTCATAACCGTGGTGCAAATAAAGAATTTTGTCCTGCAGATATTAACGTAGATAATCTTGATTGTAAAATTTTACATGCCGGTTACGTTATGCTTTTGGATTCGTTTGATAAATTGAATGAAAACGGAAATACTGCAATGGCTGAATTTTTGAAATCCGTTCAAAAAAAGGGCATAAAAACGTCTATTGATCTTGTAAGTGAAAGTAGTGGTGATTTTTTTAAGATTGCCTCTTCAGCATTGAAGTATTGCAACTATGCAATAATCAACGAAATAGAAGCAAGTTCAATTGCTAATATTCCCGTTAGAGATGACTGTGGCGTTCTTATTGAAGAAAACGTCAAGCCTATTATGCAAAAACTTATAGATTTGGGGGTTAAAGAAAAAGTTATAGTTCATTGTCCTGAATGTGGTTATTTACTTTCTTCAAGCGGTGAATTTACGTCGGTTAAATCAAAAAAAATACCCAAAGGGTTTATAAAAGGTAGCGTAGGGGCTGGCGACGCTTTTTGTGCAGGAAGTTTATACGCTTTGTATAACGGATACACCGACGCGCGAACTTTAGAATTTGCAAATCTAGTTGCAATAAGTTGCTTATCTGAAAAAGATTCCGTAAGTGGAATAAAAAGCAAAGAAGAACTTGAAAAAATCTTCTTTTAATATTACTTGTAAAAAAAGGTTTACCAATGGTGAATCTTTTTTTATTTGATTTATTTTTAATTTTGCATTAAAATATAAAAAGTAATGCAATAAAAACCTGTTTAAGTAAGTTTAATAGTAGAGGGCAGTGGAGGATAAAATGAAAGGAGTTGAAGTAGGCGAACTTCTTGTGCGCATTGCGCAAGGTGATAACGTAGCGTTTGCACAATTATATAAAAAAACCGCACGCGGAGTTTACGCCTTTCTATATACGTATTTACATAATAGAGCCGATACAGAGGACACTATGCAAACAGTTTACTTAAAAGTGAGAAAAAGTGCAGGGCATTTTAAGGCAGGCACAAACGGAAGAGCGTGGCTTTTACAAGTTGCAAAAAATCACGCGCTAAGTGAGATTAAAAAATCAAGTAGAGAAAGTAGTAGTGAGATTTTGGAAAAGATGTCCGTAGATCAGCGTGATTTTTGCGTAACTGATGCAATGCAACGAGTTCTTACAGAAGAAGAGCAGAGAATTGTTGCATTACACGTCTTGTGGGGATATAAACATAGGGAAATTGCTAAACAATTAAACGTACCGTTGGGCACGGTAACATCTAAATATAAACGCTCGGTAGAGAAACTTCGCCATGCGTTAAAGGAGGTTTAATATGGCGTCTTGGAAAAGAAAATGGAAAAAAGAGTTGGATATGCAAATCCCAACTTTAGATCAAAACGTTTTATCGGTAGAAAGTGAAACTAACGGCAGTACGGTTGTTCTTAAATCTAAAAATCACCGTAAATGGTGGATATCTTTAAGTGCGCTAACCGCAGTTGCTGCGATAATTTTATCAGTAGTGGTTGGTATGAATGTGCTAAATCCTCCGCCTACAAACCTAACTTATAGTACTTTTTCAGTAGAAATAAATCCGTCAGCGGTTTTTGTTGTTGATAATAACGGCAAAGTTGTTTCGGTAAAATCGGCTAACTCTGATGCAGATATAATAATTTCTAACGACGACTGTGTTAATCAAATGGTTGGTAAACCTATGAGTCAAGCAGTAGAACTTTTCGTTGATTATTCTGCAAAATATGGTTTTATCAATTTGGAAGAAGATGCAGCGGTAAGGGTAAGTACGGCGGATGAAAAATTGACTCTAGACGGGGTGGTTGATAAAGTTGAAGAATACTTGCTTTCAAAAGGCGTTAAATCAGTAGTTTTTTCTAATTACGTAACGGAAGAAGATTTTTCAAAAATTGTCGGCGCAGAAAAAGTAGACGCTGAAGATGTTAAAAAATTACCATTATTATTTATTGAAAGGTCATTAAATGATAAAAATCAAGATGAAATAAACCAAGAATATTTTCAAACGGTAATTTTAGGGAACGTTAAGTCGTATATTGAAAGTTTGGTAAACATTGCCGAACAAAAAAGAGAAAAACTTTCTTTAATAGAAGAACAAAATAAAAAAATAGCCGAGCAGTGTAAAAATGAAGAAGATTTTATAATCTTGTATGACGATTACTGGTTTTTGAAAGAATTCGTTCTTGAAAGTGAACTTTTTACGGTGTCAGAAGAACTTAAAGGGCTTTGCGCTCAAATGGAATTAATGCTTGCTGAATATCAAAAAACTTTCGGTGAGAATATAGAAAAGCAATATCAACTAATAGTTTTAAACGAAAAATATTCAAGTTTAAACTTTGAAGAAATTCGCGCTTTTATCAGCGATTTTGAACAAAAATTATCTATTATAGATGCTTTTATATTATTACTGAATGATTTTGACATTGATAGCGATTTGATATTAGACCTTGTAAGTTCACCTAATTCTGCTGAAGAATATTTAATGAAACTTTCTAAAAGTTATAAATGTGCAAGGCAAACTTTAGAGAATGAAAATCGTCTTTCGTACGAACAAGAAAGAAAACCCGTAGATAAAGATGAGAACGAAAAGCATTTAGACAGTATAAAACAAAACGGCTCGCTAAACGATTATTTTGACGCAAGAAAAGATAAACTTCCTTCTTCTTAAAAAGATTAAAAAATTTTTAATGTCAATGCAATAAAACCTCCGCTTAATTCGTTTAATATGTGAACGAATAAAACGGAGGTTTTTTATGAAAAAACTAATAACAACTTTTTTAAGCCTATCTTTAGTTGTAATAATGGCTATTCCGATGGTAGGTTGTGGTAACCCTGAAGACCAAACGGCAAAGGCAACTTCTTACGTAAGTTTGGATATAAATCCATCAATTGAACTTACCCTTGACCAAAACGATAAGGTAATAAGCGTTTGTGGCACGAATGAAGATGGTAAAGTTCTTCTATACGGGGAAACCGAGATTGTCGGTGCAGACGTAGAAAAGGCAATTGAAATCATAACCGATTTAGCAGTTCAAATGGGATATATTTCAGAAGAAAATAAAGTGGTAGACACTTCAGTATCGTCTGCTAACGAAGAAAAAGCACAAGCAATTTTAAGTAAGGTAAACGCAAAAGTAGTTGCAAGCGCTGATAAGGTTGGCATACAAGTAAAAACTGAAGGTAAAGGCGTATATTCGCTTGTTCGTAAGTTTGAACAGTTTAAGGCTGAAAACCCTGATAACCAACTTATACAAAATCTTACTTTAGAAAAATTCCGCCTTGCTCTTTCTGCAAGTGAAACGGGTGAAATAACTATAGAAGCAGCTATAGAACTTCCATTAGATGAACTTGTTGAATGCATATCTAAAGGGCACGAAAAGGCTAAGGACTATGCAACAGACGCTTTTAAGAAAGCAGAAGCCGAGGCGAAAATAGTTTATGAAAGGGCTTTAGGTCAAGTTCTAGATTTGTTGTATATAAACGTTGCAGACGTGCAAGGTGCACGTTACGCTGGATATAAATTTACTGCAAGAATGTTGAAAGGCGTTGCAAAGGCAATATCTTTTGCTGAAAATGCTAGTTCTTACGAACTTCCAGCGACGACCGTTCAGGAAATAATGACTGCGCTTGATATTGAAGACGTAACGCTTTTGCAAAATCAAGAAGGTAAAGTTACTTTAGATAGCGTATACATATACGTTGATAAACTTTTCAAAAATCTTCCTGAAGGAACTGATGCTGAACAGGTGAAAACGCAAATAGATGCTATTTTAGATCAAATTGAATTAGGTGTTAAAGAGCAAGTTAAAATAGCGGTTGCCGTTTATGAAGACGATATTGACGACCTTCTTTTAGATATAGATGATATTATGGAAGAAGTACAAGAAAAATGCTTTTTAATTCCTGGAATTCCAGATTCAATTAAAGAAGTAATGCAACAAGAAATCAATGCGTTGATTGCTGAGTTTGATGTTGTTGAAGAGGAAATAGAAGCAATGGCAGAAGACGGTTTGACGTGTGAAGAATTAATTGCATACGCAGATAAAATGGAAGAAAAAGCAAATAAAGTTTTAGCAGAAATTGAAGCAAATCTTTCAGATAGCGAAAGAGAACTTATAGAAAGCAAAAAAGAATTAGCAGAAGGTTTAACAGCGGTTAAAGCAGAACTTGATAATTCTATAAAGCAATATCGTGAAAGAGAAGAGCAAAGGCTTTTGGAAATGAAACAACAAAGACTCCATCCTCAAGTTGCTTAATTAAGCAATTTATTAACCCTTTCAAAGCCCCGCGAATTAGCGGGGCTTTGCTTTTATAAATAAAACCCCGAATTATTTCGGGGTTTTATTTATTCAATAATGTTAATTACGTCGCTTAAATCGTGTAATTCGTCAATATAGTAATCAGAAGAATTTATTACTCTTTCTTGGCAAAAATTATGCTTGTCAAACACACCAACTGTGTTAAACCCAGCTTTTTTTGCCGTTTCAATTGCTACGTGTGCATCTTCAAAGACGCAGATTTCGTTTGGTTGCAAATCCATAGCGTCGCTTACTTTGTAGTAAATATCAGGCTTATCCTTTCCAACGCCTATATCACCACAAGAAAAAATTCCATCAATAAATTCAGTTAACTTGCAAGCTTCAAGCGCATGAATTAAAAGGTTTTTATCTGTTGCAGAGGCAAGATAAATTTGTATACCCTTATTTTTAAGGAATTGCAAAAGTTTAATAGCGCCATTTTTTGGTTTAACGCTTTTATAAAAGGATATAACAAAGTCGTTTGTGTAATTTGAAAATTCTTGGTTTGTTTTAAAAAAATGATAATATTCATTGACCAATATAGCTGATTTTGAAAAAACCATAGTACGAACTTTCTTGTTTAATTCTTCGGGAGGTAGAAAGTTTTGGTCGTTTAGAAAGGTTTTTCCTAACGTATTCCAAAAAATTCCCCAAAAGTGAAGCGAGTCAACTAGTGTGCCGTCCATATCAAAAATTGCACCTTTAATTTTCATAAAAAATATCCTTTAATTTTTTTAATATTATAACACCTAAAATGTTTAATTTCAAGTAAAAAGATATTAAAAGGTTGCAAAAAATAAACCTTGGTAGTATAATATAAAAAATAATTGTCAACAAGGAAAGTATGAAGAAGTTTAAAACCATTCTTGCTCTATTTTGGGCTATGTTTAAAATAGGTTTATTTACCTTCGGGGGTGGATACGCCATGATAGCCATTATTGAGCGTGATTTAGTTGAAAAGAAAAAATGGATTTCTCACGAAGAGTTTTTAGACGTGATAGCCATTGCAGAAAGCACACCAGGGCCGTTAGCAATAAATAGCGCTACCTACATAGGATATAAAATAGCAGGGGTGTTCGGTTCTGTTTTTGCTACTTTAGGTGTGGTTTTACCTTCATTTATAATTATTTTTGCTATCTCGTTAGTTTTTGATAAATTTATGTCACTAACGTACGTTCAATATGCTTTCCGTGGTATACAAGCGTGTGTTGCCTTCCTTATTTTATCTGCAGGTATTAAAATGTTAAAGCACGTAAAAAAAACTCCGTTGAATATAATTTTAATTTGTCTTACGGCAGGGTGCTTAATAGCGTTTTCTTTATTCTCAATTAAATTTTCATCAGTTTTCTATATACTAATAGGCGCTTTTGTAGGGATAGTCGTTTATTTGATTTCTTATATTAAAGAAAAATCTAATAAAAAGAAAATAGAAAAAGAAGAACAAAATAAGGGGGAAGAGTAATATGCCACTTTACCTTGATTTGTTCTTAACGTTCTTAAAAATAGGCTCTGTGTCTTTCGGCGGTGGATACGCAATGATTCCGCTAGTAACTGATGAAGTCGTTGCGCACGGGTGGATGACCGCGGCAGAAGTCCTTAACTTTATAGCAGTTGCAGAGAGCACCCCTGGTCCTATAGCAATAAACATGGCAACTTTTATAGGTGCAACCGAAGGCTATGCGCAAGGCGGAATTTGGGGGGCGCTACTTGGTGCATTTTGCGCAACTTCTGGCGTTGTTTTGCCGTCCTTTGTAATCATTTTGATTGTAGTAAGCGTGATAAAAGGCTTGCTTAAATATAAAGGTGTGAAGGCTGTTTTGGAAAGTCTTCGTCCTATAGTTGTCGCGCTAATTTTAGGTACGGCAATAAAAATGATTTTGTCGGTAATATTTTCAATTGAAGAATTTGGTGCTGGGTTTAGTTTTGATTGGAAGGCACTGGTTATTTTTGCGGTAGTTGCCGTTGCACATTTCGGGTATAAATTGTGGCGTAAAAAAACAATATCGCCCATTATACTGATCGTTATATCGGCAGGGTTAGGAATACTCTTTTATGGAGTTATTTAAAAAGAAAACACGGTAAAAACCGTGTTTTTATTTTTATATTTTGTTTCCACATTCGGGGCAGAATTTTGCGTTAGTAGAAATTTCTGCACCACATTGCGAGCAAAATTTCTTTTGTGGGATTTTAGTTCCGCATTCTGAACAAAATTTTGCCGTTGAAGAAATGGTTGCGTTACAAGTGGGGCAAGTTTTAGTAGATTTTTTAGGTTCTTCTTTATTGTTAGAACTTTTAAGCGCTTCTGTAAATAAACTACCTACACCAACACCAGCGCCTATACCAACGCCCGCGCCCATAAAAGCACCGCCAGCACCTTGGTTTTTTGAGGCGTTCTTCATTGATTCCGCTGCGGCAATTTTCATCATAACGTCGGTCTTGTCGCCCAAAATACCGAGTTTACTACGCTCGTCAATTGCTTTTTCAACTTCTTCGGGGACCGACATGTTTTCTATGAATAAATTAGTTAACAACAAACCTATTTCTTGGAATTTATGTTGAATACTTTCTTTTACTGCTTGGTTAAACTCTAAAGTGTTTGAGGCAAGGTCAAGCGCAGAAATTTTACTTTCGGCAAGCGCGTCGGTCAACGCTGAAATCAACATTGTTTTTAGCCAGTCGGTAATATCTTCCGTTTGAAAAGTTGAATTTGTGCCGAAAAGTTCTTTTAAGAACACGCCTGCGTCATCAACCCTAAAAGCATAAGAGCCAAATCCTTTAACTCTAATAGCGCCAAATTCAGTGTCGCGCATTAAAATAGGATTTGCAGTTCCCCATTTGTTTGCAGTAAATTGTTTTGTGTTTACAAAATAGACGTCAACTTTTATGGGGGATTGGAAGCCATATTTCCAACCTGCAAGTTTAGAAAGTATGGGGAAGATGTCCGTGTTTAGTTCGTAAGTTCCGGGTGTGAATACGTCGCAAATTTGACCTTTATGAACAAAAATAGCCGTTTGTGATTCCCGAACGATAAGTTTACTCTTGTGGTTGATTTCGTTGCCACCTTTTTTTAAGGGGAGTTTGTAAACTAAAGTGTTTTTGCTATCGTCAGCCCATTCTAAAATGCGTAAAAATAAAGCCATAATTAATCTCCTATTTATGTATTAGTGTGATTATATCATACATTTTTGAAATTATCAATATAATTTTAAAAAATACGTTTACTTTTCTATATCTTTTGTGATATACTATATAACGTTGAAGTTATAGAATATGGTAATAATGTGCTTGCGCGGGTGTAGTTTAGTGG
>JAZSJY010000077.1:0-4434 GCA_045534565.1 Christensenellaceae bacterium | reverse complement strand
CCGACTTAGGTTTTATTTTTTTATTCAGCAGTTACGGCTAAAACACCGTTTGCATTAACTTTAGCTGTAATTGTGAAATAGTCATTTATTGTATAATACCCCGCGCCTGTGTCGTTTAACTCTTTAACTAGTTCGCTAATACCATCAATATCTTCAACTGGAACTAAGATTGAATAATCACCTTCTACTAAACTAATTTTTTTCAAGGAAATTCGTTCCTCTTAAATCGGAACGAGATACAGCATATTTTGCTTCATTAGTAGAATAATAAGACGTTATAAGAACATCAACATCGTTTTTGTTTCCGTAAACATTACAATAAGCGTCAATTAAATCATTATTAACATCACTAGTAACTAGAGTCGTTTTTCCTTTATATTTTAAGTATAGCACATAAATTATAAAATTGTTGCAAATAAATATAAATTTAGTAAAAAATTTTAATTTGTAATATGTATTTTTTAAAAAAGAGTTAGGGCAAAAACTGCCTAACTCTTTTACTTATAAATGATTTATTTAGTTTTTTTATATAAAAACCCGAAAAGCGTTAATGCTTGTAAAGGTATCCCTATAAGGAAAATCTGCCATAATTTCTCGTGAGAAGAATTTGTTGCAAAGTTAATTGTAAGAAATATCGCTAAAATAGTCGTCCAAATAAAAATTGAAACGAGAAGCATGTTTGGTAAAGATTTTCCCCAAACGCAAGTTAATATAAATAACACTACGCAGGTGATTGGTATGGCGTAAATAAAAGACATCCAAGTTTTTTGAATAACAGGGAAAAAGGTGTCAATAAAAACAAAACCACAAATGGCAACTAACCAAACAAACCCCGTTGCTGATAAACCTATTATTGCACGTTTTTTAGTTATGTTCTTATACGTCTTTACTGGCTTTTCTTTTGGTGGCGAAATTAAGGTGTCAACAGTTACACCGTAAAGGTCTGCTAATTGTTTTAACACCGTTATATCGGGCATGCTTTCGCCACGTTCCCATTTAGATACTGCTTTATCTGAATAGTTTAATTTTTCAGCAAGTTCTAATTGCGTTATGTTTGCATTTTTTCTATACGTTGCAAGATTTTTTGCTAAATTATCTCTGATTTCCATACGAATAGAATATCATATAATTGTTGAAAAATCAACTATTTTTATTATAAATTTGATATTCTACTGGCAGTAGAGCGCGAAAAATGTCGTTCTACAGGCTGAAAAATACATGTGGACTTATAAGACGCAAAAGTAGGTTGATTAAATTTTCGTACAGGTATAATATGGATATGCAAAAAAATTAGAGGTGACAAAAATGAAAATTGCTATTTCTGCAGAATCAACTATTGACTTATCTAAAGAACTTATTGAAAAATTTAATATCAACATTATTCCTTTTAACATTCAACTAGGGGACAAAGGTGGATTGGACGGGGAAATAACGACTGATGAAATTATTTCTTTCGTAAATAAAACGGGAATATTGCCTAAAACGAGTGCTGTTAACGAATATCAGTTTAACGAGTATTTTACAAAATTGCATAAAGAATACGATGCAATAATCCATTTTTCTTTATCTTCAGAATTAAGTGCAACTTGTAACAATGCAAAAAACGCTGCAAAGAATTTTAAGAACGTTTTTATAGTTGATACAAAGTCGCTATCTACGGGCATTGCTCTTTTAGCAATATACGCAAGAGAATTAGTTGATGAAGGTTTATCAGCAAAAGACGTATATGAAAAGTGCGTAAATAGAGTTGAAAAAGTTCAAGCAAGTTTTGAATTAAAAAGACTTGACTATATGCATAAAGGTGGTAGGTGTAGTGGTTTGACGCTTTTTGCTGCTAATTTATTAAAAATTCGTCCACAAATTTTACTTAAAGACGGCAAAATGATTCCTGGTAAGAAATACAAGGGAAACTTTGCGCACGTAGTAAAAAATTATTGTCAAGACGTTTTAGAGCAATTTAATACGCCAGACCTTTCAAAAGCGTTTATTACTTATACAACAGCCGATGCTGAAATTGTTGATATTGCAAGGGCAATGCTAAAAGAAAAAGGCTACAAAAACATATATGAAACACGTGCAGGTGCAACTATTACTAGCCATTGTGGTGAAGACTGTTTAGGGATTTTATATATAAACGACGCAAAGTAATATTACACGTAGTTTATTTGCCCGATATGAATAAATCTAACTTTTTCGTAGACGTAAGTGGATAATGGTCTATTAAAAAAGTCGTTGGTATGGCAAGTTAATAAAATATCGTCAAAATATAAACCTGTAACTAAACAAGCGTGGTAGAAGTTGTTTGTTGAATTGCCTAACTGAACTATATCGCCCAAAGATATATTTTCCTTATTAACGATAGTGCCTGTGGGTCCTTCGCCTTTGTTGTTGATTAGAAAATTATACAAAAACTCAACACCTGCCCAAGCAGGCGAACGGTTGTTTAATGAAGTGTAATACCATCCGTTAGGTTGATAATTCATTGTTTTACAACCAGCGTATATACATTGCGAAACAAAGTTGGTGCAATCGCCACCCAAAGAATCAAAATTATAATAAAGTGGGTTTCTTCCGTAAGCCCACTTTTTTGCATAATTTATAGCCTTTTCAACTTCATAGATTTTTGTTTTCATGTTTATATTTATGTTGCAACAAAAAATTTTGTTAAATGAATAAATTTGTGTTTATGCACTGTTTTATTCAAAAATACAATAAAAATTTTACTATAAACAAAATTTTATTCATTTTTATTTGACAAAAAGCGTCTTTAATCGTATAATTTATTCACTTAAATAAAAGATTGCAATAATGCAATTAAAAAGGAGATATTATGAAAAAGTTTTTAACCCTTTTAGTTACTGCTATTTTGGCTGTAACCTGTGTTTTTGGTCTTACCGCTTGCGGTGATGAAAACAAGCAACAAGTTAAATTAATTAACATTGCACTTACTGAAGAAGAATATGCTTTTGCAATGAAGATTGATAACACTGCACTTCAAACCAGTTTTAATGAATATCTTGCAGAAATTAAAGCAGATGGCACGTTTGATGCGATAATGGCAAAATATTTTGAAAACGAAGGCACGAAAAATGGCTATGATTACGTAGGCGACGGCACTAGTTCTAACGAAACAGGCGTTACTGGCGAAGGTAAATTTGTCGTTGCAACTAACTGTCCTTTTTCTCCGTTTGAATATATTGAAAACGGTAAAATTTACGGTGTAGATATGGAAATTGCTGCTGGTTATGCAGAAAAGCATGATCTTGAACTCATTATTAAAAATATTGATTTTGACGCAATTCTTCCTGCACTTGACGCTGGTTATGCAGACATAGGTATGGCAGGTATGACCGTAACGGAAGACAGAGCTGGTTATCTTTTCACTACTAAATATTATAATGCATCGTTAAACATTATTGTAAAAGCTGATAATACGGATTTTGACGCTTGCACAACGAAAGAAGCCGTTGAAGAATTGCTTTCTACACTTGAAGGAAAGAAAATCGGCTATCAAAATGGTACTACTTCCGTTGACTACGTTGCAGGATTTGAAAATATTGAAGGTAAAGGTTATGATAATGCTGCGCTTGCTGCGTTTGACGTAATAAACGGCAATATTTATGCTGTTATCGTAGATAATGCACCTGCGGCTGCAATTGTAAAATCATATAACAACTAATTTATTTGAAACGACTTTTGTAAAATTTCCCGCAATATTATATTGCGGGAATTAGTCTTTTTAGGAGAAACTATGAATTGGGCATTAAAATGGGATATTTTTATTAGTAAAATATCTTATAATAATTACGACAATAAATTTATGAAAATGCTCGGTAACGGGCTTTGGATTACCGTGAAAATTGCCGTTTTAGGCTTGCTGATAGGTATTGTTATCGGGACGCTTATTGCTGCAATTAAAGTTGCGCCAAAGTACAAGTGGCCACTTAAAGTGTTGGATAAAATATGTGCAGTTTATACTGCTTTTTTCCGTGGTACGCCGATAATGGTGCAGTTGCTTTTGGCATATTACGTGCTTTTACCTATGATGGGTATTACAGGTGTAGACCCTGAAACTGTGGGTGTGCTCATTTTTGGACTTAATTCAGGCGCATACGTTTCTGAAATTATGCGCGGTGGAATAAATTCAGTTGACATAGGGCAAATGGAAGCAGGCAGGGCAATGGGGCTCAGTTACGGAACTACAATGATAAAAATAGTAATTCCTCAAGCAATAAAAAACATACTTCCTACTCTTGGAAATGAATTTATTACTTTAATTAAAGAAACTTCGGTTTTAAGTTTTATTACGGTGGTTGATTTGTATAATGCATTAAAAAATATTGCTTATGCTAATCAAAATTATGAAGTCGTTATTCCATATATTGTGTTGGGCGTAGTTTATATTTTACTCGTTTTAATAATTTCTATGTTTGT
>JAZSJY010000160.1:0-9663 GCA_045534565.1 Christensenellaceae bacterium | reverse complement strand
ATATAGTTGACGGTTTATTAAATCCCTTTTATAAGGCTAAAGAAGGCTTGCTTGATAAAGCTAACGAGCAAGTTTATTACGGCGAATTTGAAAGTCCTTATAAAGAAATTGAAAGGGTGGGCGAAGTTATTAAACGCGACGTACTTGACGGAAAAATTCGCTACCGCGACGTTACTATTGCCGTGCCAAACGGCTCGCAGTATAGCGCAATAATAGAAAGCGTTTTTCATTCGTTAGATATCCCGTATTATATTGACGAGCAAAAACGTGCGGATACGCACCCGTTAATTACCCTTATACTTTCTTACGTTGACGTGTTAAGAAAAAATTTTGAAAGGGGAGCGCTTACGAATTTTTTCAAAAACCCGTTAGTTTGCAAAGATAAAGATTTTGTAGACGAGTTTGAAAATTACTTGCTTAAAAACAATATAAATTACGGTGCGATAAAAAGGCCGTTTAACGCTCAATCGCCAAATTTAGAAGACTTTGAACAGTTTAGAATTAAACTGCTTAAGTTGTTTGATAATTTTAACGTAGAAAGACTTTTAAGCGACTTAAAAGCCAACGAAAGTATTGAAGAATTTTCAGTAGCGTTAAAGCAAGCAGGCAAGGAAGAAGAGAGCGCCGTAAACGACAGAGTGTATACTGCCGTAATTGACGTGCTTAAACAAATGGAAGGAATGCTTGACCTTTCAAGCCTTTCGTTAATTGAATATAAAAACGTGTTTTTAAGTGGTATATCTGCGTTGACGCTCACTATTATACCACAGTATAACGACGCCGTTTTTGTGGGTAATTATAAACAAACTGCGCTTGCAAAAGCAAGGTATTTATTTGCCGTTGGGTTAACTTCAGCCGTGCCCGACACCAAGGCAGACGTATCTATTTTAACTGATGCTGACATAAGCGAACTTGAAAACGTAAAAGTGCTAGTTGAACCTAAAATAAGAATAGTCAATAAAAGAATTAGGGAAAATTTAGTAATGGCTCTATCAGCCTTTAGCGAAAGACTTTACGTAAGCTATCCCTTTGCGCAAATAGACGGCAAAAAGAGTTCGCGTAGCCAAGTTATAACCTATATTGAGAAAGTGGTTGGAAATGGCAATTTTAAGCCTTTCCCCGAATATTTTGGCTATTTAACCAAAGAACAAGGGCTTAAAACTTTTTCAAAGCAAGTTACCGAATTCGTAGAGAGCGAAATAGACGATTTTTCTATGGCTACTGCGTATCATAACGCCGTTGGCGAGTGGTACGTAAAGGCTATTTTAGACCGTGCTGAAAGGCAGGTTAAAGAGAGATTGAACGGAACGTTTAATGATATCGTTGACGGCAAAATTTCGCCTACGTACATAGAAAATTATTATAATTGTCCTTATAAGGCGTTCGTGTCGTACGCCTTGAACGTAAAGGAAAAAGACCAAGGTCAAGTGGATAGCCTTTCTATAGGAAATATAATGCACGATATTCTTGAAGGGTTCGTTAGCAATCTTAAAGAAGTAAGCGACGAGCAAAGTTCAAACGACTTGTTTGAAAAAGTTAAAGACGGCGTTCTTTTAGACCCTGCGTTTAATCGTTTTCTTAACGACAAGCAAACTATGACCGTATTAGAAGGCGTGCTTGACGAGTGTAAAAAGTATTGCTACAAGACTTATAAAGCCATTGAAGATTCTGCTTTTGATAAGCAATCAATAACCGAAGCGCATTTTGGCGCAAACGGGGATAAATTCCCTGCGATAAAACTTAACGGTGGCAAAGTAAGGCTTACGGGTAAAATAGATAGGGTTGACTATAACGAAGGGTTTTATAGAGTAATAGATTACAAAACTGGTAGCGCAAGCGCAGCGGAAGATATGCTTTTTGCAGGCGTTAAATTGCAACTGTATTTGTACGGGGCGGCGGTTGATAGAGTGCTTAGTAAAGAAGGTAAGCAACTTGCAGGTTTGTATTACGCGCCTATTAACGATAAATATCAAAAAGAAAGCGAAAAGCTTAAACACCTTTCGGTAGGCAAAACGAGTGATAATATAGACGCTTTGGTTACCATGGATAAAAATATAATTGCAAACGCAAGCAGTAAAATAGTGCCCGTTAAAATAAATAAGAACGGCTCAATTGCTAAAGGTTGCGCAACGCCCGTTGATGATATTAAAAAACTTATGGATTACGCCGTTGCTATGTGTGACCAAGCGGTTGAATTATTAAATTCCGGCTATATTAAGGCAACGCCGTTTGGCGAAAAAACTTGTGAGAGTTGTGCTTACAAGGCTTTTTGCGATAACACGGAATATAATTATAGAAAAATAGAAAGCAAAAAGGGGGATAAAGATGGCACTAACTAAAAAACAACAAGAAGTAGTAGACCATTCTAACGGTGACTTGTTAGTTTCTGCATCTGCAGGTAGCGGAAAAACGCATACTATGATTACCCGTATTATTCGCCTTATTTGTGAAGAAGGGGTTAGCGTAAATCAAATTTTAGCGGTGACGTTTACCGAAACTTCTGCAACCGATATGAAAGAAAAGTTGCAAGACGCGCTTGTTAAAAAAATTAACGCAGTAAGCGAAATGAACTTAAAGAAAAGGTTGTGTGCTGAACTTGAAGAAGTTGCAACTGCAGATATTTCTACAATGCATTCGTTTTGCGCAAGAATTATAAGGAAGTATTTTTTTGAAGTAGGGTTATCGCCCGACTTTAAGATTGCCGATAAAGCAGACGTTGACGCAATGAGTGTTAGTGCGCTTGATAAGACTTTTAGGGAATTTTACCAAAGAGAAGATAAATGGTTTAAAATACTTATTGATCGCCACTCTGGTAGAAAGGACGACGAATTAAAAAATTTAGTTTTAGGCGTGTATAAGTTTTGTATTAGCGAAGCCGACCCCGAAACGTTTATGGACTTATACGAAAAGTATTATAACGTAGATTTTTATAAACAAGTGCTTGCGAGTATATACGCAGAATTTAGTAAGTTAATTGATACGTATAAAGAAAACGCCTTAACTTGTAGGGAAGCGTGCAGGCAAGTCGGTTACGTAAACGGGTATAACTGGTGTGATGAATTTTATACTGAATTAGATAGAGCCAAATCAATGGACGCGTATGCGTTAAAAGCGTTTATTGCAGAGTATAAGCGCACGGCGTATTGGAGCAAAATGCCCGAAGAACTAGAAGATATTAAAAATCTTGCAAGTAAAACCATAAACGAATTTAAGGCAGAAGCAAGGTCAATCGCTAATTCCGTTAAGGGCAATTTTGATGAAGATTGCGCTAGACTTGAAGAGTGTAAAGAACACACCTTGCATTTCGTTAATTTGCTAAAAAGGTTTAAGCAGGTATTTGATAGCGAAAAGCGTGAAGAAAACGTTCTTGACTTTAACGACCTTGAACATTTTGCCCTTAAAATATTGCAAAATGAAAGGGTAAGAAGTGCCGTAAAAGAAAAATACAAGTATATTTTCGTTGACGAATATCAAGACACTAACGGCGTTCAAGAAGAAATTATAAACGCCATAGCAAATAAAAACGTCTTTATGGTTGGGGACGTAAAGCAAAGTATTTACGGTTTCCGTGGGTGCAGGGCAGATTTCTTTATCAATAAAGAAAAGGCTATGGGCGAAGACGAGCAGTCCGTTAAACGCTTAAACGATAATTTCCGTTCTTCTAACGCCGTAATTGAAATGGTCAACGCAATATTTAATTTTTGTATGACCGAAGAACATTACGGCGAAAAGTATAAACGCTCTGAACTAAAAGCAGGGGGCTTATATAAAGACGGTGAAGACGAGCAAAAGTATTACGGGCGCGCTCAAATTCATTTTTTAGATACTACCGAAGAAAAAATTGCAAAATACGTTGCACCGAATATTTATAACGTGTTTGAAACGGTCGCAAAAACCAAAATTTCTAACGCCGAAGCAACTGCAGGGCTTATAGTAAAAATTATAGGCGAAGAAATGGGTAAAGAGTTTTACGATATAAAAAGTAAACGCATGCGTCGTGTAAATTACGGTGATATTGCCGTTATAATGCGTGGAAAAAACACTAAAAGCGTAGTTGAATTAGTTAATACTCTGGTTGCTATGGGACTACCCGTAACGGCAGAAGTAGGCTCAAACGTGCTTGACTTTGCCGAAATTAAAATGCTAATTTCGGTGCTTAAACTAACGCAATCTTTTTGTAGCGACGTAGATTTAGTGGGCGTACTTAAAAGTCCTGTGGGTAATTTTACCGACGAAGACCTTTTAACGATAGCGCATTTTTATCACGATAGTGAAGATTTTTGTTATGAAAGTGGCTTTAAGCAAGCGTTTGATTATTTTTGTCAAAATAACACTAGTGAGTTAGCCGATAAAGCGCGTAAGTTTAAAGAGTATTTTGACCGTTTAAGGTTTTTGGCGGACTTCGTTGGCGCTCAAGGAGTGTTAAATAACGTAATTCGTGATAAGAATATAGAAAGTTATTTTTACGCAGGCAAGAACGGTAAAAAGTCAATAGCAAGGTTGAACAAGTTTATTGATTGTACGGTGGTTAACGGAAAAACGCTTACGGTTAGCGAATTTTTGGATAGAACCGAAAAGAGTAGCGAAGCGTTTATGCTTTCTAACACGTCAAGTGAAAACACCGTTAAAGTTCTTACCATACACGCGTCTAAAGGGTTAGAATACCCCGTCGTTATAGTAAGTGGATTAGAGCACCCCTTTAATACTAAAGACGACAGTAAGGAAATTTTGCAAAGTCGTGATTACGGCTTGTTCGTTAAAAGTTACGATAACGTTAAGCGGGTGAAAGAAGAAAACATTTTGCGTGAATTTGTAAAGTTACAATTCAAAAAAGAAAGACTGCGTGAAGAAATGCGTTTGTTTTACGTTGCAACTACAAGGGCGAAATATTCCTTGCATTTAATTGTTAGCGATACTAAATATAAGGCGCAATATAACTTTGCAGGGGCAAAATGCTATGCAGAAATGTTGCCTAAAACTCTACCGTATACCACCTATTATAAAAAGGATATAAACGTTGAAAGTTTGACTAAAGGTACGCGCGCAGTAATTTCAGGCGTGGCGGACCAAAAGGCTTTATCGCAAATGCAAAAGGACTTTGCCTTTAATTACGCTTTTAATGAAGAGACGTTATTGCCCTTAAAATGCACGGTAACGGGCGCAGTTAAAGATACAGTTGAAGAAGATTACCCCGTAATTACGGTGTTTGACGAAGAAACCACCGATATTGAAAAGGGTAATATAGCGCACAAAGTAATGGAATATTTTGATTTTTCAAGTGAAACTGATATTTATACCCAAGTGAATAAAATGGTAGAAAACGGCGTGCTTGCGAGTGAAGACGCGGGGAAAATAAACCTTGAAAGGATTAAAAGAGTTGTTGAAAGCGGTGTTTTTAACGGCGTCAAGAACTGTAAACTTTACCGTGAACAAGCGTTTTTAGTTAACGTTGAAGCGGATAGAGTTACCAAAAAGCAAACCAAAGAAAATATAGTGCTTCAAGGTATCGTTGACTTGCTTGCAATAGGCGAAGAAGTGGCGTTCGTAATAGATTATAAATATTCGTCGCTTGAAAAATCGTCGCTTAAAGCAAGATACGAAAAGCAACTTGATCTTTACGCTTACGCCGTTGAAAAGGTGTTAAATAAAAAGGTGCTTAACAAAATTTTGATTAACTTGTTTACGGGGGATGCCGTAATTTGTTAAAAAAAGACAAAATAAAATAAAACAATCGGTTATTCGTCAATACGGTTAGCGTATGATTGACTTATGACCGATTATTTTTATAATTTTATAATTTTAATAGCAAACGCGTTAGGTGCAGGCGGAATATTTCTGCTGTTGCTTTCGTTAGACTTAATCTGTTTTACGATTTGTATTTTGCGGGTGTTTTTGGGGTATGGATACGGCGCAAGAAAAAGAGCGTGGTTTTATTCAGTAGTCTTTTTTTCTGTATGCGTTCAGGGGGCGTTCATACATATTTTTGATTACGGTGTAGTTTTTTTGTTGCTTTTAGTGGCAATAAGCGTTCTTTTAATTACCCCTGTAATAGTAATTCCCGTAAGAAAAATTAAGTGTAAAAAAGAACAAATAGATTTTGCGCGCGAACTAGATTTTAAGTTTAAGAGCCAAGTTGAAGAGCAAGAGCCCATTAATCAAACGGTTATAGAAAAAAGCGACGCCGATATTGATTTTTCACACGTCTTGGGGGTAATTGCAAAACTTGAATATTACCCTTTAACCACTACAGAAAAAAAGCAGGTCAAAGACCTTACCGAAGTTATTCGCTTATCGCAAAGTGGTAAAAGAGATAAAGAAACGAAAATTAAAATAAACGACGGGCTATCATTTTTACTTAAAATTATGGCAAAACACGGTGTGTAGTGGGTAAAAGAACCTATTTTAGCATAAATAATTGACAATGGTTGCAAACTACTATATAATAATTAGGATATAAAAAAATAAGGGGAAGATTCCTTTGAAAAAAAGTTTTTTTGCAATATTTTTGTCAATAATTCTTTTGTTTACTTGTTCTGCAACGCTTATGAGTGGTTGTAAAGAAAAGACCTTTACCGTAACTTTTAGTGCAAACGCAGAAGACGCAGTATTGTTTACGGGCGAAACTGAACAAAGAGTAACCAAGGCGGAAGAAATTGAGCCACCCGTGTTCGTAAGAAAGGGTTATAATTTTGCAGGTTGGTCAAAAGTAATAAGAGAAATTACTGAATCAACCACGGTATACGCGAACTGGGCAAAATATCAATTTACCGTAACGTTTAACGGAAACGGTGGTGAATTTGTTTCGGGCGAAGTTAAGCAAGAAGTTGATTCAGGGCTATCTATCGTAGCGCCAACGTTTGAAAAGACGGGGCATTTGTTGACGTGGGACGTTAAATTACAAACGCTTGGTGAAGATACCGTAGTCAACGCCGTTTGGGTGCCTATGACCTTTAAGGTTACCTTATTAGACGACGATGGTCAAACGAAGTTATTTGACGATATTACCGTTACTTACGGTGAAAAAGTTGATTTGCCCGTTAAAAACAATAGACAAAATGGTGACGTTACTGAAAAATTCTCTCGTTGGAAAGACCAACAAGGTAGAACCGTTCCTAACGGGTTCGTGTGGAGAGAATTAAAAGACGTAACCTTGACTGCAGAGTGGACTGCTCTCGGTCAATACTTATTATTTTTTGACCTTGCCGGTGGTGAAGAAAAAGAATATCCTTACACCTACGAATCGGTAAAAGGCATAACTATCGGCGAAGAATATCAACCGATAAGAGAAGGCTATATTTTTGACGGTTGGACGGGCACTGATATAGATGAGCCCGTAAAGGTAATTGAAATACCCGCAAATTCTGTAAACGATAGAAATTATACTGCAAACTGGACGGCGAAAGAATATCAAATGCAACTTGACCTTAACGGTGGAACGATAGAAGGCGAACAAATTAAGCAAGTTCGTTACGATCAAGCAATAGGCGAACTTCCCGTTCCCGAAAAAGAAGGTTACGTGTTTGATAAATGGACGTACGACGGCGTACCCGTTAACAGTCAAACCGTTTGGAAGTTTGACGTTGCCGACGGCGAGCCTATGAAGTTAGTAGCGCAATATAAAAGGGTTTACGTTATAACGTTCAGTACGGACGTTACCATAAGGGGCAAACAGATAAAAATTCGCGTGTTAAACGGCTTGGATTTAAGCACTATAAAAGTAACCTTGATTGAAGGTGAAAGACTCAATAAGTATTTATCTTGGGACGTAATGCCCGTAGTTGCACCTGAAGATAACGGTGAATACTTCTACGACAACGTTTGGAGATTCTTTGGTAAAAATAACAAAGAGTGCAAAATTTATTTGGATACGCCTATAACGCCTGAAACCTGCCCTGGCGCAGAGTCAACGGGTATTATAACGTTAACGCCAAAGATATTATCTAGTTGGACGCCTTTCTTCTAAAAAATAAAAAACACCCGAACGGGTGTTTTTTTGTTTGGCAAAGTGGCGTTAAAATTTTTTAATTCATACTATAAACTATGAATAGTAAAGGTATATATCGTTTGTGTCTAAGTAAACACGGTTTAATAAACGCTATTATGCAAAGTCTTTTCGGGTGTACGCTTTTATATAGTGCAGGCGAAAAGTTCGGCGCGCAAATAGTAATGCAAACGGCAGTATTTGAAGCGCAAACGTTTTTTTCCTTTGAAGAAAAAGTTTGTGTAAATAAGGTGGCGTCAATTTATAGGGAAACAAATTTAGAGCACCACGTATCCGTGGGAAAGTATAAAAACACGGCGATGTTGCTTGCGCAGTTAATAGTTGATAAAATAGGTTTTATTGAAGAGTGTGGTAGGCAGAACGATATTGACGATAAAGTAAAAAACGCTATTATTGATAGCGAAAAAAAGGCACTTTTGTCGTTAAAAGAGCGATTTAACCAAATAAAGAGCGAAAAAGAGCGTTAAAAACGCTTTTTTTTGATAATCTATTGCAATTATTCACTATTTAATGTATAATAATAACATACTTAATAGTTTAGGGAGCAAAATTATGGCTTTAAGAAAAAATAAAAAGAGCGCGGTTATGTGTAAAATCATAGTTGACGACCCTGCATACGCAAAATATAGCGACGGTTACAATAGACTTCGTGATAATATTCTTTATATCAATGCGGACGGCAATACTAAAATAATTCAAGTGGAATCTGCCGTTGCTGGCGAAGGAAAAACCACTACCGTTTGTAATCTTGGCGTTGCTTTGGCAAAAACGGGTAAGAAAGTAGTCGTAGTAGACCTTGATTTCCGCCGTCCAAGAGGGCACAGATTTTTCGGCTTAAACAAAGAAATAGGTATAACCGAATATATTTTAGGTAAAGAACCAAAAGAAAAGGTGATAAAGCAAACGGGGTACGAAAATTTAAGTATTATTACCCCTGGTGGCGAAGCAAACGACCCAACGCTTATTCTTTTGTCGGACAAGTTTAAGTCTTTCATAAAGTCTTTAAGCGAAACGTTTGATTGCGTGTTGCTTGACTGCCCGCCAGTATTACAAGTTTCGGACTATATTCACATTTGTAAATTGAGCGACGGCGTGCTTTTCTTGGTTTCTTACGCATGCACTACTAAAGCGCAAGTAAGCGAAGCCGTTGAAGAACTTGAAAAGAACGGTGCAAAACTTATCGGCACGGCGTTCACGAAATACGACTTTAAAAAGCAACAACAAGTAAGTGATTACTATTATAAGGAAAACGCATAATATTTGATGATTGATATCCACGCGCACGCACTACCGATGGTAGATGACGGCGCGCCAAACAACCAACTAGCCTTAAAAATGATTGAACAGGCAAAAAATCAAGGCGTAACGACAATGATATTAACACCACATTATCGTTACGAGGATAAAAAAAGCAAAGAGCAATTAAAAAGTGCTTTCGTTGATTTTTGTGCTTTAACTGCTGGGCTTGGGGTGGACTTATTTTTAGGGCAGGAAATTTTCGTTGAAGAAGACTCCAAGGCTCGTTTAGAAAACGGTGAACTTCTTACACTTGCGGGTAGTAAATACGTTCTTTTGGAATTTAATTCTTTTGAAGAGGTAGACGTTCCAGAGATTGTTTACAATTTTATTACCGCAGGGTTTAAGCCTATAGTTGCGCACGC
>JAZSJY010000067.1:0-6463 GCA_045534565.1 Christensenellaceae bacterium | reverse complement strand
GCCAAGCGGTAAGGCTACGGACTCTGACTCCGTCACTCGTTGGTTCAAATCCAGCCACCCCTGCCAAAAAAAGAACACATATCTTGTGTTCTTTTTTTATATCAAATTCGCTAGAATTTGATTATAACGTCACTTCTGTGACTATAATCTAAGCGTTAGCGAATTTTAATTATAACGCCCTTTATACTATCACAAAAGCAAGCCAAACGGCTTGCTTTTGTTCATACCTTATTAATTTTAACATATTGCGTTAAACATTAAATACATTAGCGGAATAGTTAATACTGATAAAATGGTAGTTAAAACGACGTATATTGACGCAGAGTCACCGTCGCCACCAAACCTTACGGTAAGCAAGGTCGTACTAGTTGCGCTTGGCATTGCTAGAACAAAGAACAATACGTATTTAACGACGTCTGATATAGGCAACCAAGCAACCACAAGCATAGTTATAACTGCCATTACTATAAGTTTGATTACACATACAACGTATGCCCATTTATCAAGGAATATCTTTTTAAGGTTGACGTTTGCAAAACGAATACCTATAACGGTCATCGCGAGTGGCGTTATCATATTGCCGAGCATACCAAGGCTACCCATAAACTTATTTAAGAATACTGCAAGGTTAGTACCTTCAGTTGCGAGCGACGATAAAGGTTTACGCACAGTAATAAATAGAATTGCGCCTAAAACCGTAGCGATTATGGTTGGGTTAAGCAAAATCTTTTTAGCGGACATATCTTTTTTATTGCCCGTAATCATATATACGCCAACCGTCCAGTTTAATACGTTATGTACGGCAATTACGACTGATGCGTAAATAATTACTTCGCCAACGCCTGGGAATATGCTTTGTAAGAAAGGTATGCCCATATATCCACAGTTACTAAAAACGCACGCAAAACGGGCAACCCTTTTCTTTGCTTGGTCGTTTTTGCCACGTATGACCAAATGTACCACGCCGAGCATTATGCCGTGCAAAAGTGTTGCTAACCCTAAAACGATAAGCATATTTATAGCAATATCTGGGTTGTAATGTTCTTGGAAACTCATAAACACGTGCACGGGTTGACAACCGTATAATACGAGCGCAGAGATGGCTTCGCCTGCGTGTTCAGAAAGTATTTTAGTTTTCTTTAATATAAAGCCGGGTACGGCAAGTACGATTAGTACAGCAACGGCTATCAATACGTCTAAAAAATTTATTTGCATAATCGTTTATACTCCAACCATTTTTGCATAGTTTCAAGGTACAATTCCTTATCTTCTATGCGTTCAAATTCGCCCTTAAAAAGATAGTCTAAAAGTTGTTTTTCCGTTTCAATTTCTTCGGGGATATAAATTCCCGCAGTTATCGGTTGCCCAAATTCGTGATAATCTGTTCCCGAAAGTTTTATAAGGTTGTTTTCGGTAACGAATTTTAGCGCTTCATCATTATTGTTTACATGGTGAAAATGCCCGTTAAATACTTCTGCTGCGTGCAAAAATTTAGGGTCGCTTGCAATTACCTTATGCTTACCTGAAGAACGTTTAGGGTGGGTTTGACTCATTAGCACACCTGCCTTTTCACACACGGCGAAAAGTTGTTCTTGGGTATAAGTATACATACTGCAATTATCAAGTAAAAACTGCCTATCAAACCCTATAAGCATAAACTCTTGTTCGTTACACAAAAGGCGAACTTCAACGCCGTTAAAAACCTTAAAGCCTTTTTTTCTACCCTTTTCCTTAAAATCGTCAATAAGCGATAAAAAGTATTCGGCTTTAACTCTATCGTCCCCATCGGGATAGGTAACGAACGCACCTTTTGAATAGTGGTTAGTTGATATTACCCCACCGTAACCCATATTGAGATAGTCTTCAATAATTTGTTCGGGTGGTGATTTTGGACAGGTATTTGCCCCTAAAGAATGGCAATGCGTTTCAAGTTTAATCATAAGAATTTTTCCAACTCCTTAAAGACCGAGATATACTCAATTCCCCTATTTACTGCTAAAAAAACTGCCGTAGTATCAAAACGTGCGTCGTGAAAGCCTGCTTGAGCCCCAAAAAGCGCCTTCGTAGCTCTTAAAATATCGCCGTCACTAATTGATAAATGCGTACACAATTCGTTAAGTTTAGGGTATTTATATCCCACGCCACTATTCCTTGGCAGTTTGCAGACGGGCGTGGTTTTTTTCATAGTACAAAACTCGTTATTGACAAAGAAAATTTTTCCTAACGCTTGATATTCAGCACGCATAAACGAAATATCAAATGAAACGTTATGCCCGACTATTACGTCTGCTTTAGCAAAATCTTGCTGAATTTCGCTAAAGCAATCGGCAAAGCGTTTTCCGTTAGAAAGAACTTTTAATTTTTCAACCGAAAAGCCGTGCACGCAAAAAGCGCCGTATTCAACGAAGTCTACGGTAAAAAAGAAGTTTTTTGCGGTAGTACAAAGACCTTCTTGCATAACGTAAGAAAGTTGGCAAATTTGCCCTGGTCGTAAGCCCGACGTTTCGGTATCAAAATATAAAATCATAATTTATCAAATTAAAAGGCAAAACGGTTAAGTTTTGCCTTTACATTTTTTAAGCATCTAAAAGATCTTGATATCTTTCAGGGTATTTAACGACTGCGCCGTTATCACTATAAACGTAGTCCATTAAAACTTTGTTGTTCTTATCGTTGAGCGCTTTGTTAACGAACGTTGACGCAATGTTGTTGTAGAGATAATACATATAGTTTTTGGTGTCTTCGTAATCGTCAAAGTTTTCAACCAAACTATTAAATTCGGTAGTTCCCCAATCTTTAGCGCCGAATTCAGCGTCAAGGTAAGCTTCTAAATAATCAACTTCTTGCGCGGGAGTAACAAAGGTTGAGCCAACTTTGTAAACTTCAGAGAAGAACATTACGTGGTAACCGTAATCGGTTGCAACCATAACGTAACTGTTGCCACCCATGTCAAGAAGTTCCCTACCAGCATCTGCAAATTCTTGCATATATTCTTCAGTTTCGCTACCGTCTGGGGTAGGTTTAATTGCGTAACCTTTATAGGTGTTGAGTGAACCACTATCGGTTGAGAACGCAAAGAGAAGATCTTGTATTATTTTATCGTATTCAGCGTTTGCAGAAGTTGCGTTAACCTTTTTGTAAACTGACGGATTAGTAACTACTTCGCCCGTTTTGGTTTCGCCGTAAACCCAAGTTTCCATTTTTTCAATGAACGCGTCAAGGGTAAATTCTTCTACCGATTTAACGCCGTATTCAGCCTTGTATTCGTGTTCGTCTTCGTCACCTGCATTCAAATGAACTACTTCGCCTTGGAAAGGAATACCATTAGTTGAGAAAGAATAGTCACCAGTAAAGGTTTTATTAGCAAAGTCAAAATCATAACCAGAAAGCACCCAAGTTGAACGCAAATCTTTAACGATTGTTTTATCTAAAATAGCCTTTCTCTTTTCAGCCCTTTCGGTAGTTGAAAGGTTTTTATTTTCGGTATCTATTTTACCGATTTCAGCCGTTTGCTTTTCGTTTGCGCCTAAAAGAAGGTTATAAACGAAACCGTAAGTGCCGTTGTTTGCGTAAAGGATAGGCGCAGTTGCGCTTGCTGAACCGAGCGCAGTTATGAATTCTGCATTGCTCCAGTTTTGTTGTTTTTTATACTCTTTAACGAAAGCGTCGTTTAAGTTAGAAAATTCAATAATCTTTCTTGCGTGCGTTTTAACTGCGTTTTCATAAATTTCAAGCAAACGGTTTTCGTAATAACTGTTAAGAGTTTCTTTATAATAGTCGGTATCAGTAAAATCACCGCCCTTATAATCGCCAAGTAAACCGTTATCTTCTAAAAGATTGATTACTTTATTGAAAGCCTTTTTAGATGCATCTTTACCGATACCAGCGTTAATGTAATCTTGCTTTTCAGTATCAGTTACTTCTTCTTCAGCAGCAGTAGCGTCGGTAGGTGCAGTACGAACGGTTTCAATCATAGTGTCGCCAACCTTGTCGCCGTGGTCGTGATCTTCATAACTTTCAATAAGTTCGTTCATATCTTTATACGCTTTATAGGTAGCATCAAGAATATCAGCAGACATCGGCGTAGTATCAGTAGGCGCACCTTCAAGATATCTTTCAACGTCGTAAACGTTAGTATTGTTAGTATCTACAAACAAACCGTAAAATTCAGAATTAACGTCTGCATAACTTCCATTAATGCTCTTCATAGCGTTTTGAAGGTGTACGCGAGTGTTGATAAGGTTAGTAATAATAAGGTTAAAGGTCTTTTCCCTTGTGTAACCATAATATTGTTCGTACATATAACCGTAGTTCATGTACGCCATAATCATATCCTTTTTCAAAATTTCATCTTTGTTGGCGTTCTTATCAATTTGAACGGTTGCAACAACTTGATTCATATCAGCTTCGTTATCAGTTGAAACGAGCGCACAACCGCCAAGCGCCGACACACAAAGAGTAAGCGATAAAACGAGCGCTGCGATTGTTTTGAAAAGTTTTCTCATATATAATTCTCCCATAATAAAGAATAGTTTTATATTATACCCATAAATTATATACTATATTAAAAAAAATTGCAACAATTTTCATTTAATATTTTATTAATATTAAAAGCGAATAAAAAAACAACCCCGATTTTTTTCGGGGTTGTTTTAAGTTTAGTTTTGGTTTATATTATGCAATGGTAAAGTTTGCAAGATAGAACGGAGAATTATTAGAAGAAATATATACGTTGTTATTCGTTGCAGCCATTGTACTAATATCTACTGTTACAGTATACCATTTATCTACCTCAAGGGTGTCACCTGTTTTAAGCGTGGTAATTTCTGCACCATTTGCAGCAGTTACTGTCACATATTTACTTGCATCATCACTTACTGTCTTAGTAGTGCTATTATAAGAGTAAGAGCCTTTCGCAAAATTCAACGCACCACCAGTAAACGCAGTTGTATATGTTACAGTCGTTTCCCCATCGGCAGTCGTTTCAGTAGTGTTGAGCGACATGTAAAGTTTAGTTAAATCGGTTGCGCGAATCATAAATTTAAGCGTAGTATAACCGTGAGCTTTGAACGCTTTAGATGCTAATTGACCGTTACCTTGGAAGTCAACTAAAAGTTGCATTCTGCCATACCATTCGTTACCACCGTTATATACTTCATATGCATTTTCTACACCACCGATAGTACCTACACTCTTAATATATGCGGTTGGGCAATTGCTGAGAGTCGGTGCATAGAAAGTATATTGAGCGTTGATGGGAACGCCTGTGTTTGCATCGTAAACCATAATGGGTTCATAACTTGCTTGATACTTAATTGAAAGTTCGGTTACGCCTTCGCCTATGGTCTTTGACGCGTTAGTATTGTCATTAACAGTAGTTGTTGCGCCCAAAAGTTGTTTTGCTTGCATAGTTACCGTTGTGCCAACTGGTGCATAAACTATATCGGTATCAGCAATAGAATACTTGCCGTTGTCACCTACGTTGCCAGTATAGTAATTTTGAATAGTTACGCCTAAGCCTTTAAAGGTAGGAATTTCACCACTTAAATCCCAAACGTCACCGTCAAGAGTATAAGTTTTGTTTTCATCATAAACGCTATAGAACGTTCCTGGAAGTTTTGCTTTATAAGCATCTGGAACACCGTATAACAAGCCGTAAACACCTATGCCGTATACGTTATTAAAAGCAACTGGCGTTGCATTACTTGAAATATAAGAAGCCCACGCATTGAACGTATGACTAACAGAAGCAGAAGTTCTATTAGTATGCGCTTCTATAATTGTAACGTAGTTATTTACTTTAGCAGTACTTGTAAAACGATAAACGGCTGAACCGTTATTAAAGTTACTATAACCAACAGAGCCTGAAACTAAAACGTTTTCCAACGTACCGTTACATACTGCGGCTAATATACCCTTTTCGTTAGAATCTGCAACAACTAATTTTACGTTTACAAGAGCAAAGTTTTTAACTACGCCCGTGCTTCCTATAACACCAAACATACCAACTGCAGGAATAAGTGGAATATCGCCACTTGGCACTTGCCCAACGGTAGCATTCATAATTGCATAGCCACGACCGTCAAACGTGCCTGTAAAGCCGTATGAACCACTTGACGTGTAGAGAGCTATAGTATTCGCAATTTGTGCGCCTTCCATATCAATATTGTTACCTAAAACGTAATAACCACCATAAGTGTATTGATGGAAATCATATTGCGAAATATAACTATAATCTTTTTCCATATTAACGAAATCAAGAACGTCTTGCTTGGTTGAAAGAACTTTGGTAACTAAACAAACGTTTACAAGAACAATCTTGTCGTCAAGTTCAATTCTTAATTGTTGTTCGCCGTAAACGCTGATTGCGTTCGTGGGAAGAATAATCTTGCCGTCTTCAATAGAAACGCCGTCAAGAGCGACGTTAGCGCCGTTCTCACCTACGCCAACAGCCCAAACATTT
>JAZSJY010000176.1:0-14744 GCA_045534565.1 Christensenellaceae bacterium | reverse complement strand
AGGCTTAACCGTTTTTATACCTATCATAAGCCCTTTACCACTAACCGATTCAACGCCTTTTATTTTTGATATTTCGCTAAACAAATATTGACTTTTTTGTTTTACCGATTGTAAAAATTCGTCGTCTAATCTATTTATAATGCTAAGCGCACCTGCGCTACAAACGGGGTTACCACCGTAAGTTGACCCGTGATCGCCAAAGCCAAGCAAAGATTCAACTCTTTCGTTCATAAGGCAAGCGCCGATAGGCAGACCACCGCCTAAACCTTTTGCCGTGCTAACCACGTCTGGTGAAACGCCGTAATCCATATACGCGTAAAGCGAACCCGTTCTTCCGTTACCCGTTTGAACTTCGTCAACCATAAACACCAAGTCGTTTTGCTTACAAATTTGTTCAACGCCCAAAACGAAGTCTTTATCAAGCGCAATTACACCGCCTTCACCTTGAACGCATTCAATTAAAATACCACAAACGCTATCGTCAACTAAACTTTTAACGCTTTCAATATCGTTTGCCGTCGCATAGACGAACCCGTTCGTCATAGGGTTGAATTTTGCGTGGAACACGTCTTGCCCCGTTGCTGATAACGTTGTTATAGTTCTGCCGTGGAAACTGTTTTTAAGCGTTATTATGGTGGTTGCGTTTGCGCCTTTATTAACTTCGCCGTATCTTCTTGCAACTTTAATAGCGCACTCGTTTGCTTCTGCGCCCGAATTAGCAAAGAATACCTTGCTCATACCCGTTTTTTCGCATAACGCTTTGGCTAAATCTGCGCAAGGTTTGGTGTAATACAAATTAGAAGTATGTTGAACTTTGTTTATTTGCTCTATAACGGCGTCTTTCCAAGCGCTATCGTTAAAACCAAAAGCCGTTACGCCTATACCCGAGCCCATATCAATATAACTTTTGCTGTTTATATCGTATAAAATAGAACCTTCGCCGTTTACTATTTCCACGGGAAAACGCGCGTAAGTATTTGCGACGAAAGTTTTATCTTGTTCAATGAAACTTTTCATATTAGTCACCCACAACCATAGTGCCGGCACCTTCGTCGGTAAGTATTTCCATAAGTATTGAGTGTGGAACTCTGCCGTCCATTATAATTACCTTTTTAACGCCGTGACCTATTGCGTCTATACAACAACTTACCTTGGGTATCATACCGCCTGAAACTACGCCGTCGGTGAAAAGTTTTTTCGCTTGGCTAATAGTTACTTCGGGAATTAAAGTAGAAGGGTCGTCTTTATCTTTAAGTATACCTGCAATGTCGGTCATCATTATAAGTCTTTCAGCGTTCAACGCGCCTGCTATACGCGCCGCCGCCGTATCGCCGTTTATGTTATAAACGTTGCCTTGATCGTCGCAACCAACGGTGGATATTACGGGAATATAGCCCTTTTCAAGCAAGTCGTTAACGCAACCGATATTTACGTTTGTAATTTCACCAACGTAACCTAAACGTTCGTCTTTCATTTTTGCTTCTATTAGCTTGCCGTCCATACCCGAAACGCCCATTGCTTTGCCACCTTTCATTTCAAGGTAGTTAACTAGCGATTTGTTGATTTTACCTGCAAGTACCATTTGAACGATATCAACCGTTTCTTTATCGGTTACCCTAAGCCCGTCAACGAATTGCGGTTGCTTGCCAAGTTTACTCATCATTTCGCTTATTTCAGGACCACCACCGTGCACTAAAACGACTTTTACGCCTATAAGATGCAAAAGAACTATGTCTTCCATAACCTGTTCTTTTAGCGTTTGGTTTATCATTGCGTTTCCGCCGTATTTTACAACTAAAATTTTGCCGTTATATTCTTTTATGTATGGTAACGCTTGCGTCAATACTTCTGCGCGTTGCGCGTTAGAAAAATGTTTATCCATAATATTCCCTTTTATTAAGTACGGTAGTCACCGTTTATTTTTACGTAATCGTAAGTAAGGTCACACCCCCACGCCGTTGACGAATATTCGCCGTCGTTAAGGTTTACTGCTATTACTATTTGTTTTTCAAGTAAAATTTCTTTTGCTTTTTCTTCGGAAAAATCTACGCCACTACCGTTTTTGCATACGGCAATTTCGCCCTTGTTTGAAATAAAACTTACGTCAATTTTATTAACGTCTACTCTAGCGCCACTATAACCTATCGCGCACAAAACTCTGCCCCAGTTTGCATCTGCGCCGAACATTGCCGCCTTTAATAGACTTGAACAAATTACGCTTTTTGCAACTATTTTTGCGTTGAGTTTATCTTTTGCGCCCGTTACCGAACATTCTAAAAGTTTAGTTGCGCCTTCACCGTCACCTGCAATCATTTTGCAAAGATTTACGTTTACGGTATTAAGCGCTTGCATAAACGCAGTAAAATCTTCGCCTTCACAAGTTATTTCTTCGTTCCCTGCCATACCGTTTGCAAGTACGCTTACCATATCGTTGGTTGAAGTGTCGCCGTCAATACTTATCATATTGAAAGTTTCGTTGATATCGCCTTTTAACGCCTTATTTAGCATTTCTTTTGAAATTTTTACGTCGGTAGTAATGAAAACTAACATTGTTGCCATATTAGGATGTATCATACCGCTACCTTTAGCAATACCACCCATACGGCAAACCTTTCCACCTACGGTAAACTCAACGGCAACTTCCTTTAACGCCGTGTCAGTAGTCATTATGGCTTCTGCAGCGTATTTACCACCGTCTTCACAGAGCCCGCTAACTAACTCGTCCATACCATTTTTTATAGGTTCTACGTTTAACGGTTGACCGATTACACCCGTTGATGCAACTATTACGTCACTTGCCTTTACGGGTAATTTTTCACTAACCAAAGCGCACATTTTATTTGCAACTTCTATTCCGTTTGCGTTACAAGTGTTTGCGTTACCGCTATTTACTATTACTGCTTGCGCAACGCCGTCGCTAATATTTTCTTTAGTAACCGTTAACGGTGCGCCTTTTACTAAATTCGTGGTGTATACTGCCGCCGCCGTTGCGCTAACTTCACTATAAATTAACGCTAAATCTCTTTTGGTGCGGTTGTGACGTATTCCACAATGAATTCCGTTCGCCTTAAAACCTTTTGCGGCACATACACCGCCTTGTATAAATTCCATAATTTCTCCTTATAAGTTAAGCCCGATAGTTTGTTCTACACCGAGAAGTACGTTCATATTTTGTATTGCCGCGCCAGATGCGCCTTTACCCAAATTATCAAAACGGGAAACCAACAATATCCTTTGTTCGTTGCCGTAAACGGAAACGGTCATACTATCTTTACCAGCCATACTGCTTGCCGATAAAAAGCCGTTTTCATCTTGTTCGCAATACTTTACTACCTTGCCGTTATATACCGATTTATATATTTCTTTTATATCTTCTATACTGCCATTTAAGTCCTTTTTGAACACGGGAACGGTTACTTCCATTCCCCTTGGAAAATCTGCTACGATAGGGCAAAATATAGGCGCATTTTCAAGACCGCAAACGCTTTTCATTTCAGGTAAATGTTTATGAGTTTGCGCTAATCCGTATTGACGGGGCGCGTCGTATAAAAGTGGTTTTTCACTACCTTCGTATTCGGCAATCATCTTTTTACCGCCACCCGTATAACCCGTCAACGAAAAGGCCGAAAGTAAAACGTCTTTTTTAAGCAAGCCCTTTTCAATAAGCGGGGCAACTAAAGCGATAAAACCACTTGCGTGACAGCCGGGGTTTGCTATTCTCTTTGAGTTCTTTATCTTTTCTTCAAGCCCTTTAATTTCAGGGAAACCGTAAGTCCAGTTTGGATTAGTACGGTGCGCCGTTGAAGTGTCAATAACTTTTACGCTTTCATTTTCTATTAAAGAAACGGCTTCTATTGCCGCTGCGTCAGGCAAGCACAAGAAGGCAAGGTCACAAGAATTTATCGCTTGTTTTCTTTTAGAGATATCCTTTCTTTCAGCGTCGTCTAAAAGAATTAAACTGACGTCTTTTCTTTGCGAAAGCCTTTCTACGATTTTAAGTCCCGTAGTACCTGCGCTTCCGTCTATAAAAACTTTATGCATTTTGAAGTTTACCTTTTATCCATTTAATTTGTTGTTCAACTGATTGCGGTGACGTGCCACCCAAAGAAATACGCTTTTCTACACAAGTTTTTAGGCTTATTTCTTCATATAAATCTTGTTCAAACACGTCGCTATAACCTTTATATTCTTCTAAAGTAATGGTTTCTAACACTTTGCCGTTCTTAATTGCGTCGCCAACTATTTGACCAACGATTTTATACGCCGATCTAAACGGCAAACCTTTTTTAACCATATAATCGGCTAAATCAGTTGCGTTTATAAACCCTTTTTGCGCTGCCATAAGCATATTTTCTGGTATAACTTTCATAGTTGCAACCATGGGCGCAAATACGTCTAAACACATATTAACCGTGTCGCACGCATCAAATACACCTTCTTTATCTTCTTGCATATCTTTGTTATACGCCAACGGCAAGCCTTTAAGTACGGTGAGTATTCCTACTAAATCGCCGTATACCCTGCCCGTTTTACCACGAACTAATTCTGCCATATCTGAATTTTTCTTTTGTGGCATTATTGACGAACCCGTAGTAAAAGCGTCGCTTAATTCAACGAACTTAAATTCCCAACTGCTCCACAAAATAATTTCTTCTGAAAATCTTGAAAGGTGCGTCATTAAGAGAGCGCACGCAGATGTAAATTCCACGATAAAATCTCTATCCGAAACACCGTCAATACTGTTTAACGCAACGCCGTTAAACCCAAGGGCGTTTGCTTCCATAACTCTATCGGTGTCGTACGTCGTCCCTGCTAATGCACAACAACCTATGGGGCTTACGTTTATTCTTTTAAGTAAGTCCTTAAACCTATCAATATCACGGTCTAACATCATTGCATAAGCCATAAGATGATGCCCAAACGTTATAGGTTGCGCACGTTGAAGATGGGTATACCCTGGCATTATGGTTGCTTTGTGCTCTTCGGCTTTAAGTAAAACTGCGTTGATAACCTTTTTAATTTTTTCAATTACGGTAAAAGTTTGTTCGCGCAAATACATACGTATATCAAGCGCAACTTGGTCGTTACGACTGCGCGCCGTATGTAATTTTTTACCAACGTCGCCAAGTCTTTCAGTTAAAACTTGTTCAACGAACATATGTATATCTTCACAACTCATATCAATAGAAAGCACACCACTTTCAATATCTTCTAATATCTTTTGCAAACCGTCAATAAGCGTGTCTGCTTCTTGCTTAGATATAATATTTTTTGCGCCAAGCATACTTGCGTGCGCCATAGAGCCGAGTATATCTTGCTTATACATTCTGCAATCAAAAGATATTGAAGAATTGAAGTCGTCTGCAATTTTATCGGTTACGCCGTCAGTACGCCCCGTCCACATTTTTGCCATAATTTTTCTCCGTTTAATTTAAATTGTCCTGCACGGAAAAAGCCCGCGCAGGACGAATAGTTTTTAAGCCTTATTTTTTGTTTTGCGCATCAACCATTGCTTGTACTTTAATAGGCAAGCCGAAAAGGTTGATAAAGCCGTCAGCATCCTTTTGGTTATAGTCACTTTCACCGAAAGTTGCTATTTCTTCGCTATACAACGAATAAGCACTCCAAACACCCGCATTGATCATATTGCCTTTGTAAAGTTTTAAGCGAACTTTACCGGTAACTTTTTCTTGCGTTTTGTCAACGAACGCTGCAAGCGCTTCACGTAAAGGCGTGAACCATTGACCGTTGTATACTAATTCACCGTAAGTGATTGCGAGTTTTGCTTTTTCGTGCATAGTTATTTTATCAAGGCATAATTGTTCTAATACGCTATGCGCTTTATATAAGATTGCACCACCCGGCGTTTCATATACGCCACGGCACTTCATACCAACTAAACGGTTTTCAACGATATCAAGTATACCTATACCGTTTGCGCCACCGAGTTTGTTGAGTTCTAATATGATTTCTTTTGCGGTCATCTTTTTGCCGTCAAGAGCAACGGGTGCACCCTTTTCAAAATCAAGTTCAATATAAGTGGGCTTATCAGGTGCGTCTATCGGTGAAACACCCATTTCTAAGAAACCTTTCTTTTCGTAAGTAGGTTCGTTGCCCGTATCTTCAAGGTCTAAACCTTCGTGTGATAAGTGCCAAAGGTTCTTATCTTTTGAATAGTTTGTTTCCCTGTTTATCTTTAAAGGTACGTTGTGCGCTTCTGCGTAATCAATTTCTTCTTCACGCGATTTAATATCCCAAATTCTCCAAGGTGCGATAATGGTCATATCGGGACAGAAGTGCTTTAACGTAAGTTCAAAACGAACTTGGTCGTTGCCCTTACCCGTACAGCCGTGCGCAATAGCGTCTGCACCTTCTTTTAACGCTACTTCTGCAAGAGCCTTTGCTATGCAAGGACGTGCGTGTGAAGTGCCGAGTAAATATTCTTCGTAAATAGCGCCTGCCTTTACGCAAGGAATAATATAATTATCTACGTAGTCTTCAGTAAGGTCTAAAACGTAACACTTTGATGCGCCCGTTTTAATTGCCTTTTCTTCCAAACCTTCAAGTTCGTCTGCTTGACCTACGTTTGCAGCAACTGCGATAACTTCGCAATTGTTATAATTTTCTTTAAGCCACGGGATTATTATTGAAGTATCTAAACCACCCGAATATGCTAATACAACTTTCTTAATTTCTTGCTTGCTCATAAGAAATCTCCTTGGTTTTTTAATTACAGGTGCTATTATATACCACTATTTTATTATTGTCAACGATTTAACTGCCCTTTTATAAAAATTTTATGAATATTTTTCAATAATATTTATTTATTTTTGAATATATGCAATTTTTATTCGTTTATTTTTGCATATTTGCATATTTTATGCATAATGTTTTATTTTAACGAAAAAACGGTATCACTAGATACCGTTTTAAGTCTTTTAGGGGTTGTAATCTTCCCTTATTATTTTGGCCGTAAATGCAACCGTTTGGTCACGCTTACCCGTATAAGAACCTTGATTATCCGTAAAAATTTCAAGTCTATCGCCAAGCATACACTCTGAAAGAAAATTGATTACGCAAAAGGTAACGGGCTTTGTTATATCTTTCTCAAAACAAAAGACCATGTCAGCGTACCTAATGTTGTTAACGTGGCCGTTGTGGTCAAGGTCTAACCTATCAACCACGTATTCGCCTATCTTTTCGTCTTCAACGGGCGAAACTTTTTCTATGCGTTTTTCATACGCCCAAACGGACGTATATTCGCCCACGAAATCAAAACACGGACGCAAAATTTTTCTAGTGTTTGCGTCAAGCAATATCCATTGACTACAACCTTTAGCGCAAAGTTCACCGTTAACGTTATATATATAATAATCTCTTACGTATTCTACTACGCCTTTGGGGTGCGGAAAACTTTCAAGAGTGATCGTATCGCCCACCTTAAAGTTTTTATAAACTTCTAACTTTAATTTAGTTATTACCCAAATTATGCCTTTTGCAATAGATTGTTCAAAACCTATGCCGTATTCGTCTGCGTGTTCGCACGCGGCCGTTTGAAAAAGGTCAAAGTAAGTTGAAAGTTTAAGGTGATCCGTGTAATCAAAATCGCTTTCTCGCAATTTAATTTGCGCGGAATATTTTAGCATGATTATTTTACCGAACGGCGATATTTTTCTGCTTCCCAGTTGTTAATGAAGTAAACTTCTTTTTCATTCATCGTAGATACGGGAAGATTTGCCTTTTTAATAGTGGTTACAACGAAAAGATACGCTGCAAGCGTTTCTTCTAAAGTAGTGGCTTGCTTAATATCGGTATTATAGTATACTTTGCCGTTTTCAACCACCATAGTATTAGGTGAGTGCGCCAAAATATTGTTAAGGTATACGAGTTGGTCGGGATATAAAGGCGTTTTATCAAGCATTGCTTTATTAAGTACGTTTTCTTTAACGAAATCGCATACGATAGGCGTTGCTGATACGAAACCACTTTCCGTCTTTTCTAAAGTAACTGCACGGAAATTATCTTGTAAACCAAAGTAATTTCTAATAGTTTCGTTAACGTCGGTATTAACTGCTTTTACCCTGTCAATATAATCGCCCGTTACTACTAAACCGTGGTTTTTCATAAAGATAACTTCGGGATACTTACCCGTTTCTTTTACGTATGCGTCAATTTTGTTCATCATTGCAAGCGTAAGTTCAAAACCAGGGTTAATATAGGGCAAGAAAATAAAGCCGAAATCTTTATCCTTAAAGAGTTTTTCTGCAAGCGCTTCGCCTTCTAAAGAACAAGTTAAAAGGTTTGCGTATACCGAGTGGGTATGTATTACGTATTTTTTCAAAATTGCGTGGAAACCAACTTCAACGGACGGACGCAAAGTAACTAAACCAGGGATAGGAACTACTGAACTTTTTGAAAGTTCTGCGCTTTCCTTTTCATAATCTTTTTCAACGGAAAGGTCTACGCTTTTATAGTAGTTTTCAATCTTATTTTTGTCAACTGCAACGAAAGCAGTAGTTTCGTTGATGTCAACTAAACGATAACCTGATGCTTTAATGAGCATCATACCGTTTTCAAAATTCTTAACAGAAGTGTTGCCACCGCCACCTTGGGTGTAGTCTGCACGATCACCTGCGTATTGTGAAATCGTGATTAAATCTTTAATAGTTTGTTTCATAATTTTTCCTCTTATTTGTTTTTACCTTTAAGTTTATATAACTTAAAACTATTTTAAACCAAAAGCCTTGTTAATATCTTCCACTTCCTTATCGCTTATCATTACGATATCGCCTATCATCTTGGCGTGGATAATGGTGTTTGCGGTAAATTCAGCAACTTCTAAACGGTCAAAGGCGTTTATAAGCGTGCTACCCGTACTAATTACGCTATCGTTATCAACTAAAACTACGGGTGAAGACGAAGATATCATTTTTGAAATTTTTTCTGGATATAAAATGTTCGTGCCGAAAGGAACTCTGCCGATATCACGCATTGCAATATACGATTCAGGAATAGTTCTTGAATCAATAGGCGTATGCGTTACGCCGAACGCCATAAGGTGTTTGGGGTGCGCAACGGTAATTGCGTTGATTTCAGGGTGTTGATCGTATATAAGTTTATGAAGACCAACCGAACGAGAAGGTCTTTTACCTGCTTCACGCCAGTTGTGTTCTATTCTAACGATATCTTCAGGTTCAATATACTTTCTATCAACGCCGTAAGGTGTGATAAGGAAGGTGTTTTCGTCAAGACGAACAGAGAAAGTGCCTTGCGTACTAGTAAACAACCCTTGGTCGTAAGACCTGTGAATAAGGGCGCACATTTCCTTTCTTAATCTTCTTTCTTCAGAACTATAAGACGTGGGGATAAATTCGCCGAGTTGCGTTCTGCCCTTTCTTGAATTGATTTCAATTTGTTCGTCGGTGAGCGCTTCGGGTTCGCCTAAAATTGACGCCGTAATGCCGATTGATGCGGCAAAGTTAAGAGTTTCAAAACGCTTAAACGCTTCAAAAAGACTGTCTGCACAAGTGATTACACCGTGGTTTTCCATAATAACGGCGTTAAGACCTTTTTTAATTTCAGCAACTATTCTTTCTGCAAGAAGGTCACTACCAGGTACTTCGTAACGCGCTATGCCTACTTGCCCACAAACTTGTTGTGGCGTAGGAATAATGTTAATTTCTGGAATTTTACGAATCAAACTGTAACTTACGAGTGCCGGTGGATGCGCATGCAAAACTGCCGATACGTCAGGTCTAGTTTGATAAACGAGTTTGTGGAAAGGTAATTCTACCGAAGGTTTATGCTTGCCAACGACGGTGCCGTCGGGAAGAACTTTACAAATATCTGCAGGGGTTAAAGAACCTTTATCAATACCAGACGGCGTAATCCAAATATTGCCTTCAGTATCAAGAATAGAAAGGTTGCCACCCGAAGTAGTAGTAAGACCTTTTTGATAAACTCTGTTAATAAGCAAAACGATTTGTTCTGCTGGATGCATTAAATTAAAATTCATATTATTCTCCGTATAATAAGAGTTATATTTCGCTATTGCGAAGAGATATTCGCCTAACGGCGAGTGATATTTGGCGTTTACACGCCAAGTGATATTTTGCCTGTCGGCAAGCGTGACGCTTGACCCACTTTTAGTTATATTTCGCTATTGCGAAGTTATATTCGCCTAACGGCGAGTGATATTTGGCGTTTACACGCCAAGTGATATTTTGCCTATCGGCAAAGTTGTGGATTTAATTAGAATTGTATTTAAGGGATTAGATACAAGTTGCAGTAACGCGGTATTGCGCTGTATATAAGCCCTTAAAAATTACATTTGTTGCCCACCGGTTACGTTAATTGCTTGACCAGTCATGTAGCTTGAGTAGTCAGAAGCAAGGAATACCATTGCGTTTTCAATGTCAACGTATTCGCAAGAACGTTTCATAGGAACTTGGTTGATATATTTTTCACGAACTTGTTCTTCGGTAATACCTTGGTTAGCAGCGTATTGTTTGAAGAGACTGTTTACCCAAAGTGGTGAATTCAAAAGGTTACCAGGACAAATGCAGTTAACCCTTACACCGCTTTCAGCGAATTCTAATGCGAGAGATTGAGTTAAGCCTACGCCACCGAATTTGCTTGCTGCGTAAGCGCCGTTTTTAAAGCTACCCTTTCTACCTGATTTAGAGTTGATTTGAATAATGCTACCACTTTTTGCTTCAAGCATGTAGGGTGCAAACGCTTTAACGGTGTTGAAGTAACCGTTCAAGTTAATGTTGGTAACAAGACCGAACGCTTCGGGTGAAAGATTGAAAATATCGCCACTCTTAACGATTGCGGCGTTACAAATAAGAACGTCTACTTTGCCCCACTTTTCAATAACAGCAGTTGCAGCTGCTTGAAGTTGGTCAAATTTAGTTACGTCTACTGCTAAAGCGATTGCATCAGAAAGTTTAGATGCAACTGCTTGCGCGCCGTCAAAGTTGATGTCGCAAACTGCAACTTTACAACCTTCTTTATCAAGACGCATTGCAAGTGCTTCACCAAGACCTTGGCTTGCGCCGGTTACTACTGCTACTTTACCTTTTAAATTAAGTTCACTCATTTTAATATTCTCCTTTTATATTTAAGTTATAATTATTTTACTGTGTTATGACCAATAACGGCGTATTTAGCAACTCTTTCTTTAAGGTTTGGGGTATCTAAAACTGATTTTTCAGCAAACATACCGTATTCAGTACCTTTTTCAGTTGAAATTGCTTCGTGACCGATAAGCGCCCAAGTTGCCGTTATCAAATGCGCGTTTTCGGGAAGAGCAAGCGCTGCGCAAGCGAATTTTTGACGTGAAGAGTTAACGTCTTCACCGCTAATTTCAAAGAAACCGTTTTCCTTACACAACTTGCTTATGCGTTGTAATTGTTCGGGGGTGTTACGGGTTGGCATATACGCAACTGCTTGAATACCGATAGCCTTAATTTCTTTAATGAGTTCGGGCAAGAAATCGTCTTCAAACTTTTGCGCCTTTTTATCACCCGTTACGGAATTACCAACGTCGCCAAGATAAGCGTACGCAGGAATTGCGCCGAAAGACCTTGCAACTTTAACGAATTCTTCAGCGTCGGGCATTTCTTCATCTGCGTCAATATAGAAGAAAGCGGTATCTGCTTTAAGAACGCCCAAAAGGTCGTACAAGAAGTGTTCGTTATCGTTATCTAAAAGATAGCCTTTAACCTTATCGTTAACGCCGAGTTTAAGGTCGTTTATAAGGAAGTTAATAAGGTCATCCGTTCTGCCGAATTTATTTTCTAATTTAACTGCAAGAGCGTAAAGCAAATGTCTTTCAGTAACACTACCGCCAAGTTGCGCTTGAGATAAAGGTTTAACGTCCTTTTCAAAATCAAGTTCAACGCCGAACTTACCGAATTTGCCCGTAATTAGTTCACACATTTTAGCGTCACGTTGATTTCTTTTAGCACGATAGGGCGCAAGATATTCGTTGAACGCTTTAACGTTTTGGGCAGGTATGCCGTGCGCAGCCATATAAAAGCAATTTGCTTGGTCGGGGTGGTTTATTTTACCAAAGCCCCTATCAAACTTAACGCGAACTTCAACGCCACAAGTAGAGCCGAGCCCTAAAATAGCGCACGCCTTTTTAAATTCTTCTACGCCTGACAAACTGTCGTGATCCATAATACCTGCACTAGTTAAGCCTGCAGAGTAGGCCATATAAGCGGCTTTTGTTGGCGAATATGGTGAAAAAGAATAAATGGTGTGGATATGGTTGTTTGCGTCGTTATCACGCGGGGTGGGTTTTTCAGTTTGAACTTTAACGAGTTCTGCTAACGCCGAAAGCCTTGTTTCAGCCGTACCACCGTTAAGTTTTTTAATAAGTTCTTGCATCTTAAAGTAACTCCATTAAGTATTTTATTATAAATAATAATATAATAATATAATGATTTAGTCAAGTGGAAAAAGCAAAGTAAAAAGAATTGAACAAAATTTTAATAGTAAAAGTTAATAAAACGCAACCTTTACCCCGTCTTTGAAAAAATATGAACAACAATGAACAACTGCTAACAAAAAGGCGTTTAAAAGAAAAAATCCCTTAACCCAAATGGTTAAGAGTACCCTTTTTCGTTTAGTTTAGAATCTTCTTAAATCAAAAATAATATACGCAGCACTTACAGGTGCGATTTCAAAAAGTTTTACTAAACGATTAGCAAATTTTTTCATTGTTACCTCCTTTTGCCGAAGTTTCGGCTTTGTAATTAAAACCCGAAGGGCAACAACTTAATTTATTAAATTTTTTTCCTTTCGGATTTCACCTGCATTATATAACCTAAAAATAACTTTGTCAACGGTTTTACGGTAGTTTTTTAAATATTTTTTCAAAATGATTGAATATAACCATTTTTGTTATTTTTTAACACAAATTTCTAATAAAGTGAAAAACAGTCCAAGATTTTGAGAATTTTTAACACCACTATTTAAATCAAGACAAACAAAAAGAACCCCGAAAAATCAGGGTTCTTTTTAGTTTAGTTTTGATCAACTATTTCAAAACAACGTTTGCTAAATACATTACTGCACCGTCAGTGTTGACATACATATATGCACCGTTGTGTGCATCGCCTGTATATGACGTATCAATTGTTATTTCTACGTGATACCAAGTGTTTGTTGTTGCAGCACCAGTTAATGCCGTGCCGTTTGCATCTGTAATGTTGTATCCAGCAGGAATGGTCGCTTGACCTGGTTTCCACGACTTTGTTCCCACTTGAATATTATAGTTCCCAGAAGTAGGTGCACTGCCAAACACAATACACATATCAAATGCTAGCGTTTTGTAGTTTGCTTTCATCATATTCCAAGCTTTTGCACCACCACCGTTATTAACGTTACTTGAATAGTTTATTGCTATTCTTTGAGCCCAAACATTCGTTAAATTAGAGTATTTATATACCCCCGTCTTTTCAGTTAAACCAGCGTCAGTATAAGTGCCAACGTAATCTAAATGTGTTTGCGCATTATTTCTCCAAGCAAGGTCAATACCTGTATCATAGCCGTTACCATCAACTATTGAAATTGCATCGTATGTGGTTGAATAATACTTTTTAAGTTCTATTTCTTGACCTTTTTCTAAGGTAGCTGTAGTTACGTCAAGAGTAGCATCGTTAAGAGCCGTATAGGTGTTAGTTTCTACCGTAAGATCACTCAATGTTACTTGTGTACCAACTTTACCATGACGAATATACGTTCTTACAGCATCCCAGTGATTTAATTCTTTATCGCCAACATAATAAGTTGCTCTATAAGGAACCATTACACTATCCTTAAATATCGGTAAGTCATAAGTAGTTGTATCCCAAACGTCAGAAGGTAATGCACTAAAGTCCATATCTGAACTTTCATAAGCATAATGAGTAAGTCCAGTTACAGCTACGCCTGAAAGCGTTTCACTAACTCTTGCTACAACGTATACGTTGCTTATGGTTGGTGTTCCGCTTATTTCAAATGCGAACGGATATACAGAAAGTGCGTCAGTATAAGCATCGTTCATATAGTCAATTACAACGTTAGTAATCGTTGCTGCGCCCATTCTTCTTGCTATCATTGATGCATATTTAGCCGTATGCGCATAAGGTAATGAAGCATTTATTCTTACGTTTTCAAGCGTTCCGTAATAACCAAGCGCTAATAAACCACCAGAAGCACCACCAGTACCAGTCCAACTTGCGTTATAGAAACCTACGTTTTTAACAATAGCCTTTTTACCAACACAACCGAAAAAGCCCATCAAATCTTTAGTAGTAAAGTTTGAAATAGAGTAGCCACGACCATCAAACGTACCGTTAAAACCGTAATCGGCAAAGCCATAAGCATTTTTAGTTGACGTGTTAGGTAAAGTATTTGTAAGAATTTCGCCTTCCATATCAATGTCAGCACCTAAAACAAAGTAACCGAATGTTTGATAGAAATAATCACCTTTGTCTGCATCTATTACTGACCCCTTAACACTCCATTCAGCCATGTTTACAAAATCAATAATATCTTGTTTGGTTGAAAGAACTTTGGTAATTAAAATTACGTCTGCAAGGATAAATCTATCGTCAAGTTCAATTCTTAATTGTTGTTCGCCGTAAACGCTGATTGCGTTCGTGGGAAGAATAATCTTGCCGTCTTCAATAGAAACGCCGTCAAGAGCGACGTTAGCGCCGTTCTCACCTACGCCAACAGCCCAAACATTT
>JAZSJY010000180.1:0-7670 GCA_045534565.1 Christensenellaceae bacterium | reverse complement strand
TGACGAATTGAATCAAGATCGTCACCGAATTGCATAGTCGTTGAAGTAGGACGAATATCGTCTTCAGCATAGTCCCTTTCTAAAACTTGTACACTATCAGCTACAACGCTTTCAGTAGCAACGTTTTGTTCGGTAAATCTATCGTAATTTAACAAATCGTTGAGATTTTTACGCATTCTTTCTTGCGCTTGGTCAAGATCTGCGTCTTCTACTACGCTATTTGTTTGTGCGATAGGTCTTTCAAGTAAATCTACACCGCCGTGCATTGCTTTCTGTTCGTAACTAATATCAGTTGAACGTCTAGTCGTAATCATCTTTTCTCCTTTTATATTAAACACCGTTTGTTTTTTATATTTTTTGCGCTATTCTTAATTTCGCGCTCTTCGCTCTACTATTTTGATTTAATTCTTCTTCGCTTGCTACTATGGGATGCTTGGTTATGATTTCCACTTCCTTTTTCTTCCCACAAACGCAAACGGGTAAACTTTTATCGCAAATGCAATCACATTCAAGTTCTTTGAACGCTTTTTTAACTATTCTATCTTCTAACGAATGGAAAGTTAATATTGCTATTCTGCCGTTGGGTTTAAGCGACCTTGCCATTTCTAGCACCGTTTCGTAAAGCCCGTTTAATTCACCGTTTACTTCTATTCTTATCGCTTGAAAGGTGCGCTTTGCAGGATGCCCGTCTTGTTGGAACTTTTTAGGGATACTGTTAACTATTATTTCAATTAACTCACCCGTAGTTTCTATCCTTTTTACCTTTCTTGCTTTTACTATATTAGACGCTATTTGGTAAGCAAACCTTTCTTCACCGTATTCGGTTAAAATTTGCTTTAACGACCTTTCGTCGTATTCGTTAACGACTTTTTCTGCCGTTAAAGGTGCGTTCTTGTCCATTCGCATATCTAAACGAACGTCGCTTGCCATATACGAAAAACCCCTTTCCCTATCGTCAAGTTGAAAACTTGATACGCCAAGGTCTAACAGTATTCCGTCAAAGCCGTCTATATTATATTTTTCTTTTATTTCGCCAAAGTTTTTGAAATTATCGTTTATTAAGGTAAATCTACCGTTAAACTCGCTTAATCTTTCACTCGCTCTGCCGATTGCGTAAGTATCAAGGTCGGTTGCGAATAAATATCCGTTTGGCGCACTATTTTTTAATATTTGATACGAGTGTCCGCCACCACCTAAAGTTCCGTCAAAATATATTCCACCGTCTTTTAGGTTTAACGCTTCTATGCACTCGCTTAACATTACGGGAACGTGCTTAAATTCAGCCATTGTCTTTCATCGCGTCAAGCGCATCCGCCAAATCTTCAAAGTTAACGTCGTTAAAGTATTCATTCCAAACTTCTTCTGCCCATATTTCAACGCAGTTAGGTCCTTGGAAAACTATTACGTTCTTTTCAATCTTTGCGTACTTTCTTAAATTTTCTGGAAGAAGTATTCTGCCCTGCTTGTCTTCTTCTGCTTGCCACGTGTTATACAAAATGAAACGCGCCGCTTTAAGTTGTTTTTCCCTGAAAGAGTTTATATTGTTTAAGGTGGCTTTTACTTCTTGCATCTGCGCCTTCGTATAAACGTAAAGACAACCGCCTGAACCCACGGTGATTGAATAATCTTCACCGAGTTCTTCACGCAGTTTTGCCGGTATTCGCATTCTGTTTTTTGCATCTAATTGATGCGTGTAATTCTTTCCCGACATATACGCAGACTATACCCCCTTTTTTAATACAATGATATTCTACCATACATTTTGACCACTGTCAACCCTTTTTTTAAAATTTTTTGAGTTTTTTTGTAAAAATTTTTGCTAATTTGAGCACTCTTGACCACTCTTAACATAAAATTCTTCGTTTATTTTTGCACAATCCCCTACAAATATAACTTCATTTCGGTAGGAATTTACTGACGATTTTTTGTTTTTTAAAAAATTTTTCACAATTTTTGCAGTAAAGTGGTTACCATCCGTTAAATTTTGGGGGCAAAAGTGGTCAAGAATTTGATTTTTAACAAAAATATAATGCGTGCAACCTAAAATTACCGCATCAAACTTGCCTTTTACCCCTGCATTTTTTAAATGTGTAAGAATATTTACTTTTTCAAGGGAAAACATGTTATTTTCTATATCTTTAGCGAGATTCGGCAAACCTACTGCCGTTAAATTTTTAACGCCTTGATATCGCTCTGCCGTTTTTGGCGTTGCTAAAAGCAAAACTTTATCGTATTTCATAACGGCGCTTTCAACGGGCGGAAATACGCCGAAAACCTTTTCACCTTCCCTTTCCCTAATTTTGCCTATCAAATTACTGCTTAGCGTTCCACAAGCCAAAACTATTGCCTTTACACCGTAACTTTTTACATACGCAATATTGTTTATTGCGCGGTTATATAAATCGTAAACCGTTCTGTTTCCGTATGGGGCGTTTACGTTGTCGCCAAAATAAATATATCTTTCATTTGGCATAACTTTTACCATTTCGTTTAATGTTGAAATTCCACCTATTCCACTATCTAAAAGCGCTATATATTGATTATCCATAGTTAATTGTATGAACTTTTAATATAAATAAGTGAAAATTATGTTAAAAAGGTAAAAATCTAATTGAAATGTGCTTGCATTTACTTTAATTTTGTGCTAAAATGATTAGCGATATTAAAAGTAACTAAGGAGTGCATACCAGAATGCCAAATATTAAATCTGCTAAAAAAAGAGTTTTAGTAAACGCAAAGAAAACCGAACAAAACAAAATGATCCGTTCAGCTGTTAAGACTGAAATGAAAAAAGTAGACGCTCTTATCAAAGAAAACAAATTAGAAGAAGCAAAGGCTGCTTTATCAGTTGCTTTCTCTGTAATTGATTCTGCTTGCTCTAAAAACATTTATCACGCAAACAACGCTGCAAACAAAAAAGCTAAACTTGCTAAAAAGGTTGACGCTGCTGTTAAAGCTGCTGCACCCATTGTTGAAGAACCCGTAGTAGTTGCCCCCGTTGTTGAAGAACCCGTAGTTGAAGCACCTGCTAAAAAGCCTGCTGCAAAGAAAACTACTACCGCTAAAAAAACCACTACTAAAAAAGCTGAAGACGGTGAAAAGAAAGCGCCCGCTAAAAAGCCCGCTGCTAAAAAAACTACCGCTAAAAAAGCAGAAACTCCTGCTGAATAATTAAAAAATTAAGGCTTCGCATTTGCGAAGCCTTTTTTATTTTCTTAACTATCTAATACAAAAGGTGTGCCCTTTGCACACCTTTTTATTTTACACTAATTCTTTTATTGAATTTAACACGTACGTTGATTTTATTGGACTTTCTTCATAGTCTTTCATAGTCGCTTCGCCAGAAAGAACTAAAATAGTATCTACCCCAGCGTTATAACCCGATGCAATATCCGTATATAATCTATCGCCGATTACGACGGTATCCTTTTTCTCTACGCCTTGGTTTTTCATAACGATATTTACCATTGCAGGTTCAGGCTTACCTATATATATAGGCTTTTTACCCGTTGCTTTTTCTATACCGAAACACATTGAGCCACAGTCGGGAATATACCCGAAATCTACGGGACAACACCAGTCTGGATTAGTTGCGTAATAAGGAACGTTCGTTTTGGTTAGCATCTTGCAAGTAGTACGCAATTTTTCACTCGTAAGTTCGGTATCAAAACCTACCAAGATTGCAACAGCGCTTTCGTTATATTCTTCAGTAACGTTAAGACCGCTTTGTTTCAAGCCCGTTATAAACGACCTTGTGCCTTGCGCGTAAATCAAACCGTCGCCAAACAATTCACTAAAGAGTTTTGCTGCCGCTTGCGCAGACGTAAAGAAATTTTCTTCAGTAACTTTATTGAGCCCTAATCTATGCAATTTTGCAACGTAATCTACTACTGATTTTGAAGAATTGTTGGTTATAAAAAAGTATTTACCACCTTTATCTTCTATTTGTTTAAGAAGTTCATGAACGCCGTCAAATAAATCTTCATCTAAATATATAGTTCCATCCATATCAAAAAGATATAGTTTTTTATCTTTCAAACTCAAACAATTTTTACCTAAAAAATCTTTTTCTACCATATAGCACCTGCTTAATTTTTTACCTTTACATTTTAGCACAATCGCTCATCTTTGTCAAAGTTTATAAAAGTAAAGCCCGAACTTTTTGTTCGGGCTTTTAAGTTTTAATTAAAAATCGTCGTCTTGACGCGCAATTGAAATAATTGATGAATTGTTTTGCAAAACTTTATGTATTTCCCCTACGCTTAAAACGTGGTCGGTACTAATAATTACGCTATAAATCATATCGTCGCCATCTTTCTTTGCGTTGATTTTATTAAAGCGTTCTACACCGAATAAACTTTTTATAACTTCACCTTGAGTACCGTCGTTATCTTTATACACTACGTTTACTTTTACGAAGTGGCGTGAGTGGAAAACTTTGAACGGCAAGTGCATTATACATTGAATAAGTATGATTAATGCGGCTGCGCCTGCGGCAACAATATACCAACCTGCGCCTGCAGCCATACCGATTGCTGCCGTTGCCCATATACCAGCGGCGGTAGTAAGACCGTGAACCATTTCTTTATGATAGAAAATCATACCTGCACCGATAAAACCTATACCCGAAACGATTTGAGCTGCAACACGGGCAGAATCGTAATCGCCGTTAAATGCAAACTTTGATATAAGCATATATAAGCATGAACCAACGCAAACAATCGTATGCGTTCTAATACCTGCTTCCTTAAAGCGCATTTTACGTTCAAAACCGATAATAAAGCCTAAAACGAGCGCCAAAGCCAACCTTGTAAGAAGTTCTAAAACGATTAAGTTATCTGGAAATAATTGTATGTTTATTAAATTCACTTTTAACACTCCTGTATATCAATATAATTATATATATTGCGATATTTTGATGTTTATTCTTTTTAATATTTTAATATTATAATGTCAAAACCCCTTTTTGTCAAGGGGATTTTTAAATTTAATTTACAATTTTGGTTACTTTTTGTTAAGATAAGGTCACTTCTGCAATATAAAAGCTACCAGAATTAACGTATAAGTGTAAATCAATGCCTTCAAAGACAGAATAAGATGAAATATCCCTAACTTGACCGACCTTTGCAGTTAACGTTTGCCAGCCGTTCCCTAAAACAGCGCCCGCTACGTTATTTACCGAAAGATATTCGGCATAGGTATTCATTTCCGTTGATATTTTGGGCGATGCATGGAATAGTTTTTGGTCGTTTTTATCGTAAGCCCTTACCATTATATTGTCAGTCGTCCCGTCAACACGCAACCTGAACGATATACTCTGTATTTGATTAGCGCTAATAAACCCTCCGTCAAAACCGATAGGTTGCAAAATAGCACGCCTTACACCTTTAGTTTCCACCTTTATACAACTTACGTTATCTTTCGTTGTACTTGTAAAACGGGCGCAGTTATCGTCTGCAATTAAACTCGTTCTTCCGTCTGGCGAAGCTTGCCTTTCCGTATAGTTAAAAGCAACCATACCACCTACTACTCTACCTGCATAAAACACGGGAATAGGACTGTAACTTACACCGAAGTTTTGCTTTTCAATTCTTGCATCCGCTATGTAATAACTTTGGTTTTCGCCCACCAAAATTTGCATTTGCGTTAAATAGTTTGCTTTAACTTCCACCATCGTCCATTGCCCCACATTGTAACAAGCCATGCGAGATTCTTCTTCATTGTATATACGCAAATAACTATCTGCATTTTTTAACGACGTTTGTGAACTTATATCTAGCGTGTTTTCAGTAAATTTTATAGTCGGCACTATACCGTTTTCCGTCAATATGCTAAAAGTAAACCTATCAAAGCCACTATCTTCAATCTCTTGTTCAGTTAACCCGAAAACCTTAATAGCTGAATCTATCTTCTTTTGGTCTACTATATACGCCCTTGCGTTTTTAGGCGAACGCACTTTCGTTGCAAGCGTTATTTCAACGCCGTCGTCAGCGCAATCTAAAGTTGGACCTGTAACACCCGAAACGCTTACAGTAACCTTTTGCGGTTGCTCTCCACCACCGTCGGTATTACCCCCATCGCCACAGCCAATTAAAAATGTAAACGCAACGCATAAAAATAAAGCAGTTAATTTTAATAATTTTTTCATAATTTGCCTCATAAAATACCCCGTTGCAAAACCAACGGGGCTAACTTTATTTTATAATAATATAACTTTATATTTTAGTATAGTAAAATTCAATATAAAAATATGGTAAATTACAATAAAGAAACTAAATCGTCAATAACTTTATAGTCGGTTGCGAACGTGGTTGCTATTCTTGCAACTTTATTATCTACTTCCCAGTAGTTTACGTCGTAAACTTTGTTCATTGCCGAAAGTTGCTCTTCAGTAAGTTTACAAAACACCATATTGGTATGTACGGGATAGTGCGCTTTAATGCCTTTTTCTAAAAGTTTTTCTTCTAAATATTTTGCAGTATCGTTCGCATGCTTTGCAGTCTTCTTCCAAAGTTCCGTTTCAAGCAAATATTGCATTTGAACGCCTAAAAATTTAGATTTGTCTAAATGTTGAAGTGCTTGTTTTTGCAAATAATCTAACGCAACGAAATGTTCTTTTCTTCTAAACACTACCATTTCACCAAACATAGCGCCTGCCTTCGTTCCACCGAAAGAAAAGGCGTCAACACCCGTCTTTTCTATCATATCGGTTATAGTAGTATCAAGCGCAACTAAAGCGTTTGATAACCTTGCACCGTCAATATATACGTACATATTGCGTTCGTGAGCATAGTCGCATATAGCCTTAATTTCTTCGTTAGTGTAAAGTACACCCAACTCTGTTGGTTGCGTTAACACTATAACTTTCGTTAAGTATTTATAATTCTTAATTTTATGAAGATAAGAGTCTATTATTTGTGGGGTAAGTTTACCTGCAACGCCCGGCGTTGAAAGTATTTTGTTACCAAGCATTGATTCTATTGCGCCACATTCGTGCGTGTTGATGTGCGTTTGTTCTTCACAAAGTATAGTAGCCCACCTATCAAGCATGCTCTTTAACGCTAAAACGTTCGCTGCCGTGCCGTTGATTGCGTAAACCACCCTAATCTCATCTTTAAAATATTTTTGCATCGCCTTGGTTGCGTTTTTAGTATACCCGTCGTTACCAACTTTACCGTCAACCGTAACGCTATTTATCTTTACAAGTTCGTTCATTATTTCGGGATGAACGTTCGTCCAAACTTCTCCCCTAAAATCTTTTAAGCCCATAACTGTACCTTCCTTTATATCACTTAAGTTTACAACAAAACTTAACCTTTGTCAATACTTTTATTAAACGTAAACAAAACGCTCAAACATTGCACATTTCAATCAATCGTTCTAAACACTTATGATAATTATTTTTTATTTTTACAAACTACTTGCAAAGTTGTAAATAATCATTTATAATAGTTTTATTGAACGGATACGATTAAAAAGTCTTGTTTTTGCTTTCGTATTCGCTCATTTAGGGTTTAAGGGGGCTCTTATGCACGTTAGTGAAAAAGAACAAGAACTTATTGATTTGTTAACACACGCAAATACCGTTATGCCCGTTAAGGACATTGCAGACGCGCTTTTCGTGAGCGAACCTACCGCAAGGCGTTATTTAACTGAACTTGCTAAAAAAG
>JAZSJY010000097.1:0-2735 GCA_045534565.1 Christensenellaceae bacterium | reverse complement strand
ATACAGATTACGGTATAATGAATACGTCGTTTAAAAGAGACGTTGTCAGAGAGTACGTTGATGCTTTTAGGGCAGAAGGCTTAAAGATAGGCATATATTACTCTATTATAGATTGGCATCATCCCCATTTTCCCATAGACGGAATTCATCCTCGCCGTGACGACGGCGAACAGTTAGATAAGGGTAGAGATATGCATATATATAACAAATACGTGCGCAATCAAATTACCGAACTTTTAACTAATTACGGAAAAATAGATATTTTGTGGTTTGATTTTGCAACTCCAAATCCTGACCCTGTAAAAATTTTGGCTTTTGATAAAAGTCACCCTGCGCCCGATCCCGACCCAAAGCCGTGGTATCAATATCTAGGAAGAAAGGGTGTGGAAGAATATGAGTCTGAAAAATTGATTGAACACGTTCGCGCGCTCGCGCCTGATATTATTATTAACGACAGAACGGGGATAGAACAAGATATTTCAACACCCGAACAAGTTGCACCTACCGAATGGCCGAAAGATAAACGAACGGGTGAACTGCTCACGTGGGAAGCGTGTCATACCTTTTCTGGCTCTTGGGGATATAATAGAGATGAAATGACTTGGAAATCACCTGAAATGCTTATAAATCTTCTTGTAAGGACGGTTGCTTTAGGCGGTAATTTCATTATGAACGTAGGCCCAACTGCTCGTGGTAATTTTGACGAAAGGGCTATAAAATCTCTTGGCGTTTACGAAAAGTGGATGAAGTACAATTCACGGTCAATTTATGGTTGTACTATGGCTGAAGAAAAGTTTGTAGCGCCACAAGGAACGGTGTTTACGGAAAGTGCAGACGGTAAAAGGTTATATTTGCATCTTTTTGAATATCCTATGAAAGAATTAAAAATAGAAAAGATGAAAGGGAAGATAAGATACGCACAATTCTTATACGACGGTAGCGAAATATTATTTAGCGAACGTGGTGAAGACGTTGTTTTGGAACTTCCACAAGTACAATCACAAGAGTATCATACAGTCGTTGAATTGTTTTTAGAATAGTAAAAAAGCGTGCTTAATTTAGCACGCTTTTATAGTAATATTTTAAGATAAGTTGCGCTTATTTTTTGCACGGTAATAAGATTGTATACTATTAAAACCTGCGTCAAATAAAAGCTTTGTTATCTTTTTGCCTTGACTATTGTTTTTGATATAATCTAACCTTAGATTATTAATATATTCGGGCAAGCCAACGTTCATGTACCTGTGAAAAACTCTAGAAACGTGTTCTTTAGAATATCCAAATTTTTTTGCAATCAAAGATAATGTTAAATCGCTTCTAAAGTTTTCGGAAATATACAGTAAAATATTTTGCATAAGCGTTGTTTCGTCGCTAAAATTATTTTTACCGTACGGTAATTTTTCTTCAAGTATGGAAAGAAAAAGTTCTATTGCGCTATTTTTAACAGTGTTATCGTGGTCGTTGGTTGCAATATAGTCTATTGCAATAGAATAAAGTTTGTTACATAGTTCTGCGTTTGAAATACAAGGGAAAATAACTTTTTTTCCGTCTTTTCGTGACAAAAAGTTTTTTGCTGAAGATAGGGGTATTATTATAGCAAGACCTTTGACATCTAGATCATGTTTGCTATAACTATGAACGTCGTAACTGTCAAAAAACATAATATCACCCGAACGTAAGCTATAATGCATACCGTTAAGGGAAACGTCTAACGAGCCTTCTATCAACAAAAAAATTTCTATTTTTTGATGAAAGTGTGAAGGGAAAGTAAACTTTGGACCAAAGGCACAGATTATGCATTTTTTGTTGTCTTGTTTTTGTTCGTAAAATCCACTCATGATTTAATTATATCAAAAAATGAGAATAAATTAAAGTGTTTTATAGTATTTTTAGATATAAATTTATGTTATAATGATAAAAAACGGTAATTTGGTGATAAAATGATTGACGTTAAAAATTTGACTATTGATGAAAAATTAAAATTGCTTACGGGTAAAGATAACTGGCAAACAAATGATTTAGATGGAAAAATACCGTCTATATTCATGGCAGATGGTCCACACGGATTAAGAAAAAAAGAATTGGAAAAAACGGACGATAACGTTTTTACCACTTGGGATAATGAATTTTCCTACACTAGATATGCAACGGCAATGCCTAATTTATCAGTTCTAGCAAATTCTTGGAATACAGAACTTTCATACCTTGAAGGTGCAACTATTGCAGATGATTGTATTGATGCTGGTGTAGACGTTCTTTTAGCACCTGGCGTTAATATGAAACGAAACGTATTGTGCGGGAGAAATTTTGAATATTTTAGCGAAGATCCTTTCGTTGCTGGTAAAATGGCAAGAGCGTATATAAAAGGCGTACAAGATAAAGGAGTAGGGACAAGTTTAAAACATTATATATGTAATAATAGCGAACACGACAGAAGAAGTACGTCAAGTGAAATTGACGAGCGTACTATGCGTGAAATTTATTTGCCAGCCTTTGAAGAATGTTTAAAAGAAAATCCGTGGACGGTAATGTGTAGTTATAATCCCGTTAATGGCGTTTATGCATCACAACATAAAAAATTATTGAAAACTTTATTGAGAGACGAGTTAGGTTTTAACGGCACAATCGTTTCGGACTGGGGTGCAGTTCACGACCATCCTAAAGCTGTTAAAGCAACGCTTGATGTGCGTATGCCTTATAGTGAAAAAGCGTATGATCAATTAAAAACTGCTTTT
>JAZSJY010000035.1:0-22264 GCA_045534565.1 Christensenellaceae bacterium | reverse complement strand
GCAAACGTCGCTTTGATTATCAATAAAGGTAGTGCTTGGTTTAAGGGAATCGGTACGGAAAATTCTACTGGTACAAAGACTTTTGCGCTTACAGGTAATATCCAAAACGCTGGTCTTATCGAAGTTCCTATGGGCACGACTCTTCGTGAAGTTATATTCGATATTGGCGGTGGCGTTCGCGATGGTGGCGAATTTAAGGCTGTTCAAATTGGTGGTCCGTCAGGTGGATGCCTTACCGAAGAACATTTCGATTTACCGCTCGACTTTGATTCACTTTCAAAAGTTGGCGCTATTATCGGTTCTGGTGGTCTTGTTGTTATGGATAAGAAGACCTGTATGGTTGAAGTTGCGCGTTTCTTTATGGACTTTACTCAAAAAGAATCTTGCGGTAAATGCGTTCCTTGTCGTGAAGGTACGAAACGTATGCTTGATATCTTAAATCGTATAGTTGACGGTAAAGGTGAAGACGGCGATATTGAAATGCTTAAAGAACTCGGCGAAACCATTTCTAAAACTGCGCTTTGCGGTTTAGGTAAAACTGCAGCAGGCCCCGTTCTTTCAACCATTAAATATTTTGAAGACGAATATAGGGCTCACATTTACGATAAGAAGTGCCCTGCAGGCGCTTGCCAAAAACTTAAAACTATAATGATAGACCCTGAACTCTGTAAAGGTTGTTCAAAGTGCGCAAGAAATTGTCCCGTTGGCGCAATTTCGGGCGAAATTAAAAAGCCTTTCGTTATTGATCAAAAGAAATGTATTAAGTGTGGCGCTTGTCTTTCAAGCTGTCCCTTCAAGGCTATTAAGGAGGTTTAATTATGAGTGAATATATGATTATTGACGGCATAAAAGCCGAAATTGAAGGCGAAAAGAACGTCCTTGAACTTGCAAGAAAGGTTGGTATTGAAATTCCTGCTTTCTGCTACGACCCCGAACTTTCTATTTACGGCGCGTGCAGAATGTGTATGTTTGAAGACGAACGCGGTAGGTTTGACGCCGCTTGTTCAACTATTCCAAGGGCAGGTATGGTAGTTAAAACTAACACCCCAAAACTTCGCAAATATAGAAAAATGATTCTTGAACTCTTACTCGCTAACCACTGCAGAGATTGTACTACTTGCCAAATGAGTGGTAAATGTAGACTTCAAGAATTTGCGCACAGATTTAACATTGAAGGTATCCGTTTCCCCAACAACTACGCTGATATGAAACCCGATCAATCTTCGTACAGCATTTTGCGTACCCCAAGCAAATGTATTCTTTGCGGTAAGTGCGTAAGAATGTGTAACGAAGTTCAAAACGTTGGCGCAATAGACTACGCTTTCCGTGGTTCAAAAATGAAGATTGCAACGGCGTTTGACGGTGATATTGTAAATTCACCTTGCGTTGGTTGTGGTCAATGCGCGGCAGTTTGCCCCACGGGTGCAATTACTATTCGTGACGACGCTGACTTGGTTTGGAACGCAATAGGCGATCCTAACGTTGAAGTTTCAGTTCAAATCGCACCTGCAGTAAGGGTTGGCCTTGGCGTTGAATTCGGTTATCAAGAAGGCGAAAACGTTATGGGTAAACTCGTAACTGCGCTTAAAGAAATGGGCTTTGATAAAGTTTACGATACTAATATCGGCGCAGATCTTACCATTATGGAAGAATCAAACGAACTTATCAATAGGGTGAAGAAAGGTGGTAAATTACCTATGTTCACTTCTTGCTGTCCTGCATGGATTAAGTTCGCTGAAAATAAATATCCTGAACTTTTAGATAATATTTCAACCTGTAAGTCACCTATGCAAATGCTTGCAGCGCTCGTTAAAGACTCATATAAGGGCGAAAAGAAACACGTTCACGTTGCAATTATGCCTTGTTCTGCTAAAAAGGCTGAAGCACGCCGAGAAGAATTTAACGGTGACGTTGACTACGTTCTTTCAACTCAAGAAGTCGTTCGTATGATTAGCGAAGCAGGTATCAACTTTAAGTATCTTGAAGAAAGCCTTTGCGATAATCCCTGTGTTGAATACACGGGCGCAAGCGTAATCTTCGGTGCGTCGGGTGGCGTTATGGAAGCAGCGCTTCGTACCGCAGTTGAAACTATTTCCGGTAAAGAACTTGAAGACGTTGAATTTAAGGAAGTTCGTGGTATGGAAGGCGTTAAAGAAGCCGTTTACCAAGCAGGCGATTTAAAAGTTAAAGTTGCCGTGGTTTCAGGGCTTAAAAACGCATCTATTATTTGCGATAAAGTAAAGGCTGGCGAAGCTGATTATCAATTTATTGAAATTATGAGTTGCCCCGGTGGTTGCGTAAACGGTGGTGGTCAACCTTTCGTTGATGCCTTTACACGTTCAGACGTTGATTATAAGGCGTTAAGGGCAGGTGGTCTTTATAAAGACGATAGTTCTATGCGTAAGAGAAAGAGTCACGAAAATATGACTATTAAGTCAGTTTACGATAACTACCTTGGTGAAATAGGCGGTCATAAGGCTCATAAATTATTGCATACTCATTACACCGCAACCAAGAAAAACTAATACTAACGACAAGACGGGCAAGAATTTTCTTGCCCGTTTTTCTTTTGGAGATAACGTATGAAAAATAATAGAACGTATTCTTTTATTTACGTAACTTTAGTGTATATTTTAGCAACCGCATGCGGAATTTTATCGTATATTTATATACCGTTAAATCAAGTATGGTTAAAACTTTTAGTGGCAGACGTAATTGCAACGGTGGTTACGTTTATATTTAGCGTCGTCGTTAAAAACGCGTCGGTTTACGACCCCTATTGGAGCGTGCAACCCATAGTGATTGCCGTTTGCTTTGCAATAGGCGTGAAAATGACGGCTATAAGAATTTTATTGCTAATTGCAGTTTGCGTTTGGGGTGTAAGATTAACGGCTAATTGGGCGTATACGTTTAAGAACCTTAATCATCAAGACTGGCGCTATACTATGCTTAAAGAAAAGACCAAAAAATTCTATCCGGTAATCAATTTTTTAGGTATACATATGTTCCCAACCATAGTAGTTTACGCGTGCGTTTTGCCTTTAGTTTATGCGTTTAAGGAAGTAGATTTAACGCTTAACGTAGGTACGGCAATATTCTTTACCGTTTGTATACTCTCAGTTACGTTGCAAGGTTCTGCCGATATGCAAATGCACGCTTTTAGAAAAAACAGAACTACGCCTTTTATTAGGGTGGGGCTTTGGAAATATTCACGCCACCCCAACTATCTTGGTGAAATAGTAATGTGGTGGGGCGTTGCGCTTATGGTTTTATGCGCAGACGTTCATTTGTGGTATCTTTGTGGTGGCGCACTATTAAATACTATAATGTTTTTAGTTGTAAGTATACCTATGGCAGATAAAAGGCAATCTAAAAAGCAAGGCTTTAGCGAATACAAATCGCAAACCCGCATGTTATTGCCCATAAAAAAATAAAACAAATTGACATACAGCGTTTATTATTGTATAATAATAAAGTTAAAGTATAATTAAGGAAATAAATTTATGAAAGTTTTGGTAACGGGTGCGAAAGGGTTCGTTGGTAAAAATCTTTGCCTTGCGCTTAATAACCTTAAAAATGGCTACGATAGGACTAGATCTAATCTTCTAATTGAACAAGTTTTTGAGTTTGATATTGATACGCCGATTGAATTGCTTGATGAGTATACTGCTCAAGCAGATTTCGTGTTCAATCTTGCAGGGGTAAATAGGCCTAAAAATAACGAAGAGTTTATGCAAGGTAATTTTGGCTTTGCGTCTACTTTGTTAGATAGCCTTAAAAAGAATAAAAATACTTGTCCCGTTATGCTTTCTTCGTCAATACAAGCAAGCCTAAAAGGTAGATACGCTGGTAGTGAATACGGTTTAAGTAAAAAGGCTGGGGAAGATTTATTCTTTGATTACGCAAAGCAAACGGGCGCAAAAGTTTTGGTCTACCGTTTCCCAAACCTTTTTGGCAAGTGGTGTAGACCTAACTATAACAGCGCAGTTGCTACCTTTTGTAATAACATTGCAAACGATTTACCTATAACGGTAAACGACCCGTCGGTTGAACTTGAATTAGTTTATATAGACGATTTGGTTGACGAAATGCTTTTAGCCCTTGAAGGCAAGGCGCATTTTGACGGCGAATACGCAGTAGTTCCCGTATCGCACAAAGTAACCTTAAAAGAAATAACAGAACTTTTATATTCGTTTAACGATTATAGTAAAACCTTGCTTATGCAAGAAATTGCTAAAAATTCATTTGCTAAAAAGTTATATTCAACTTATTTATCGTACTTACCCGAAAGTAAAGTTGCAATAGAATTAAACACCCACGTTGACGAAAGGGGCAGTTTTACCGAACTTATGCGTACGGAAAAATGCGGTCAGTTTTCTATCAACGTTTCAAAGCCTGGCATTACCAAAGGTCAACATTTCCATAATAGTAAGTGGGAATTCTTTATAGTAGTATCGGGCGAAGGGCTTATTCAACAACGCAAAATAGGTGACGATAAGGTTATTGAAAGCAAAGTTAGTGGGGATAATTTGCGTGCTATCCATATATTGCCTGGTTATACCCACAATATTATAAATTTATCTAATACTCGTGATTTGGTTACAGTTATGTGGGCAAACGAACAGTTTGACCCATCAAAACCCGATACGTTTTTTGAAAAGGTTAAATAAATGGCGTTTGAGTTAAATAAAGAACAAAAGGTTTTGTTAAATATTCTATCTGCAAGTTTATCAAAAAACCCCGAAAGTTTTACGCTAAATAAAGACGAACTTGACGGCGTTGACTGGCTTGCCGTTGCAAAAGAATCAATACATCAAGCAGTTTGCCTTATAAGTTTAGAGTATGCAAAACCTTATTTACAATATATACCTAGCGAAATTCACGAAAAGTGGAAAAATTACGCTTTTAGAATTGCAGGCGCAAACGCAATGGTCGTGCAATCTCAAGTGGAAATGACGGAAATTTTAGGGGATAAGCACCCGTACGTTATTTTGAAAGGTTCTTCGGCTTGCGCATACTATCCTAACGAAAATTTGCGTGCTTTGGGCGACGTTGATTTTTTAATTGACCCCAAAGAAAAAGAAGAATTAACTAACTTATTCGTTGAAAAGGGATACGAACTTTCGTGTGGTGACCACCCCAACCATTTAGTTTTCAAAAAACCACGCGCCCACCTTGAAATGCATTTTGAAGTAGCAGGCGTTCCGTTTGGCGAAAAGGGGAAAATGGTAAACGAATACCTAAAAGACGCCGTTTTTACCCCCGTAGTTAAAAAGCACGATTTTAGTGAGTTTAACGCGCCTAAAGACGAATATCACGCACTTATATTGCTTTTGCATATGCAACACCATTTAGTTAGTGAAGGGGTAGGTTTAAGGCATTTAAGCGACTGGGGCGCTTTTATGAATTGTGCAAGCGAACTGCCGTTTTGGCAAGAAAAACTTATACCGTTCCTTAAAAGTATAGGCCTATTTACCTTTACGGCAATTATAACTAAAACTTGCGCAAAATATTTAGGTTCTGTTTGCCCTACGTGGGCTAAAGACGTTGACGACGAAGTTTGTGATCAAATTATTGAAGACGTTTTAACGGGTGGTAATTTCGGTAGAAAAGACGGCATAAGGTCAAAGAGCGGTATGCTTATTTCCGAACACGGAAAGGGTGGCACTAAACGTGGAAAGTTCTATAATCTTGCACACGCTTTGCACGGACACGTTTTGCGTACTAAATGCGTTAAAAAGTGCGTCGTTTTATATCCCTTCGTGTATTGTTTTAAGGCGATTAAATATATATGTATGATTATCGTTGGCAAACGCCCGTCAATAACTAAAATGTTACCCGAAGCGGAAAAACGCAAAAAAATATACGATAAACTTGAAATTTTTGAAACGGAAGGAAAATAGATTTATGATTAAACGTGATTATACCGACGTTAAATTTAAAGAAAACGGCAAATTAAAGTTACTTATAATAGTTGGTACTAGACCTGAAATTATAAGGCTTTCGGCAGTAATTAAAAAATGCCGTAAATATTTTGATTGCATACTTGCACATACTGGGCAAAATTATGATTTCAACCTTAACGGCGTATTTTTTAACGACCTTGATTTGAGCGCGCCCGAAGTTTATATGGACGCCGTTGGCGACGATTTAGGCAACACTATGGGCAACATTATAGATTGCTCTTATAAACTTATGCAAGCGATTAAGCCCGACGCGCTTTTGGTTTTGGGCGATACGAACAGTTGTTTATCTGCAATATCAGCAAAGAGATTGCATATACCTATCTTCCACATGGAAGCAGGTAATCGTTGCAAGGACGAGTGTTTACCCGAAGAAACTAACCGTAGAATAGTTGATATTATTTCCGACGTAAACTTGCCGTATAGTGAACACGCAAGAAGATACCTTATTGAGTGTGGCTTGCCAAAAGAAAGAACTTTCGTAACGGGCAGTCCTATGGCAGAAGTGTTAAGGGGTAATTTAGATAAGATTGAAAGTTCAAAAGTTCTTGAAACTTTAGGGCTAAAAAAGAAAAATTATATTTTACTTTCGGCGCATAGAGAAGAAAATATTGATACCGAACAAAACTTTATATCTTTGTTTTCGGCAATCAACGCTTTGGCTGAAAAATATGATATGCCTATACTTTATTCTTGTCACCCGAGAAGTAAAAATCGTTTAGAAAAGAGTAATTTTAAGTTGGATAAGCGTGTTATTTGTCATCAACCGTTAGGCTTTAACGATTATAATAACTTGCAAATGAACGCTTTTGCAGTAGTTTCTGATAGTGGAACGTTGCCTGAAGAATCAAGTTTTTACACTTCTATCGGCAAATCTTTCCCTGCGGTGTGCATTAGAACGAGTACCGAACGCCCAGAAGCGATTGAAAAAGGTTGCTTTATTCTTGCGGGGATAAGTAAACAAAGTTTACTTCAAGCAGTTGAAACGGCTGTGGATATGGTTGAAGATAACTTAAACGGTATTCCCGTGCCCGATTACGTTGAAGAAAACGTTTCAAGTAAAGTGGTTAAGATTATTCAGTCTTTTACTTCGGTAGTTGATAAAATGGTTTGGCGTAAAAAATAAAAATCAAAGCCCACGCAAAATTGCGTGGGCTTTAAGTTTACTTTTCTATTTTATTGACCGTTAAAATTCCGTTCGCTACGGTAAATTTTACGTTTAACGAGCCGAACTTCATTCCGTATTCTCTGCCGTCGTCTTGATACGACGGTCTTGGGTCGTCGGCAAGGCACTCTATTATGGGATTAAGTTTATCTTCTGGAATTTCTTTACGCAATTCGTTTGGAATTTCTACCGTCAATTTGTAGTCTTTGTTTTGGTCGGCGTAACTGCTAATTGCGTCGCTATGGCAATCGGTAAAGGGGATATACGGCTTAATATCGTATATAGGCGTACCCGACATTAAGTCTGCGCCCGAAACTGTTAAAACGCCCTTTTCAACTTTGACGAGTTTTACTGAAGATAACCCTAAATTATTCGGGCGAAAGGGCGAACGGCTTGCGAATACGCCAACCTTTTTATTCCCCCCAAGGCGTGGTGGACGGATAAGTGGGGATATTTGGTCTTTGTGTGCCTTTGAAAAGTCAAATATAAGCCAAAGGTGTGAAAATTCTTCAATTCCCCTTAAAAAATCAGGGTGGCTATATTCTTCCGTAAAGATTATTTTTGATAATACTGACGGCGCTCTTCCGCTTTGACGGGGTATGCCGAATTTTTCAGTAAAATCGTTTTCAATATACGCTATCGGTTTAATTTCCATACTCATATTATATACTTTAACTAAAAAAATTCAAAATGAAAACGCCTTTTAGATAGACTTTTTTCGTTTGAGTGGTAAAAAAGAAGTATGCAAATAAAACACAATTGCAAAAAGTTGCGTTTTTTTGATTATGGCGTTATAATAATAGTAATTTAAGGTATTATATTTATTAGTTATGGAAAAAAGAAAGTTTAATTTACGCTCTCCATATAAGCCTACGGGCGATCAACCGCAGGCTATTGAAAAACTTACCGAAGGCTTGCTTGACGGGTTACGTACGCAAGTCCTTTTGGGCGTTACGGGTAGCGGTAAAACTTTCACTATGGCTAACGTTATCAATAACGTCAATCGCCCTGCGTTAGTTATAGCGCATAATAAAACTTTGGCTGCGCAATTATGTAACGAATTTAGAGAGTTTTTCCCTGAAAATAGAGTAGAGTTTTTCGTTTCGTATTACGATTACTACCAACCTGAAGCGTATATTCCGTCTACCGATACCTATATTGAAAAAGACCTTGCTATAAACGACGAAATTGATAAGTTGCGCCACTCTGCAACCTGTTCGCTTTCCGAACGGGCAGATACTATCGTGGTTGCATCCGTTTCTTGTATATACGGTCTTGGTGCGCCCGAAGAATATTATAGGCTTGCTCTTTCTTTGCGCCCAGACGACCAACTTTCACGCGACGAACTTTTAAGAAGATTAGTTGCCGTGCAATATACTAGAAGGGACGTTGACTTTTCCCGTTCGTCTTTTAGGGTTAGGGGGGATATAGTTGATATTTTCCCTTCGTCTAATACCGAAATTATAATACGCGTTGAGTTCTTTGGCGATACTATTGATAGAATTTGTGAAGTAGAATTCGTTTCGGGCAAAGTTATATCGCAACTTAAACACGCTGTAATATTCCCTGCAAGCCACTACGCCGTAGCGCAAGAAAAACTCGCTTTGGCAACGGCTGCTATTGAGCGTGACCGTGACGAAGAAGTGCGCTTTTTAAACGAAAGTGGTAAATTAGTTGAAGCGCAAAGGTTAAAACAGCGCACCGATTACGACCTTGAAATGATAAGAGAAATAGGCTTTTGTAAGGGCATTGAAAATTACAGTAGATATTTTGACGGTAGAGATATAGGCGAACCACCATTTACTTTACTTGATTATTTCCCAAAAGATTTTATAGTTTTTATAGACGAATCGCACATGACTATTCCACAAATAGGTGCAATGTATAACGGTGACAGGTCAAGAAAAACCAACCTTGTTGAATATGGGTTTAGACTTAAATCTGCGTTTGATAATAGGCCGTTGACTTTTGGCGAATTTGATCAAAGGGTCGGTCAGTTAATTTGCGTTTCTGCAACGCCTGCGCCTTACGAATTAGACCAAGCAGGACAAGTGGTAGAACAACTTATACGCCCCACGGGGTTAGTTGACCCTGAAATTACCGTTAAGCCCACTAAAAATCAAATTGACGATTTACTTATTGAACTTAATAAGGTCGTTAATGACGGCGGTAGGGCGCTTATTACTACGCTTACCAAAAAAATGGCTGAAAGTTTAACAGAATACTTAAAGGAAAACGGCGTTAAAGTGCGTTATATGCATAGTGATATTGATACTATGGAACGTATAGAAATAGTTTCTGCGTTGCGTGGCGGTGAATTTGACGTGCTTTGTGGTATAAACCTTTTAAGAGAAGGGCTAGACTTACCAGAAGTAAAATTAGTTGCCATTTTAGACGCCGATAAAGAAGGCTTTTTAAGAAGCGAAACGTCGCTTATTCAAACGATAGGTAGGGCGGCGCGTAACGCTGAAGGTAAAGTTATAATGTACGCAGACGTTATGACGGGCAGTATGAAACGAGCGATAGGCGAAACAGAACGCCGTAGAAAAATTCAACAACAATATAACGCTGAACACGGCATAGTTCCAAAAACTATAGTAAAAGGCGTGGTGAACACCCTTGAAATTACCAAGAAGGCAGACAGAACAAAAGACGTTAAAAAGCAAGATATCCCCGAAGAAATTGAAAAGTTAAAGGCTCTTATGAAAATCGCATCTGTAAATCTTGACTTTGAAAGATGTATTGAGATTAGGGATACTATCGCAAAACTTAAAATGAAGATGAGAAAGTAATATGGATTATATAAGAATAGTTGGCGCAAAAGAAAATAATCTTAAGAACGTAGATCTAACCATACCCCGTGATAAATTAGTAGTGTTTACGGGGCTTTCGGGTAGTGGGAAAAGTACGCTTGCTTTTGAAACGATATACGCCGAAGGGCAAAGAAGATACGTTGAAAGTTTATCAAGTTACGCACGTATGTTTTTGGGGCAAATGGAAAAGCCAAACGTGGAACTCATTGAAGGGCTTTCGCCTGCAATTTCAATAGACCAAAAGACCACGTCACACAATCCACGTTCAACGGTTGGTACGGTTACGGAAATTTACGATTATTTTCGTTTGTTGTTTGCAAGGGTGGGTATTCCACATTGCCCAAACTGTGGTATAGAAATTGCACGCCAAACGGTTGACCAAATTGCCGATAAGGTTATGGCGTTGCCAGAAAACAGTAAAATTTTGATTAACGCACCCGTAGTGCGTGGTAAAAAAGGCGAATACAGTAAACAATTAGAACAATACAAAAAAAGTGGTTACGCAAGGGTAGAAGTAGACGGCGTCGTTTACGACCTTGACGAAGAGATAAAATTAGATAAAAACAAAAAACACGATATTAGCGTAGTCGTAGATAGGTTAGTCGTTAAAGAAGGTATGGAAAAACGCCTTACGGACAGCCTTGAAACTGCAATTAAACTTGCCGACGGGTTGGTTTCGGTAAGCGTGGTAAACGGCGAAAGCACCCTTTATTCAACTAAATATTCTTGCCCCGATTGTGGAATAAGCGTTGAAGAAATTGAACCGCGTTTATTTTCTTTTAACAATCCCTACGGCGCTTGCCCTGATTGTTCGGGACTTGGTTTTAAGAATAAAGTTGACGCAAATCTAGTAGTGCGTGATAGAAATAAAACCTTGCGTGAAGGCGCAATGACTATTACGGGTTGGAATTTAGATAACGGAAAAATGGCGAACATATATTTTAACGCCCTTGCAAAAAAATACGGTTTTTCGTTAGACGTTCCCGTAAAAGATTTGCCTGACGACGTAGTTGATATTTTGCTTTACGGCACTAGGGGTGAAAAGGTTAGAATTGATTACGATACTAAAACTTTTAGTGGAAGTTATGAATCTGCATGGGAAGGTATTATCCCTAACCTTGAAAGAAGATATAAAGAAACTACTAGCGATTACACCAAGAGTGAAATTGAAAGGTATATGACCGTTTTACCGTGTAATACGTGTAACGGGAAAAGGCTTAAAAAGGAAGCGCTTGCAGTAACGGTAGGCGGTAAAAATATAGCAGAAGTTACCGATATGTCTGCAAAAGAATTGTATTCTTTTATGGATACTTTGCATTTTGATAAAACGCGTGAAATGATTTCTGCGCCCATCATAAAAGAAATTAAGGCGCGCCTTAAATTTTTGATTGACGTAGGCTTAAATTATCTTACGTTATCAAGAACGGCGTCAACATTATCGGGTGGCGAAGCGCAAAGAATAAGACTTGCTACGCAAATAGGTAGTGGACTTACGGGTGTTTTATATATTCTTGACGAACCGAGTATAGGCTTGCACCAAAGGGATAACGAAAAGTTGATAGGCACGCTTAAAAGACTGCGTGATTTAGGCAATACTCTAATAGTGGTTGAACACGACGAAGACACTATGCGTGAAGCCGACTATATAGTGGATATAGGTCCAAAGGCGGGCGTCCACGGTGGTGAAATAGTCGCTTGTGGCACGCTTGAAGATATTATTAACGAGCCAAGGTCTATCACGGGCGATTATCTTTCGGGTAGAAGAAAAATAGAAATACCGTCTAAAAGAAATTTACCCGACGGAAGATTTCTTAAGATAAAAGGCGCAAAGCAAAACAACTTAAAGGATATTGACGTGGAATTCCCCGTGGGTGTAATTACTGCCGTTACGGGCGTTTCGGGTAGTGGAAAGAGTTCGCTCGTTAACGAAATAGTTTACCCTGCGCTTGCAAATAGACTTAACGGCGCAAGACAGCGTGAAGGTAGTTATACTGCTATTGAAGGGGTGGAATATTTTGATAAGGTGATTGAAATTGACCAGTCGCCCATAGGTAGAACGCCAAGAAGTAACCCTGCAACGTATACGGGCGTATTTTCTGCAATAAGAGATTTATTCGCGTCAACGCCCGACGCTAAAGAACGCGGTTATAAGTCTGGTAGGTTTTCTTTTAACGTTGCCGGTGGTAGATGTGAAAACTGTGAAGGCGACGGCATAATTAAAATTGAAATGCACTTCTTACCGGATATGTACGTTCCGTGTGAAGTTTGCCAAGGAAAGCGCTATAATAGGGAAACTTTACAAGTTAAGTATAAGGGAAAAAATATAAGCGACGTTTTAGAAATGACCGTTGACGAAGCGTGTGAATTTTTTAAGCCTTTTGCATCAATTTACAATAAAATTAAAACCATGCAAGACGTCGGTTTAGGTTATATTAAGTTGGGGCAAAGTTCAACTACGCTTTCGGGTGGCGAAGCGCAAAGGGTTAAACTTGCAACCGAATTATCTAAACGTGCAACGGGTAGAACGCTTTATATTTTAGACGAACCCACCACGGGTTTACACAGTTACGACGTTGATAAATTATGTAAAGTATTAAACCGCTTGCAACAATCGGGAAATACTGTTATAATAATAGAGCACAACCTAGACGTAATTAAACTTGCCGACCATATAGTTGATTTAGGACCTGAAGGCGGTAACGGTGGTGGAACGGTCGTTGCAACGGGTACGCCCGAACAAGTTGCCCAAAACCCGATAAGTTATACGGGGCAATTTCTTAAAAAAATTCTTAAATGATTAACGTTTATAAAAAGGGGGAATAATCCTTAATGAAAAACGTAGAAAGTTTGTTAACTTTTGAAAGTGACGTTGGCGTTACTGAAATTGCAAAGAATAGAGATTTGTGCATTAAAGCGCTTACTCAAGACGTTTCAATAAACGCAAAAATTGAAAATTGCAAAAAAGAGTTAAAAAACAAAAAAGAAATTATTGAAAAAATAAATACTAAACCAAAACCCGTAGTCGTAAGTGACCAACATCCGCCGTATAAGCCGTACGTTCAACCGTTTAGGTGGTCGCATCTGCTCGGTGGATATAAAGTTATTGACTGGCAATGGGACTATGCTGATTTAGTTGCGTGGATATGCACTTTCGTGCTTACTATTTGCTCTACTTTTATGCTTATGTGCGCAGGGTTTGCAGTTTCTTACATAAGGGGCACGGTACAAAACGATTTTTGGTGGATAATGTTATTCACGGGCGCAGGCACTACGCTTATTGCCGGTATACTGTTCGCTTTTAAGTTCTTTATGCTAAAAGTCGTTCTTACAGTTCTTTATTGGGTGCTTTACGGGTTTACTTTCCCTATATATTTAATTGTAAACTTCGTTAGATTTATCGTGTTTAAGAGAAGGCGTGCGCATATCAATGCAGAGTATACGCGTGAACTTGAAGAATACAACAAAAAGTTAAGGGAAAATTATAACCTTTCATACCACGAACAAATGAAAAAGACAATTGAAGAAATTGATGCAAAGTGGCAAGAAGGGGAAAAAGAACGCCTTGAAACAACTGAAAGATTAAGCCAAGAAATAAATGAAATTGAACGGTATTTAAGCGAGTTGTATTTAGCGAAAGAAAAGGCTGAAAAGGTATTTATTTGCCCTGAAGATTATAGCGATTTGAAAACCAAAATGGTGCTTTTAGGCTTTTTAGAAAATATAAAAGCGTATACGCTTAAGGACGCTATAAGATATTACGATCAATGCCCTGAAAGAGAAAAAATAAAATTACAAAGAAAATATACGGATAAATTCTGTTAATTAAGTGGGGGATATATGGCAGAGTGGCTTAATACCACTTTTAGTGGGTTTGACGGCAGTATTCTTAACGCTATGCATAATTTAGCAGTTAAGGCAGGTGGCTTTTTTACTCCGTTTTTTAAGGTGATTTCCTTTTTAGGCGAAAAGGGTATCTTCTTTATTGCTATTGCACTCGTTTTGTTACTATTTAGCAAAACTAGAAAGATAGGTATATGTACTTTAGGTGCAATTGCTTTCGGGGCGTTGTTTACGAATATTATATTAAAAGAAGTTATAGCGCGCCCAAGACCTTTTGACGCTGGTTATTACGATTTTTGGGCTTTCGTTGGTAAACCCGTTGAAGACGGCTTTTCATTTCCGTCGGGGCACGCAACGGCAACGATGGCGGCGGCAACTGCGCTTTTATTTACGGCAAACAAAAAGTGGAGTTGGTCGGGTATGATTTTAGCAATACTTATGGGGCTTTCAAGAATTTACCTTACCGTTCATTATCCAACCGACGTAATTGCAGGCTTAATTGTTGGCGCAATTTCAGGCACGATTGCTTTCTTTATTACCAAACTTATTTATCACTTATTAGATAAGTATAAAAACAAACGGTTTTTTGAGTTTGTTAAACAATTTGATTTAATTAAAAATCGCAAGGGTAAAAGTAAGGAAGAAATAGAAGAAAATCAACAAACTGAACAAACAGAAAAAGCGACTGAATAGTCGCTTTTTTATTTTCTAAAATATTTGCCGTACGGCTAAAATTTCTCCACTAAAGCCGTCTATTAAAAGGGCTTTTAGGTTGTCGTTTCCGCTTGCAATGGCAACGTACCAGTAAGGTTTATCGTTTTTCACTATAACTCTAACGTGTAACTCTGCGTTAAAGTTGCCTTGACTATCTGTGTAAGCGTCTATTAGTGGGCGCTGTTTTTCATAAAGGCAATCAAGCGCTTTTTGGTATGTAATAACGTTTTTAGGAAGTATAGAATTCATTGTGATAACGGCTTTATTTTCACCGTAAGAAATGCAAACGGCAAAACTTTCAAGATTAAAATTATCAACTTGAATTTCTGCGGTAACGCAATCGGCAACGGGGTTTAACTTAAAGGTGTCTTGATAGGTTTTGTTATTAAAATCTACGCTTAAAGTATAGGTTATTTGTTCAAGTTCCTTATCTAATAGACGGAAGGTTAAATAATACGCTCTATTACTTACCTTTGCGTCGTTAGTAGGGGTGATTTCCCTAAAACCGTAAACGGCTTTTATTATAAAATCTTCGTCGCTACCGTGGTAAATTTGACAGCGCAAATCACTAACTTTTTGGTATAGTGGGTTTTGCGCTTTGTTTTTACAACCACTAAAAGTTAAGGCTATTAAAACGGAAAGAATAATTAAAACAAGTTTTTTCTTCATAAAAAATCACTCCAACGGTAATAAATTATGCTTTGGGGCAAAAAGTAATGTCAAAAAAATAAAAAAATATCGCTAAAGTATTGATTTTTATATAAAGTTTTGGTAAAATAGTAAAAATTATATTTTTACAGGTTAGGGCGTACGTTTGAAGAAATTAGTTATTAAGACCTCACTTATAACTCTTGCGTGTATAGTTGGCGCAATGCTTATCGCATTTGGCGCTACGGCTCTTTTTGCGCCTGTAAAGATGGCGGATTTTTTTGACGGCGTGGGTAATTATTCCGCGTCCGTTTTCTTTTATGAAAAACAGTATAAAAAGACGCAAGAAATTAGCGACCTTGAACTTTTAGTCAGCAAAATGGATAGGCAAGACGCTTATGAAAAAGGCTACTTAAAAGAACTTGTTGAACATGAAGATTTTTATTCTTATACCGACGGTAAAGGGCATTTGATAACTACTGCCGAATACTATTACGGCGAATATTCATTAGCCCTTTTAGAAAACGGCAAATTTGAAGATAGTTTAGCGGTAGCAAAAAGTTACGTTGATAAATACGGCTATACTACTTATAACCCCTTATCTGCCGTTATAGATCAAGCGTTGCCGAACGCAAATGTAGGACAAATTGACGGGTTAATTTCAGTATTGCAAACTGTTGAAAATGGAAAATCAGGCGAAGAACTAAATCGCATACAAAAAGACTTGCAAAGATTAAACGACGCAAAAAATTCGTAAAAACGATTATTATACAAGGAGATAAACATGGGAAGAATTATTAAAGAAGGCTTAACGTTTGACGACGTGTTACTCGTTCCGCAAGCGAGTGACGTTATCCCTAGTCAAGTATGTTTGAACACCGAACTTACTAAAGGGATAAAACTTAACATTCCGCTTCTTTCTGCGGCAATGGATACCGTAACCGAATCAAGACTTGCAATCGCTATGGCAAGAGAAGGCGGTATGGGTATTATTCATAAGAATATGAGCGTTGAAGAACAAGCGCAACACGTAGATAGGGTTAAAAGAAGTGAACACGGCGTTATTACCGATCCTTTCTTTTTAGCGCCTGAAAATATGGTTAGCGAAGCAGTTGCTCTTATGGAAAAATATCGCATTAGCGGTGTTCCTATTACTAAAGAAGGCAAGTTGGTTGGTATTTTAACTAACCGTGATTTGCGTTTTGAAAACAACTTTGAGCAACCTATTGACAACGTTATGACCAAAGCTAATTTGGTTACTGCCCCCGTTGGCACTTCACTTGAAGAAGCACAAAAGATTTTGGGCAAACACAGAATTGAAAAATTACCTATCGTTGACGAAGGTGGTTATCTTAAAGGGCTTATTACTATTAAGGATATTGAAAAAACTATTCAATACCCCAACTCTGCAAAAGATAGAAACGGAAGGCTTTTAGTCGGCGCGGCAGTTGGCGTTTCTGCTAACACTATGGAAAGGGTTGACGAATTAGTTAAGGCTAAAGTAGACCTTATCACCGTTGATAGCGCGCACGGTCACTCAAGAAATATTATGGAAACGGTTAAAATGATTAAGGCTAAATATCCTAATCTTCCCGTTATCGCAGGCAACGTTGCAACGGCAGACGCAACCGAAGCGCTTATTGACGCCGGTGCGGACGTTGTTAAGGTTGGTATCGGCCCTGGTTCTATTTGTACGACCAGAATAGTTGCAGGTATAGGCGTACCACAACTTACGGCTGTTATGGACTGTGCTGAACGCGCTGATAAGTTCGGTAAAAAGGTTATTGCAGACGGCGGTATTAAATACAGCGGTGATATTACCAAAGCAATCGGTGGTGGCGCTGCGGCTTGTATGATAGGTAGTCTTTTCGCAGGTACTTTAGAAAGCCCTGGCGAAATTGAAATTTATCAAGGCAGAAGCTTTAAGGTATATAGGGGTATGGGTTCGCTTTCAGCAATGGCTGCAGGCAGTAAGGACAGATACTTCCAAGAAGGCGCTAAAAAACTCGTTCCCGAAGGGGTTGAAGGCAGAGTGCCTTTCCGTGGCTCACTTTCAGAAATCGTATTCCAAATGTGCGGTGGTATTCGTGCAGGTATGGGTTATTGCGGTACTAAAACGATTGACGAACTTAGAAAGAAGGCTCAATTCGTTACCATTACCAACGCATCACTTATTGAATCGCACCCACACGATATTTCAATTACGAAAGAATCACCAAACTATTCTCCCAGAAGTTAATCATAAAACAATAAATAAACGCCGAGCGAAACTGCTCGGCGTTTTTTTAATCGGTTAGATAAAAAGTGCAAGTTGAAAGTTTTTTGCGCTTTAATTTTAATTTTTTGCCACTTTCCATAACTAGTGAATAACCGTCTTGGTAGGGGCAATTGTTGCAACTTGCGTTTAAGTGGTTTTTCATGGGGCAATGGCGCAAGGTCATATAAGGGAAAGGCGTTCTTTCAATAATATCGCTTTCGGCAACTATTACGGGGCGATTATATAAATTAGCAAGATAACGGTTATAAACGTTTAAGCCTGCGCCTATAACGGCGTCGCTACTTAAAGTTAAAGCGTAATAGTTATTTGCAACTATTTTTACTCCCGTACTTTTTATAATTTCTTTAAGCAACTCTACGTCCTTTTTAAGCGCAAAATTCGGCGTGTCAAGATAGGGCGTTTTATTTTGCTTTTTCATATCGTCAACGAACTTTTTGACTTGCTCTAAAGAGTATGTGCTTGGCGAATATATAACATTTTTACTCTTTGGTAAAACGTTAAGGTCTTCTATGATTTCAAAGTCGGTTAAAGCCTTAAACGGCAAGTTTTGTGGTACGGATATTTTTTCTACTTGGTGCGTATTTAATTTTTCAAAATATTCGTATAATTTTTGGTAAAAATCTCTGCGTAGTTCGTTGAGTTGTTTTTTACCTATGAACACGTTATCAAGTGCTGATATGTTGATGTTTGCATTAAAATATTCGCTTTTATTAAAGTTTTCCCTTATTTCTTCTTCGGTCAAAGGCTGGTTTTTAGCAGGCGTTAAAACTTGACCGCGTGCGCTTATTATAACGCCGTTAATTATCGTGGAAACGGTTATGGGAAAGTCCTTTTTACAAAATACTTGTACCGTTATATCACGCTTTTTAACGGTTAATTCAAGGTCTTTTTCCTTTTTATAATCGCTTATTAAATAAACGTCGTCGTTTATCGCTACTTTTTGCGTCGTAGTGAGCATAAAGTCGCTGTTAGAAAGGTCTTTAAGGTCAAAAGCCGTAAGCGTGTTGTTTTCTATATCCCCGTTAAAAAACTTGAAGGTAGATTTAGGTGAAAGGGGAAGTTTGCTATTAAAATATACTTGGTTAAAGTTTTTGCCGTTTATAACTTTTTTTACCTTACCTATCTTAACGCCCTTATGATTTTGAACGTTGGAAATTATATCGCCGTTGCCGTTAAAATATCCTTGGGTAAAGCCACGGTTAAAGGCTAGTTTAAGGGCGTCGTAATCGGGCTTATTTCCGTTTAGCACGTTATAATATTGTTTTGTTACCGTGCCAACGTAGTAAGGTCTGCGAGCCCTACCTTCAATTTTTATTGCATTTACGCCCGCTTTTTCAAGTTCTATTAAACGCTTACTCGTATCAAAGTCTTTTGCGCTTAATAGATAGCCCTTTTTAACGGTTTTACCGTCTTTTTGTAAAGTAAAGGGCAAACGGCAAAGTTGCTTACATTTACCCCTGTTACCGCTTGCGTTATGAAGATAAGAACTTAAATAACAGTTGCCCGAAAAACTAACGCAGAGAGCGCCGTGTGCAAAATATTCTATTTCTATATCACTATTTTCCCTTATGCGTTTAATTTCTTCAAGCGGTGTTTCCCTTGATAGAACAACCCTTTTAATATTATATTTTTCAAACGCTTTAACGCCTTCAAGATTATGTACGCCTGCTTGTGTGCTCAAATGAATTTCTATTTGCGGATAGTTTTTTGATATTAGGTCTATTAGCGCAAGATCTTGAATTATAAATGCGTCAACACCCATATTAAAAGCGTCTACAACGGTATCTAACGCGCTTTGAAGTTCGCTATCGGTAAAAAGTATATTTATAGCAAGGTGAACTTTTACGCTGAAAACGTGCGCGTAAACAACGGCTTCCTTTAACGTTTGTAAAGTGAAACCGTCAATATTGTTGCGCGCGTTAAAATCGTTTATACCTAAATAAACTTCGTCTGCGCCGTTTGCTATTGCGCTTTTAAGGCAGGCAAAATTGCCAGCAGGTGCTAAAATTTTCATATGAGCATTATAACATATATATTTGTTTTTTTCAACAAAAAACGCTTTGTACTAAAAATGTGTGTTTTTACAAAAAGAATTTACAAAAATACAAAGAAAATATAATGAAAGTGTAGTATAATAACTTTAATAAATGTTTTATAGGAATTGTTATGCTTAAACTTTATCATTTAACCGTTGAGTATTTACAAAAGTGCACTCTCGCACCAGTTAAAAACACTCGTTTTGGGTGGAAACTTTTATCTAGCGATAAAAACGTTTTTCAAAAGAGTTTTTCGCTTACCGTTTTTGCAAACGAAAAACAGATTTTTTCTTCTGGCGAAATACAAAGCGATAAAAGTTTTAACGTGACTTTTAACGACCTTTTATTACCTTTTGATTGTGATTGCTTATTTACCGTTACCGTAACTGACAATTATGGTAATATAGCAACGGAAAGTTTGCAGTTTACTACTGCGCCCGATAACGTTTTTGAAGGGGCAATGTGGATTTCGCCTGCAAAATATATTGACGGCGCAAGCCCTTATATTAGGGGTAAATTTATTGCTAAAAAAGTTAAAAGAGCAACTCTTTACGCAAGTGGTTTGGGGTATGCTTATTACTATTTAAACGGAAAGGAAATTTGCGATTATCTTATTGACCCACCGCAAACTAACTATCAAAAGCAAATATTTTATCGTTCTTACGATATAACCGAATTTATTAAGGAAGGTGGTAACGCCTTCGTTGCGCAGTTGGGTCAAGGCTTTTATTCGCAAGATAGGGCTTGGAAAACGTATCCTAAAACCCGTTACGGAAAAGAATGTTTTATAGGCTGTATTAAACTTGAATACGAAAACGGCGTTGAATATATTAAAACGAATACCAAAGACTGGAAATATATTTATAGCCCCGTAATTTTAAATAACGTATACGGTGGAGAAATTTACGACGCGCGATTTGAAGTTGATAATTTTGCTTTATATGGCGGTGACGACGACGGCTTTATGAAAATTGTTGAAGACGTTACGCCAAAAGGAAAACTTATTCCGTGTAATATTCCGCCCGTAAGAGTTATAAAAGAAATTAAAGCAAAGAGCATAAAGCACGCGAACGGCGTGCGTGACGGCGCTTGGATAATAGATATAGGCGAAAATATAGCAGGGGTAGTGGAAATTAAAATTCCACGCTCGCCCGTCGGCGCAACGTACGTTTTAAGGTATGCGGAAACGCTTGACCAACTTGGTAAATTAGATTTTAGGTCAACGGGGGCTTACGCAAACCAAATGATTCAACAAGATATCTATATTGCTAAAGGGGTAGACGGCGAAACTTACAGACCTAAATTTACCTATCACGGCTTTAGATACGTTGAAATTACAGGCATACACGATTTAACCGATAAATACGGCACGGTACCAAAGGCTAGCATGCTTACTGCTTACGCTATTTCAAGCGACGTGCAAAAGACTTGTGAGTTTACTACGTCAAACGAATATTTAAGTAAGTTTAACCAAATTATTGATAGAACTGTTCGCTCAAACTTGCACGGCGTTCCAACCGATTGCCCCGTTAGAGAAAGATGTGGCTGGATGGGCGACGCTCAAATAAACTGCAATTTACTGCTTTCATGTTACGATACTCAAGCGATATATCAAAAATATTATAACGATATTATAACGTCAAAAGAAGTAAACGGTTACGTTACCAATATTTCGCCTGGTATGCGTACTAATAGGCAAGCCTTTCCAAATTACGGCGCGTCGGTAGTAGTAATTGCTTACTGGTTATACAAGTATTACGGCGATACTCAAACGGTAACTGAAAACTTTAAGCATATTCAAGAGTGGGTTGAAGAAATTAAAAGCCGTTCGGTAAATTATATCGTAGACCAAGGGTTAGGTGACTGGGATCCACCCGTTGAACAGGATAGCCCAAGACGTATGCCAAAAAGTCACGCCGCAACCTTTACTTTTTACGAAGTTTGCTTAATGACGGCAGAATTATGTTTTAATTTATCGCTTGGTGACGGCAATTATTATCTTGACCTTGCTAAAAAAGTAAAAGACGCCGTTATAGAAAACTTTTACGATCATGAAAACCACACTTACGGCTACTGGGCAAGTAACGGTGGGGCGTTGCATTTGGGGTTGTACCCTGACGGCGAAAAACAAGCGCTGTTAGACGCAACTGCAAATCTTATAAAAAAAGATAACTACGCTATGTGTACGGGGCTTTACGGCAATAAATACTTGCCGTGGGCGTTATTTGAAAATAATTGCGCAGACCTAGCGTTTAGTTACTTGTTTAACAAAAACGCGCCTAGCCTTGCTACTATTATTGACGACGGCGCAACTACCGTTTGGGAAGAAATAAACCAAGGTGCGTCTAACGCAGAAGACGTATACGTGTTGTCTTATAATCACGTAATGCACGGCTCTTTTGCCTTTACTCTATATAGTGCGTTTGCAGGGATTACCCCCGTAGACGTCGGCTATAAGAAGATAGAGTTTAAGCCTTGTAAAAGTCAATACGTAAAAGATTTCACCGCGCGTTTACAAACGGTTACGGGTGAATACGTAGTTAAGTGTGACGGCGATAGTTTTACTTTGACCGTGCCTGCAAACGCAACGGCAATTTTGCCAAACGGAAAGCAAGTAGGCTCTGGCGAATATAAAATTTAATGAAAAAAAGAGAGAATATTTCGGCTATAAACCGATTGTTCTCTCTTTTTTATTGATTTAAGTTTAGAGTTATGAGGCTCGCTTTGCTTGCCGTTATGAATTTGCAACGCAAACGTTATGATATGATTGCTAACTAAAGCCACAACTTGCCGATAGGCAATTATAG
>JAZSJY010000053.1:0-7154 GCA_045534565.1 Christensenellaceae bacterium | reverse complement strand
TATTCTACCTACAGCCCAAATGTTAGGGAATTCTGGGTTATATAAACTGCCGTACGGCATTTGATAATACGGCCCAAATTGCTTCCAATTGATACAATTTCCTATTACGTCATCAAATTTTTCGCCGTCAGCCTTAAAAACTTTAGCGCCTACGATATGGCGAATAGTTCTAAATTGTGGCATGGTGGGGATAGTGAAAAAATCCCTTTCTTCACGGTCTTCTTGGCGTGCTTTTTTAAGTAAACCTGCCCTACTTTTCAATAAAAAGTCGGTTATACCTTCAGCAGTAACGCCTTGATACTTTCTTTGCCCGTTAGTTGTTTCATCAACGGCGTAAAGCCACTTACGGAACTCGTAAAGTCTACCACCGTCAGCATATTTTCTAGCAGAATCTCTATTAAAATAGTGCGCCATGCCCACTAAATAGTTATTGCCAACCACCGTGGGTATACCTGCCTTATCAGCAATTTCAGCATCACCAGTAGCGTCAATAACGGCTTTTGCAGGGAAAAATTCTTTGCCACCCTTACTTTCTACTACTACGCCCTTACAAACCTTGCCTTCCATTACGGGAAATACTGCAAGCGAATCAAATAAAACTTTTACGCCGTTTTCAATCAAGTATTCGTCTAACGCCATAGGGAATATGGTAGGCGAAAAGAAAGATGCGTAGAAACCTTTTTTCTCTTTCCACTCGTGGCACATACGGTCAAAACTATCTTTCATGCAAAGTTTAATAAGTTCTTCAGCAATACCGAAAGATATTTGTTTACCTTGACCGTTACATAACGGTTCGTAAAAGCTAATAAGCCCAACCGTTGCCAACCCACCAAGCGAAGTGCGTTTTTCAAGCAACAACGTTTTTAAGCCGTGCCTTGAAGCAGAAACGGCAGCAGAAATACCACCAATACCCCCGCCGACAACTATTAAGTCATACCCTTGTTTTTCAATGATAGGTCTATTATCGGTTAAATTCATAAAAGCCTCTCTAAGCGTATTTTTATACATTAAGTATACCTTTACCATCAACTCTTTGTCAATATCAAACTTAAAATTTTTTATCGTTATTTTAAATAAAAATAATGTTTTTTTCTCTTGCTTTTTATAGTGAAAAGCCGAGATTGATAGACACAATCTCGGCGTTTTATTATTTTTCTAAAATTCTAATCGTAAACGAATTGTTATACTTTTTATTTGAGTTTAGTTTAATCATTTGATTTTTGTCCTTTAGATTGTCCACGACGCCGTCGGTTGACGGTATACCGTGCCAAGGCTCAATGCAAATATACGGCGCTTCAGTTTTAGGCTTATGCCACAACCCAAGGCAAGTCATATCCTTATACTTTACTTCAATAGAATTTTTTGATTTTTTAGACTTTAGCTTAACTTTATTGCTTTCCGTTTCAAAAAACAGAGCGTCGTTATCAAACAAACTATGTTTTAGGGGCAAACGCTTGCCGTTTAAGTTGAATTTTTCCGTTTTGCCCGTAGCAAAGCACGTTTCTGAAAAAACTAATTTTTGAAGTTGTGGCTCACTAAATTCTAAATAGTAGTCTTCAAACTTCTCTTCACTAGTAAACGGAACGTTGAACCCAGGGTGACCACCGTAAGAAAAATACATTTCTTCATTGCCCGTGTTTTTAACTATAAATTCGGTTTTTAACGCATTGCCTTTTAATTCGTAACGAACGGTAAAATTAAAATCAAAAGGATAATACGTTTTGGTTTGTTCGTTTGAATTTAATATAAACGTAATTTCTTCGTTTGAAGTTTTAACGCAATCAAATTCAAACAACTTTGCAATACCGTGTATAGGCATTTCATATTCTTTCTTTTCGTAAGTGTATTTACCGCCGAAAAGTCTTCCGCAGATAGGGAAAAGTATAATTGCCCTGTCCTTCCAAAATTCAAGGTTGCCTTGCCACAAGTATTCTATACCCGTCTTCTTACTTTTTATTGAAAATACTTCTGCGCCCTTTTGGTTTATTTCTACCGTCAAAAATTCATTTTCTAGTGTTCTAATCATAATTTTTTCTCTCGCACCTAATCTTAAAGCCTATATAAAATTTTGATATTTACTTAATATATTTTAACATTTCACAATTTTTAAGTCAAACGAAAAAACAATTCCATTTATAATGCGACGCAAAATTGTTGCGTAAAAACTGTTAAATTTTGAGTCTAATAAATGAGAATTATTGTTTTTTTTAAGCAAAACTAAACAGTCCAAAAAGAGTGTACTCCGTTTAGTTAAATTTTAGCTAAAATTATATTTATGGATACGGCAAATGATAAATTTTTAAGAGATAAAGAAAATAGAATAAAACTATTGTTTTCTAGTGGCGCAGTTCCTTTTGTCAGCACGTTTGATTTTTTGCACAAACTTTACACGCATAAAAACTCTTCGGGTAAAACACCTATCTTGCCTGTTTTTGAGGCAATTTATGTAAACAATATTAAATTACCTGCTTGGAAACTTGCTATTCACTGCAACGTTTCACGTTCAACGCTATTTAATTATAGAAATACCATAGTCAACGACTTTAACACCTACATAAACGAAAATTTGATAACAGAAATTGCATATACAAAGGAAGAAGATAAATGAACTCTGACCAAATACTTTTATATTTAGTAGAACTTTTCACGTTATATTTAGATGAATTAAGCGAACTTCCACGCAACGATTTTATCCACGGCGAAATGACCGCTTACGTAGAAACGTTAGAAATTATTCAAAAATATCAACAGAATTTAACGGACGAGCTAAACTACGTTATTGAAACAAAATATAAAATTTAACTTTATAGCCCCAAAAAATGAAAGGGCTGAAAACTTTTGTTTTCAGCCCTATTTCCCTTGTAATAAATTATTTATCCAAAGAACTCGTTAAGGAAGTCCATTAAGTTATCAGTTACGCCCTTGTACTCTATTACGTATTTAACGTTATTATGATTTGCATAAATACCATACTCATATATACCACTGCTTTCTTGTTTAAATTTATAAAGTACGTCAGTAGAATTTATTTTGCAAGTGCTATCGTATAAGATATTTAAATCTAAATTTAAGTCAACGCTCTTGTCGTAAAAATTCATTTCAGCAAAAAAAGTTGAATTATAAAAAGTTACGCAAGCGCCCTTAACTTTCATATCTTCTGTATAATACAAGGATGTATCCATAAAAGAATACTCGCTCATATCTACGTGAGTAATATTCGCCTGCGCTAAACCGTTAAATGCGTCTTCAAAAGATACCTGTTCTTTACTTAAATCGTCGGTAAAGTAAACTTCTTCGGGTGGGGGCGTGGGCGCAGGTTTTAGCGCGTTTATAATTATCGGCGATAAAACGGCGCACAATACTATTACGGCAGACGCCATAATAGTTGGCAACCACTTTTTCCACTTAAATTTTTTCTCTTTTACGGATGGTTGCACTTGGTCTTTAATTTCCGCCCATACTTCAGAAAAATCTCTCATCTTTACGTTATCGGCTTTTTCTTGCAATAACTTTTCTAACTCTTTATCTTCCATTATTTCCTCAACTTACTAAAATTGATATCGCTTTGCTTATAGCAGTTTCATTCACACTCAAATACCCTATATTATAACTTATTAAACCACTTGCAACCTTTAAATATGTATGCGTAGCTATAACGCTGTCGTTAGCGTCGTAATATGTAATTATTTTGTATCCACAACCAGCCGCAACGTGCGACACGGGGCAATAACCTAAACCATAAGTATCTTGCCCGTCTTCTTCCCTAATGCCGTTAGACATTGTAAAATTAGTTAAAAATAGCGCAACGGGTTTATTGCTTTGTACTGCGTTTTTATAGTTGTTTAGGTTGAAAGTTCCGTTTGTAAAAAGGTTGGTTGAAGTGTAAGTATACCCGTGTTGCTCTACGTAAGTTTGCATACCTAATTGAAACTCACTAAAAGTAGTGCCTGCGTGTGGTTCGCCTATAAGCATTAAGTCAACTAAATCTAACGCCAATTGAATTGTTTCACCGCTTGCCGTGTTGTATGCAACGATAGGGCCCATTACGAACATAGGGTCGTAATTAGGCATTATATTTACGCAAAATCTATCGTAATAGGTTAAAATACATGCGCCAGCCGTATGTGCGCAAGAGCCACCTTCAACAGAACCTAACAAGTTTGGCAAATCGTATTGTATGCTGTATTGCTCAACCGTCTTTCTTGCGTAATTTATGGTATGGGTTGAATTTGTAAAAGTTGCCGTCGTGCCACCAAAATAGTTAAAGCCGTTATAAACGCAATCTAAAAGAGTTTGCTCACTAATTTGATTGCCCGTAGTTACGTCGTAAAAGGCTTGGTCTTTAAATTCCAAATACGTATAGTTAGTTACGTATACGGGTAAGCCTTCACAATTTGCAAACGGAGACGTAGCGTTGTAAAAAATTTCTTCTATTTCGTAAAAAGTTTGCGTTTCCGTTTCAAATTCCACCATTAACGCATATCCACTTACGTCGCCCAAAGAAAAAACGTATTCCCTACCGTGCTCGTTTAGTTCTTCGTCATATAACGGACTATGCGAAAAAGAAAGTTCCCCTTCAAACGTTGAATCAGATAAAACGAATTCAGTAAAGTATTCGTCTGCCTCGTCAAGCGTTTGTGCGTGCGCTTGTACGCCTTGCACGAAATTCGTTGCAAACGGCGAAAGCATGAGTAAAATTGATACAATCAACCCTAATATTTTTTTCATTTGTTATCCTCCTTTAGGTTGTTTTCTATTTGACCAACCTTAAAGGAGTTTTTTATTCACTTTTTTATGTATTATATTTTTTCCTTACTTTTTCTATCGCCCTGTAATACGTTGAAGATACCGTTGGTAAAGGTTTTTCTAAAATTTCGCCTATTTCTTGAAAAGAATACCTCTCACACATTTTATACGATATTATACTTTGCTCTTCTTCACTTAAATGCTTTAATAAATACTCGTAATTTGCCTTACTAAGAATTGCTTCAAAACAGTCCTCTGCTTGACAAATATTTTCGTTTAACTCTAAACACCAAACCCCTTTCATTTCATCTTTTGCGCAATTTTTAGTAACTACGTATATCCAGCCTTCTGGGTTTTCTATACTAAACAAGTCGTTGCACTTTTTCCACACCTTTACTAAAACGCCATTCACTACTGAATTTGCTTGATCTTCTTTACACCCAACGGCAATAGCCGTCAAATAAATCATTTTACCGTATCTATTGTAAAAAACTTTTAGCCCTTTTTCAGGATCTTTAATGATTAAACGAACAATTTTATCAAAAATCTTTTTCCTTTCTAAATTTGTCTTTTGCATCTAATTCCCAAAATCATTTTATTTTTCTATAAACGTTTCCATCAAGGTTTTAATTACGTTTCTTTGCTTATCGTTAAGCACAGCCCAGTTTGAAAGTAACAATTTTTCTTCCTTGCTAGCGTATACTACTTCGTCACCGTCTTCCCTAAATAATTCTGCCACAGGTATATCTAAAGCGTTACATACCTTTATTATAGCAACCAAACTTGGATTATAATTCCTTTTCGTGTACCAGTTACGAATACACGCGTCAGTAATTTCTGCCTTTTGCGCCAACTCGTAAATAGTCATGTTCTTTTGGCTTAAGATTTCTTTTATCTTCCACTTTACCTTGGTAACTTCACTCATAGTTATAACTCCACGATACATAATCTTAATTATAATTATAGAGAGTTTTAATTATGTTTATAAATAGTTACGCTTACGAATTTTAGAGTAAAAACTATGGTTTTTATCATTTTATCACTAAAACGCAATTTTTGCAAAGAAAAAAACCTAAAACTTACACCTTTTTGTGTTCGTTTTAGGTTTTCTTTGGTGTCCCCTACGGGTTTCTGCCCCTTGTTAAGGGGAAAGCAAACAATAGTTTGCGAGGGGTTTGCCGTCCCACGCTAGTGGATTGAACCTATATGGGTTCGGCAATCCTTTAGGATTACAAAAAAGAAAGCATAAAAGGCTAATTTTACATACTACCTATTTAATATTTTCCAACAGGAAGTTCACCCAAAGAAACAATCTCTATTCTATAATCATATACTTCTGCTACTAGATAAACACCATTGATATAATAATTATTATAGATAGTAGCGTTTATTTTTTTCGCCTTTTAAATTGCTTAATTAAACTTGATATTCAACGCCGTCGTAACTTACAATATAGCCGAATTCATTTGCAAGTTTTTCCATTTCTTCGTGAGAAGGAATATGCCAATGAGCAAAATGCGTAACCACAATTTGCGTGTTGTCGCTAATAGCACCGGCTTCTTTCATCTTATTAACTTGATTAACGCCATCGTATAAACTTAAATGCCCACCGTACTTATCAGCAGGAACTCTTCCGTAAGAACAGTCTAAAATTACCTTATCAAACGTTTTATTAAATTTTTTCATAAAGTTAAAATTTTCTTCAGGTTGCTTACCTGTATCAAGGCAGTAATACAAAGTTCTGTCTGCCTTTTCAATAATATAAAGGTAAGCGCCATCTTTATGATAGGCTAAAAGCGGTGTTATCTTATATTCACCTATTTGCGTGCTTTCAAAAGGCTTTAATTCAACAAATTCCACACACGTAGTCAAAAATTCGTTAGCAACTTCTTCACCCATTATACGCACGAATTCATCTTTTACGTCGTAACTGCCAATAAGTTTAATTTTATCAACCACCTTATTTGCTCCAAAAGTAAGGTTATAGAATTCTTGTGGAATAAAATGGTCGTGATCAGTATGCGTTATCAAAAAATATTTAACGGCAGTTAAATCAAGATCAAAACGCTTAAAATTAGAATAAGTATCTGCGCCAAAATCTATAAGCAAATCGTCATCTATTAGAGATTGAGTTCTTGCGCGATAATTTTTCCCACCAAGTTTTCTTGCCCTTTCACAATTTTCACAATGACAAAACATTGCTGGAACGCCTTCACACGCTGCAGTTCCCAAAAGTTTAATCTTCATAGTCGTCACCGTAATTAAATTTTCTTTGCGTTTGCAAGTAAGTATTTTTCTGCTTCTGCCGACCAAATACCGTTGTTCTTATCGCAAATATCTGCTAAATCAAGATAGAACTTGTCGCCCGTTTCTTCGCCTACTTTTCTAAAGTCTACGATAGCCGTCAT
>JAZSJY010000122.1:0-5235 GCA_045534565.1 Christensenellaceae bacterium | reverse complement strand
GGAGTATTCACGCTAAACTATGATTGCCCTTGCGGGCAAGTTATAAGTTATGAGATACTTCGTATCGTTATGATTGGCTTCGCCAAGTTATAGATTAGATAGGCAATCATATCATAACGTTTGCGTTGCAAATTCATAACGATGAGCGAAAGCGAGCCTTATAACTCTAAACTAAAACGAACAGAAAAAGAGCAGACATACAAGGTTTTCTTCTTGCGTGTTTGCTCTTTCTACTTGTTATAGGGGTTTGGGCTTAGCCCATAAAGCATTTGACTAGTCAAATGCGATGCTCACACTTAACGGTGTTTTAAAAATTCTTAACTAAGAACATCAGCCATTAACTTCCGTCTTTTTTTTATAATTTTTTATTTTGCTATAAGTGAATATTTTGTTGCAATATCTTCAACCAAGCGTACGGTGTTTTTGATTGCGCGGTTACTTCTTACACGCATCATCATAGGAACTTCCTTATAACTTGAGAATTCACTTTCGTCTTTGTGGTGAAGTTTAGTTACTTCATACGTTTCGGGATCTAACGCAAGGTAACATCTTAACGTTTTGCCCCTAATGGTAAGTTTTGCAACTAATTGTCTACCCACTCTGTAACTTACGTATTTTTTAGAAACTCTTACGTTTACCTTTTTATACGAAAGCAATTTTGCATTTATTTCTTGATAACCTTGTTTAACTATATCTTCTGCTTCGGCAAGGCGTTCTTCAAACGTCTTATCGTTTGCTTTAAGGTTTGCAAAAGCGTTTTCTTCTTCTAATTCAGCAAAGGGTTCTTCTTGTGGTTCGTCAACCGTTACGGCTGTTGGAACGAAAGTCTTGTTTGCATTGTAAGAGAAGAAATCACCTTTTTGAACGGGCGCAGGTTTTTGTTCTTCCTTATTTTCGCCTTCTTGTGATTTAGCGGGAACTTCTTTTTTCTTTCTTGAAATCATAAACACCAAAAGCAAAGTGATTACGTTGAGCGCGAGAACTATTTTAACTAATTTATCCGTACTCCACCTACCTTGACTTGCTTTAGCAGTATCGTCTACTAAAGACATAAGAGTTTCAGTAACTTGATATAATTCAACTTCAGTAACTTTAGCGTCGTATTCAAACTTATCTTTATTTGCTTCGGCAAAAGTTTTGTAGTCTACGCCTTTTGATGCGCAATATAATTTAAGATTGCTAATTTGTTCTGCCTTTGCTAATTCAAATTGCTTTTTGGTAAGAACTGATTGCATTTCTTCAATCGCCTTGTTTAAGATGATTTTTGAACCTTCATCACTTTGACTTGCGCTTAAATCAACTACTGCTTTAGTATATATTGAGTTTAATCTATTTTGTGCAGGCGTGGTATATTCGTTAACTAAACCGTCGTATGCATCTTTAAGAGTGTCGTGATAGCCACCTAATTGATAGTTGCCACCGCTAACGGTTAAGTTTTCTATAGTAGCCTTTTCTGGATCATCAGTTTTGGTTAATGAAACGCCTTCGCCTGAAACGCTTGAATCACCTAAAAAAGCAACCTTAACGTTAGTAGTATCAATATATTGACCATCTGGCAAATTAATACTGCTAACTGAAACTACGGCGTAACTTTCAGGGTTTGAAGTAGTATCAACTATTACGTCGGTATCTTTTAATGAAACGGTTGCATCGTCCATCTCCACGACTATTGCGCCAAAACTTTCGTTTTGGTGTGTAGTTGCACTTATAGTAGAATTTTCAAACGTAACAACGCTACCAGCAGAACCGTCTTTGCAATACATTGCAGCATAGCCACTAATAGTAGAGTTTTTAGAAACGCTTACGTTTGCTTTCACAAAAGATATAATCGCGTAGCCACTTGCTCCTGCGTTTATATTAGAGTTTTCAATCGTTATATTAACGGGCTTTTCACTTTCACTTCCGCCTATGGTAATAGGTTGGGCGTTAGCGCAATTAGTAACGGTTACGGTTACTCCGCTCAACGTAAGATTAATATTGTCGTTTCTAGTATCAAAAGCACGGGCTTTGTTCTTCACGGTATTATTTTGCATAACCTTAAAGTTTTTGAAAGTTGCGTCAATACTATCGTCGGTTTGATTAGAAATTTCAAAAAGTTTATCAGCGTTAGTAGTAACGGTAAAGTTACCGCCGTCAACGGTCAAAGATTTACTAACAACTATTTTTTCAGTTAAAGTAACGTCACTTAAAAGAACGATTTCATCCCCCACTTGCGCCGCAGTTACGGCATCTTGCAAAGTTGCGTATTCGGTAGTGCCGATTTTCGCTACGTTTGAGCCGTCTGCTTTTGCAACGTTAGCGTTAAAAATGCAAACAAAACCGAGTGCCACAACCATCATAGCCATTGCTATTGAAGTAAAAAATTTAGCAGTTCTATTTTTCATTTTGTTTCTCCTTTATTATTTGTTTTTTATATACTACAATATATTTCATGCTTTGTCAATAGAAAGTGTTAAATTTTAATACAAAAAAAAGAAAAATATCTACCAAGTATGGTAGATATTAAACGATAAACGCCGTATATATTGTTGCATCTTTTCAAAGGTTTTAACGACGAAGAGCCAAGCATTTCACGTTGCAATAAAACTGTCAAATGCGAGTTATTCAAGGCAAAATCCTGAAGATAAGAGCATGCATCTTTTCAAAGGTTTTAACGACGAAGAACGAAGCATTTGACAGTTTTATTTGAGCATGATTTTTTCAAATTCTTTAAGCTCATTGACGTATCTTTCGGGTGCAATAGGGTAACACAAACCATGCCCCGCACCTTCAATAGTAACGAACTGTTTTTCGCTTGCGCAAGCGTTAAAGTTGTCTTTACTCATATAATAAGGAACTATCCCGTCGGCATCACCGTGTATAATAAATACGGGAACGGTGCTATTTTTAAGTGCATCAATAGGCGAACGTTCTTCTAACTTAAACTTACCTAAAACTCTTGCGCTAAATTTAACGAACGGATACAAAATTTTGGGATTTACGCCGATGCGCCCCATATAATTATAGACCATATCTTTGGTACATGAATAACCACAATCAGCAATTATACCTATAACGTTTTTGGGTAAATTTAGTTCACTTGCAAGCATAACCGTCGCCGCGCCCATAGAAATACCCGTCAAAATTATTTTACAATCTTCACCTAATAATTCAACTGCTTTTTCCGCCCACTTAACGCAGTCTTTACGTTCTTTCACGCCAAAAGTTATAACAGAACCGTCACTTCTACCACAAGCGCGTTGATCAACTACGATAGCGTTCCTGCCCATTTTAAAGCATCTATCAATGCCACCACTCATATCGCGCAGACCTGAACCACGATAACCGTGAAACAAAATTTCAGTAATAGCACCCTTTTTATATTCGTAATACCTGCCCCTTAAAGTAAGATTATCAAACGATTTAATTTCAAGTTCTGTATGTGGAAAGGTTTTAGCCATATTAACCCACTCGTCAAGACTTTCCTTAAAATCGTCGTACATACTTGAATAGTTAAGCTCTTCTTCTTCAGATCTTTTTTTGCGATTGTAAAACGCCATATAAAAAGAACAAAAAATAGCAGGGAATAAAAATATAATCACCACGCCAACGACACACGCTATAACAATTAAAGCAATTTTCATATTTTCCTCCACGCCTATTATACCACTTTATTACAAAAAATTCAATATTTTCAAAAATTTTTATACTACTTTTATTTTATATTGAGTTTTGTTGACAAAATGCTTTTAAAGTATTAAAATCTTTAAGGTGTTTTAGATTAGTTAGGAGCAAGTTTATTATGAACGTAATGCAGATTTTATTCAGTTTATCAATTGCATTATTTGCTGGGTTATTACTATCACGTTTAGCAAAATTAGCGAAATTACCTGCCGTTACGGCTTATCTTATAGCAGGTATTTTGATCGGTCCGTTCTGCCTTGGTGCGTTTGATATTTCAGGATTAGGTTTTACGCACGCAAATATTGACAATAAATTGTTTGCAATCATTTCGGACGTTGCGCTTGGTTTTATAGCCTTTTCTATCGGCAACGAATTTAGACTTTCACAACTTAAAAGCATCGGCAAACAAGCGACGGTTATAGGTATTTTACAAGCGGTATTCACTACCATAGTAGTTGATATTGCGTTAGTTTCTTTGCATTTTGCTTTTCCACACGTTCTTTCGTTAGAAGCGGCTATCGTTTTAGGTGCAATCGCATCTGCAACGGCGCCTGCGGCAACGCTTATGGTCGTAAGGCAATATAAGGCGAAAGGTCCGCTTACCGATACCCTTTTACCCGTTGTTGCGCTTGACGACGCTGTTGGTTTAGTTTTATTCTCAATATCTTTCGGCATTGCAAAAGGACTTTTGAACGGCTCGGCTGACATAGTTTCAATTATAGTTGAACCACTAATTGAAGTATTCGTATCAATTTCGCTCGGCGCAATTATGGGCTTTCTTATCACATTCCTTGAAAAGTTCTTCCACTCAAGGTCAAAACGTCTTTCAATTTCGGTTGCTTTCGTTTTCCTTACCGTTGCGATATCACAAATAGACAACCTACATATAGGTAGTGTTCATATTGCCTTTTCACCCTTACTAACCTGCATGATGCTAGGTACGGTATTCTGCAATCGTTGTGATTTCTCTGAAGAACTTATGGATAGACTTGACCGTTGGACTGCACCTATATACATACTCTTCTTCGTTTTAAGTGGCGCTGAATTAGATCTTGGCGTTATAGCAAACGGAACTATAGTTTTAGTCGGCGTAACGTACATAATATTTAGATGTATCGGTAAATACTTCGGCTCAAACCTTTCAGCAAGACTCGTTAAGAGCGAGCCCACTATAAGAAAATATTTGGGCATAACGTTATTCCCACAAGCAGGCGTCGCTTTAGGCATGGCAATTAAGGCGCAAGAAGGGTTAGGCGAAGTCGGTGCAATAATTGCAAACATAACGTTATTCTCCGTTTTAGTCTACGAAATAGTCGGCCCGTTCCTTACCAAAATATCTTTGGTCAAAGCGGGCGAAGTCAACCCCGAAGGCAGAAAGAGTGCACGTAGAAAAGACGGCGAAAATCAACCTGCATCAAACTAAAAAACGCATAATAATATTAAAAGAGAGAACTTAGCGTGATACTTCATTGAGAGTATCACGCTAAACTATGATTGCCCTTAATGGCAAGTTATCAGTTTAGATATGCTCTGCATAGCTATAATTGCCTATCGGCAAGTTGTAGCTTTAGT
>JAZSJY010000070.1:0-11927 GCA_045534565.1 Christensenellaceae bacterium | reverse complement strand
AACTTTCACTTTTTGTGTTCGTTTTAGGTTTTGTTTGGTGACCCCTACGAGAATCGAACTCGTGTTACCGCCGTGAAAGGGCGATGTCTTGACCGCTTGGCCAAGGGGCCTTATCAAGTGGCGTAAATAATCGTAGCGGCGGTCAGGTTCGAACCAACGACCTGCCGGGTATGAACCGGCCGCTCTAACCAACTAAGCTACGCCGCCATGCTGGCACTTATCTCTAAATGCTTATGTATTATATCCAAAATTGCGAACATTGTCAATTATATTTTACGACTTTTTTAAATTTTTTTTTATTTTTTGAAAATTATATGATTTGTTAAAAAAAGGAAACGCCCTTACGCGCGTTTCCTTTTTTTATTTACTAAACTATACTTTCATCTAAAACTTTGTTCGGTTTTCTTTTTCCGTTTTCTTTTAATTCTTTAACTACCATTCCTGAAAGCGCAAACAACGCTATAACGTTAGGTATTACCATAAAGTTATTAAACATATCAGAGAACGCCCAAACCAAATCGTTTGAAAGGAAAGAGCCAAGCAATATAAATATTATTGAAATGATAGAATATATAATCGTTGATTTTTTACCAAACAAATATTCAAAGTTAATTCTACCGAACAAGTTCCAACTGATTATCGTTGAGAACGCAAAGAACGTTAGACAAACGGCAACGAAAATTGAACCTACTAGCGTTCCCGTACTTGCATTGGTAAATAAAACAGATATAGCCGTTTGCACCATAGTGCTTGAATCAGCCGTTGCAATTATTTCAGGATTTTTAACGTAGAGTGAAGTAATTACTATTAAAGCCGTCATAGTTAAAACGATAAACGTATCTATAAACACGCTTACGATTGCAGCCGTTCCTTGTTCGTGCGGCGTCCTTACGTTTGCTTGCGCGTGTGCGTGAGGCGTTGAACCCATACCTGCTTCGTTTGAGAAAAGCCCACGTTTTGCGCCCATACTGATAGCCGTTTTAAGAGCGTAACCGATAGAACCACCTATCATTGCTTGCGGTTGGAAAGCGTACTTTAAGATGTACCAGAACGCCGTAGGAACTGCCGTTATATTAACGCAGAGTATAACCAAGCCACCAAGCAAATAAACGAGCGCCATGATAGGAACGATTTTTTCAGTAACCGACGCAATTCTTTTTGCACCACCTATAATGATAAAGCCCGTAATAGCTGCTAAAACGATACCAACTATCCAGCCCCACTTGTTAACGTTAAAACCACCTGCGCTTGCTATTGCAGAACTTATTGCGTTAGATTGAACCATAGTACCAATAAAGCCTAGCGCAAGTATTATTGCTACGGCAAAGAAACCTGCAAGGAACTTACCGAAGCCACCCTTAAACGCCGTACGAATGTAGTATACGGGACCACCTGATACAGAGCCGTCTTCATTTATTTTTCTGGTCTTTTGTGCAAGCACGGCTTCAGAATAAATAGTAGCCATACCCAAGAAAGCAATTATCCACATCCAGAAAATTGCGCCGGGGCCACCTGCAAGAATTGCACCGCACGCACCCACGATATTACCCGTACCAACCTGTGCGGCAATTGCCGTTGCAACTGCTTGGAAAGAACTCATACCAGATTTTTGCTTGCCACCGTTTAATTTTATTCCACCAAAAACTTGCTTTAAGCCTTGACCAAAGCAACGAACTTGAACGAACTTCGTTCTAATAGTGTAAAACAAGCCAACGCCGATTAAAAGTATAAGCAGAATATAATCTGACATATACGTATTGACGTAGCCAACTGCGGTTTCAAGCCATGATAAAACCTTTTCCATAAAACTACTCCTTTGTAATAAAAAAATAAAGTTGCCTTTCTAAAAAAGCAACTCCGTAGAACATGATAAAACAGTATTAACCCGTTCCGTCCTTTTGCCTGAGAGATTCGGGGATAACCCCTTGCACCTTCGGCACTCTTACTTAGAAGAGATTCTCCGGAATTTCTCCGCTATCAGTCTTAAAAAAATTCTGATAACATCCTTGAAAGACGTATAGAGTATACCACTACTTTATAATATTGTCAAACGTATTTACCCCGTTTCTTTACTATTTTTGAATTAAAAAACCGACTGTGTACTGCAGTCGGCTTTTTACTACTTAATTATGCATTTTCTCTTTTTGCTTTGCGTTTTTCTCTTGCAATTTGTTTTTTAATTTCACGTTCTTCGCCTATCGCTTTAACGACGATATCAATAGTATCCTTTATAACTTGAACGGTTTCACTATCAACTACTTTAATTACCGTTGCAGATTGCTTAACTGAAACTTTATTTTCCGCCACGTAAGACTTAAAGTTGGTGTTTTGCATCATAAATTCACAAACTACTATACCGCGTTTAATAAGCATACGCACGATACGAAGCGAACCGATTTTATATTCTTCATAACGCAAATTCTTAAACTTCCTTGCGCCTTCAACCGCGCTTGCGTAACTAGCAATTTGATCGTAATTATTCTTCATGGCTGCGTCAAGCGCTTGATACTTTTCATCTAACGTTTGACCTTTTTCAGAAGAGAAGGTAACGGCGTCGTCAACTTTTTCAGTAGCAACGGGTTCTTCAACTTTTGCAGGAAGCGGTTGAGCCTTTGGCACTTCTACTACTACCGACGCGGGTTTGTTTGCAAGCGCCTTAACTTTTGACGCGGTAACTGCAGCGCAAATAATACATATTACGGCAGTAACTGCAACTAAAGCGATAAGCGCGATAAGCAATACTTTTTCATTTACTAAATTTTCAAGAGAAATGAGTAAATTGTTCATAAAAATTCTCCTTAAGTTTTTACTGAATAAATTATAACTAATAAAATTATTTTTGTCAAGATGAAAATAAAATTTTGTATAAAATTTTTATTTACGTATGCGTTTTTTACGTTTCTTCACCTATTATTACCCCCAAGCCGTAAAAAACGTAAGGCACGGGATTATAGTTTTTTAACGTATCTTCACTAACCGAAAATTTTTTTGCGATAGAAAAAAAGGTGTCAAAAGGCTCGGCAAAATAAATCTTGTACTTACGCTTAACGACTATAAGCACGTCGCCTGCCTGAATTTCATCTTTTAAGTAATTATCTTTAATTATTGATATAGGCGACAAATTGAACTTTTTTGCAACCGTTTGCACGGTTTCGCCTTGATTAACCCTGTAAAAAAACTTTTCCATACCACTATTATATTTACTGGCGTGCGTGAATAGAATACTAAAAGACGACTACGTTTTTAATGGGGTTTATTTTGAGAAAGTTTTTTAAGACGGTTGCAATAGTTACTATATTTTCTGCGTGTGAAAAGTTTTTAGGCTTTTTATACCGTATATACCTTTCGCGCTCAATAGGCGCCGAAGGTATGGGGCTTTACCAAGTTGCGCTTTCAGTTTTCGGGCTTATTTACACCATTTGTTGTTCAGGAACGCCCGTTACCGTTTCAAGACTTATGACTAAATACCGTGCCGAAGGTAACGAAAAAGACGTTAAGAAAATTATTACGGCAGGGCTTACTTTCGTTATAGCCGTATCTATACCCGTCTGTTGTATTTTTGCTTTTACCGGCAAATATATGACCTTTTTATTTACTGACGAAAGGTGCATAAAAATATTCACTTTCATCTTACCGGGGTTAATTTTCACTTCTATATATTCAGTTTTGCGTGGCGTTTTTTGGGGCAACAAAGAATTCTTTCCGTATAGCGTAATTGAACTACTTGAAGAAGCGTGCATGATTATTTGCGGTATAGTTCTTATTGAGCACGCTACCGACGTTTACCAAGGCGCGTTTAGGGCAGGCGTTGCAGTAACTATTTCTTACCTTTTTTCGTTTACGCTTGCCACGGCGTACTTTCTAATAAAGAAAAATAAACTCGCTAATCCAAAGGGACAATTCCGCCCGCTGTTATCTTCTGCCTTGCCTATTACTTTTATGAGAACTACGGGCTCTATTACTTCTTCTTTGGTATCGGTAATTTTGCCTATAAGGTTGGTTGCAAGTGGGTTAACTTCTGCCGAAGCAATGAGTTCAATCGGTGCGGCTATGGGTCAGGCTTTTCCACTTTTATACGTTCCAACCACTTTAATAGGCTCGCTTTCTTTAGTATTAGTACCCGAAATTGCTGAAAATTACTATAAAAAACGCCACGACTATTTACGCCGTGACGTAGAAAAATCCGTTAAATTTACCATACTTTTAACCTGTCTTTTTATACCCACTTTCACCGTGTTCGGCGAACAAATAGGTATTCTTGTTTTTGACGGACATCTTTGTGGCAAATACCTTTCGGCATCTTCTTTTTTAATGATTTTAATTAGCCTTTCAAGTATAACTACGGGCATATTAAATTCAATGGGCGCAGAAAATAAAACGCTTATTTGCAACACCGTTGGTAGCGCATTAATGATTGCGTGCGTTTGGTTTTTACCTAAACTTATGGGCGTATATTCACTAATAGTAGGGTTTACTTTAGTACACGGCATATCAGCGGTAGTAAACGTAATTTTAATTAATAAATACTGTTATGAAAAACCGCGTTACCTAAAATTTTTACTTTTAAGCGTGTTATTCTTACTGCCGACGGCGTTTATAGGTCTTTTATTAAAACGCATGCTTTTATCAAGATTAGGCAACCTATTAACTTTACTTCTTTGCGCTATTATTATGGTTACGTTTAACATTCTTCTATACTTCGGGTTTAACCTGCTTAACGTAAACTTAATTAAAAAAGCTTTTTCAAAAAAGAAAAAGTTATCGCTTAGATTTTCTTTTCTTAAACTTAAAAAGAGATAAAAACTTATCAAATAACGCGCTGAATTTATCTGCGTATTTAATACCTAAAATAAAAATGGTTACGGCGCACACGCCTATGACCGATATTACGGCTATGCCCCAAGCGTTATAGGGAATTACTTCACCCGAAGTTATTAAAAGAGTAAAGCCTATTGACGTTGCCCTTGTAATAATCTGCATAACGGTAAACGCGCCAAAGCCTATCAATATACCCGCAACCGAACATAAAAGATCGTCTGGGAAAAAAGGCAGTAAGAACGCAAAGAACAAATATGCGTTTTCTCTGCCTTTTAATTTTTTTATCCAACCATCTGCCTGCTCTTTTCCACCTGCTAACCAGTTTATATACGGTCTGCCAAGCCACTTGCCAAGCGCATATGCAAAAAAACCACCTAGCGTCATTCCTATATAAGAATAGACGAACGATAATAACGCGCCGAAAAGATAACTGCCTGCAATTATGGTTACTGCGCCTGGTATAGGCACTAAGGTAACTTGGCCAAAAGATAAGCCTTTAAACACCAAGGGGGCAACAGCGCCCGTACTTGATATAAACTGCTGTATTTCTTCCCTACTTAAATCAGTTAAGCCGTAACGCCTTAAAATTAAATATACCGTTAGAATTATAGCGCCGATAATTAAGGCTGATACTATTAATTTTATTATACTTTTTTTGCTTTGTTTTTTTATAGCCATTTTACATAAAGGGCGCAAATATCTGTAACACCCTTACTATTACCCCCTTAAATGTATTGTTTATAAGTTTATTCTCTTCACCGATAAGTTGGCTTTGCTTTTCCATAAATTCAAAATCTTCTAAAACATCACTCATTACCTTATTATCGTCGGTATAGACGGCACATTCAGCTTGTTGATAGAAACTTCTTAAATCCATATTTATTGAACCTATTACAACGCCTTTTTCGTTTAGCATAACCTTTCCGTGCACGAAAGCGTTTTTCATAGTATACACGTTTACGCCGTATTCTATTAATTTTTCAGCGTTATTTCTACTTACGTAATACACGAGCGTTTTGTCTGGAATTTCTGGCAGTATAATTTTTATCTTAACCCCCGACCTTGCCTTGTTTATTAATAAATCTTTAATGGTATCGTCAATGATAAAATACGGGCAAGACATATATAAATACTTTTCCGCATTTGATATTAAATTTATATAAACCCCTTTACCTATTTTATCGTTATACTCTAATCCGTCAGCAAAAGGCATTAACGTGCTTTGATTTTGGTAACTATTAGCAAGATTTAAATAAGGCGTAAAGTCAACTTTTTCACCCGTAATTAAAGCCCATTGACTTAAAAACAACTGTGTAAACTCATCAACGGCGTCGCCGTCAACACGAACGCCCATATCTTTCCAAAAATACTTATCTGCCGTGGCGTTTACGTATTCGTCGGCTAAATTGCACCCACCCGTATACGCAGTTTGCCCGTCAACTACTATAATTTTTCTATGATCACGGTAATTATGCGCAAGTGAAAAAATAGGCGTAACCCTATTAAACGCTTTTATTTTTATTCCACTTTCTTTAATCTTTCTTTTAGTGCTTTTATAAAGTCTTCTACTACTGCCTATATCGTCGTAAATAATTCTTACGTCTAAACCTAATTTTGCCTTTTCTTTAAGCACTTTTATAAAACTATCTAAAAGAAACCCGTCGCTTATAATATAAAACTCTATAAATATAAAACTTTTTGCGTTTTCTATTCTATTTAAAGCGTCACTAAATAACTGCTCGCCTGAACTAAAATATTTTACGGCGTTGTTTTTATACGGAATAAACCCACCCGAAGAATACAAAAAGTTAGCAACGCTATTATGTTGCCCTTTTAAGTTTTGTATCGGGAATTTTTCAATTTTTTTAATTTGGTGCTTTTTTCTTTTTCTGTTTAGCCTAGAATAAGCGACCTTTTCGGTAGACAGCACGAATATTAAAGGGGCAAACGTAAACCCTAAAAGTAAAAATATTATCCATACGCCTTTTGAAAGGTTGTTTTTATTTGAAGATAAAACGTAAACGCATAAAATTAGCGCAACTAAAAAATCAATAGCCATTACCCACTTAAAAGTAATAGCAAAAGATATCGCTAAATAAATAAGCAACGCAATTTGACTTGCTATTAAAAGGGCAACTACTACGAGTTTAAGCCAACCTGCGCCGTTTATTTCGGTGTTTAACCTTTTTTTATTTACTCTAAATTTTCTGCCGTTAATATTCTTTCTATAAAATCTTTTGCTTGCGTTTTTCATAAATCCCCCTAAAAGAAAAAACCGTCGTAAAAAGAATTTTACAACGGTATTATTGACTTTTCATTGAATTTATATTTATTTTTCGCCCGTTTCCTTTTCAGGTTTTTTAGGGTTGAAAAACTTTAACTTTCTTATAACGGGCACGAACGCAAAACACAAGGCGTAATTAAATATACTGTTGTATATTTGACCTTTGAAAATCATTCTATACGCAACGTATCCCCAGTAGGTAACCGCCCCACCGAACTTACTTGCAACGTATTCTATCACGGCGGTAGAAAAACCCATTTTTAAGTTGTAATAATAAAAGCCCGTACTATTTATAAAAATGGTACAAATTACAAACGTTAAAAGGCAAGCAATAGCAATCTTTAAGTATAATTGACCTTTAAACTTAAAATCAAACCCGTTTATTATTAGCCCTGCTAAAAAGGCCACAAACCCCATTGAGAGCCCAACCCACGGCATATAGACGAACCCACCGCTATTGATAAAAAACCCTATAGCGTCACCGAGCATACAGCATACGAAACCGAAAACTGAACCTAAAAGCACGCCCGATAAAAAGGACATTAAAATAGTTATGGAAAACTGAATATCTGCCATCTTAAATTCAAGTAACGTATTAGTTACTATCATAAGCGCAGTCATAACGCCTATATACGCTATCTTTTTAGTTAAAGACGTGTAGCGTATAAGGTCTGAAAAAAACAATCCTTTAACCCCGTTTTTGAGCATAAAAAAATCTCCCAAAAAATTTTTTAGAGAGATCCGATAAAATTTTGGCAATAACGCCTATAAAATAATAGCGGACGCGTAAAAGCACCGCAGGCAAAAACCTTTCGTTTGCAAACGACATCCCATTTTGCAACACTTTACGCGCTTTTACTACTCTACGCTAACTATAATACCATTACCATAAAATCTTGTCAAGCGTAGGGCATAAAAAATTTAAGGTTGCAAAGGCTAAAAGTATGGTAGTTACGTTTTTAAGAACAATTATTATTTTTATTACTTTAGTTATAGTTATGCGCCTTATGGGTAAACGGCAAATAGGCGAAATGCAACCGTTTGAATTTATTGTTACGCTCATTATCGCCGACCTTGCTTGTATACCTATGGCAGACGTTTCCACCCCGCTTATTTACGGGTTAGTTTCTATTCTTTCTCTGTTTATTTTGCACCAAGTTTTTTCACTTTTAGAGCAAAGTGGAAAGTTTATGAAAAAAATCATTTCGGGAAAACCTTCGTTAGTAATTACTAAAGACGGCGTTGACGTTAAAGAATTACGGCGAAACAATTTGAGTGTAGACGACCTTATTGAAAGTATGCGCTCACTTGGATATTTTTCCTTTGACGACGTGCTTTACGCAATTTACGAAAGCAACGGCAAACTTTCTGCCTTTGAAGACCAAAATCGCAATAGTGAAAACCCGTCTATGCCCATACTGTTAATAGACGGCGGTAAAATAGACAAAAAGAACGCCGAAGTTATAAAATGTTCATTTGAAGAAATTAAAGATTTTTTGCGTGAAAACAAAATAAGCCTTAAAGACGTTGAAGTAATGACCGTTGACGGCAACGGTAAAGTTTACCTAAAGCGTAAAAACAAAAAATATTCTATTTTGCACTTCTATCACAAAGGGGGAATACAATGGTAAAGACGATAATTTCAACGCTTTGCGTAGCCTTGCTTTTAACTGCGGGCGCAATTTACGAAAATTATTCTATACACAAACAGTTTGACGAACTGAACAGCGTTTTCGTTTGCCTGTACGAAAAAATTGACGATAAAACTGCTACTCAAGACGACGTTTACGCCACCCAAAAAAGTTGGCTTAATAAAAAAAGGGTTCTACACGTGTTTATTCCACATAACGAAATAAAGGAAATTGACCTTTGGCTATCCGAATCCGCAACGCTCGTTCGTGATGAAAAATGGGAAGACGCCATTAGTAAAGTTGAAGTTTTGATTGAACTGACCGAACAAATACCCAAAACTTTTTCAGTGTCGTTACAAAATATTTTATAAGGTTGACTTTCCTTTTATATAATGCTACAATTTTAATATAAATTATAGAAGGTGTATTTATGAAAGGCTTTATTAACGCAAAAGTTTACGTAGAAAATCAAGGCATAATAACGGCGTGCGTAGGCGTGGAAAACGGCAAAATTGCCTATATCGGCGACGACGCAAGCGTTATAACCAAGCCGTACGAATATAGCGAAGGTCAAGTGGTTTTACCAGGCTTTATTGACGAACACATACACGGCGCAATGGGTGCAGACGCAATGGACGGCACTACCGACGCCCTTAAAACTATCGCTGGCGCCCTTGCAAGCGAAGGCACTACTGGTTTTTTAGCAACCACGATGACGCAAAGCCCTGAAAACATTAACCGTGCCCTTTCAGCCGTTAAAGAATATATTGCCCTTGACGAAAAAGACGGCGCAAAAGTTTTAGGCGTGCATTTAGAAGGTCCGTTTATATCAGTTAAACACATAGGCGCACAACCACTTGAATACGTTGCTAAACCTAACGTGGAAATTTTTGATAAATACAACGCCGTAAGTGGCAACAACATAAAATTAGTTAGCCTTGCACCCGAAACTGAAGGTGCGGAAGATTTAATACGCCACCTTGCTAAAATAGGCGTAGTTGCAAGTTTAGGGCATTCGGACGCTTGCTACGTTGATATTGAAAAGGCGTTATCTTACGGGCTTTCTTGCATAACGCATACGTACAACGTACAAAAACCCTTACACCATAGGGAAGTTGGTGCAGTTGGTAGCGCAATGCTTTTTGACGAACTTAACTGCGAAGCAATTTGCGACCTTATCCATTTAAGCGCACCTGCTATTAAATTACTTATAAAGAATAAACCACACGATAAATTTACGCTTATAACAGACTCTATGCGCGCAAAGCACCTTGCCGACGGCGTGAGCGAGTTAGGTGGTCAAAAAGTTATAGTTAAAAACGGCGAAGCAAGACTTGAAAACGGCGCGCTTGCAGGTAGCACCTTAAAGATGAACGACGCTATTAAAAATTTAGTTTTATCTTGCAACGTAATGTTTACCGACGCCGTTGACTACGCAACCATTAACCCTGCTAAAAACCTTAGCATAAGCGATAAAGTAGGTTCTATTAAAGTTGGTAAGAACGCAGACTTTGCCGTGTTAGACGGCGAATTTAACGTTTGCACCACCATACGTGACGGAAACGTTATTTATAAAAAATAATTTTAGCATAAAAAAACGCCAAGCAACTTGCTTGGCGTTTTATTTTATTCACCTTTTGAAAATATACAACCACAATAGTTTTGGCGATATAACCCGTATTCTTTTGAAAGTTCAATAGAACGTTTATATCCGTTACCTTTCTTAAAATCGCTTGGCAAGAATTTAACGCCCCTTTCGCCTTGAATTTTTTGTCCTATTTTATTTAGCAAGTCTGCATTTTTAAGCGGACTTACCGTAAGCGTGGTAGTAAAGTAATTAAAGCCGTTTTCAAGGGCGTATTCAGCCGTTTTGTTTAAGCGAAGATAAAAACACTTTACGCATCTTGCGCCCCCTTCACGCTCTTTTTCAAGCCCCGTAACCGCACTTAAAAACTCTTTAGGGTTATAATCTTCCACAACGCATTTAACCGATAGCTGTTCACAAAGCCTAACCTGTTCTTTGGCTCTCAAAAGATATTCTTCTTCACTATCCATATTAGGATTGTAAAAATACACCGTTATATCAAAACGTTCTTTTAATCTTTCTATACAAGAAGACGAACACGGCGCACAACAAGCGTGTAAAAGCAACTTGTTTTTACCACTTTCTTTTACCGCATCTATTTCTTCTTGCATAAGTTTATCGTAATTAACCTTATTCATTAAAGTTCTCTCTTGCTAACTTCTTGTCCGTTATATTCAACGTAATAAGCCTTTCCGCCGCCACTTATAACTTTATTAAACTTGCCGTCAACAAATTCTATAGCGCAATCGTTTTCCACGCAATACGCCCTGTTTATAACGCCCTTTTTAAGCGCGTCGGTAAAATCAGTTTCCCTTTCGTTAAAGTGCGGACACATAGCCCCGTCTAAAACGCCCAAGCCTTTTTTAAGCACGTAATCTGCGCTCTGCCCACGCATAATTTCGTAATCGGTATACATATCGGTAAACCAACAAATTGCGCCTGCGGAAAGCCCGCAAATAATTTTGCCTTGGTTATAAGCGTCTATAATCATTTTATCAACGCCCGTTTCAGCCCACTTTTCAAGCATATATACGGTATCGCCACCACCGATATAAATCATATCGGCATTTTCTATTTTGCCTTGAATTTTTTCTATTGACATTTCGCCGTATACCATAAGCGCAACTTCCGCTTTAATATCAAACACCGAAGTATACGTTTTTCTAAAACTATTAAAGTATGGCATTGAATCGTGTGAAGCCGTACCTATAAAAAGCGCGTTTGCTCTCTTTTCCCCTGCGTGAATTTTTGCAAGATTAGCAATATACCTATCTACTTCTAAAGTAGTTTTATTTTTAATTTCGCCACCACCGATGGCAATAATACGTTTTTCCATAATTCTCCGTAAAAAAAGTCAGCCTTTACGCCTGACCTTTTATAATTTCTAATGCGTTTAAGGTAAACAGTTGTTCTGCAATCTCTTCCCCGTAACGCTTTTTTATTATATTATACGCTTTAAGCATATAGTTCACTCTGTTATGATGCACGTCGCTTGCAACGAAATCAACCACGCCGTTTTTAAGCAACTTTCTAGCACGCCTTCTAACCGAGCCCACGCACTCGTCTACAATAGACCTTGCGTTTATTTGGATATAACCGCCAAGACCTT
>JAZSJY010000134.1:0-25591 GCA_045534565.1 Christensenellaceae bacterium | reverse complement strand
GTAAATTCATTGTAATACCCTACTAGGTCGGTTCTTTCTTTCCACATTGGTTGTACGGGTATTACCGTTGACGGATTGTTTAAGAATTCACCCATTGCGTACGCTAACGACGTTTTACCCGTACCTGACATACCTTGTAGTATTACTATTTTACTTACGGCTAGTCCTGCGATAAATCTTCTTATATCGTCTATGCTGTAATACAACTTTAATTTGTTACTTGCAAAATTCCTAAACTCGTCGCAAAAACTCTTTAACGTTATTCCATCGTCGTATCCCGTCTTTTGATATTTACCGCTATTTGCATCTATTTCACCAAGCATGTAAAACCTTGAACGGTCGCCACCTTCTTCTTCGTCGTCAGTCGGCGCACCCTTTACTGCGGTTACGCCTTTTACTGCCGTTACTGAACCCGCTTCGGCATTAACGGCAACTTCTTCGGGCAATTCAACTTTATGAACTATTTTAGGCGCTTTTGCTTCGTTGCGAATAACCACGATTATTATTGCAATTACTATTACCACTATAATTGCGATATACGCTATAATCGCTTGCCACGAAAACGCTTTATCTAAAAAACTTTGGCTACTGCCACTTAATAAATTTATCATAATCAGTACCTAACCAAAATTATATTTTAAGACCCGTTGCTTTTACTTTCTTAACGGTATGGGGCGCGTGTCCTTCACCGAAGATATTTTCAATGGTGTTAACGAACTTATCACCCGTCTTGTTTTTGCCTTCTGCAACCGAAGTAATCATAGTATTAATCACGTGATTTGCTACTACGCTATCAAGAGTTTCTTCAGGCGCTCCGCCCGACCTTAAGTATACCGAAGTGTACTTTTCAAGGCGTTGCCACATTTTACTAGTCATACGATAACCCGCATCCATATCGTTTACAACGTTTTCAAGTTTATCAATACGTTTCCATAAGTTTTCATCTAACATATTGTCACGAAGGGCAAGTTCAAGCATCTTTTCAAACTGATGATAAGTAACCGTAGTTACAAGCGTATTTTCAGGTTCTATGAATACTTGTTCGCTTGGGTCTTGACCTTCTTCTAACGGAACGGCTACGGGCTTAGGTAATTCTATTTCCCTTAATACAAGGTTTACTTCACAAGCCGTTTCTAAAACGTATTTAGGAATATCGGTAACCTTTTGACCGTCTTCTAATACCACGGCAAACCATACGTTTTGTGGAATAGAATATACGTAATCGCCGTTAACCGTACGAGCCGTTAACTTATTGTTACCGTTATGTTGATCAAGATATTTATACACTTGTGAGAAACAAGGTTTAATAAATTCACTTTGAGCGCCCGTCAACGCCATGATACGAATATTATTTTCAACGCCCCTATGGTGAATAAGCGCGTCTGATATACGCGTTACACCGTAAGGATGGCAAGGTGCAAGACTGTAAATAATATCGTCACCACCGGCGTGTATATCTGCAAAATCTTCAATCACGGTATTATATTCAAAGTATTTGCCAAGTAAGAAAATGAATCTAGTTAAAAGTCCTTTATCTTCGCTATTGAAAATTATTAGCCTTGAAGATGCAAGCGCAGAGAATACAGAACGCGTAGATTCAGCGTCTATGTAAACACCGCGTTCTTTAAGATATATCGCTAATTCGGCGCACGCCTTTTCAAGCGTAAATTCCGGATCAAAAGCGTATTCTTTTTCTTGTGCTTCGTTACTTTCTTGAACTACTTGTTCTTCTTTAACTTCTATCACGGGAAGAGCAAATTCGGTAACGAATAATTCTTCGTAAGGTATTGCTTCGCTTATTTGGTTTGGATCTAACTTATCAATTTTTTCTTGTTTCATTTTTTTACTCTTTTCCAAAGATTTATTTATAATTTTTTTGCTACGCGATCTAACGGTTATCGCGCTAATTAACGGAATTGCTATTAAACTGCCCATTACCACATACGCTATTACGCCACCTGGCATCCAGCCGATATACATTAGGTAAAGGTATATGAGCGATAGACACGTTGCACCGACAAAGCACGTCATTGCAAAGTGGAATCTGCCTTCTTTAAGAACTCGCTTTGGTACGGGAACGGGTTCTTCAAGGTAATACCCACCGTCTATTATATTGCTTAAATTTTGGAAGAAATCGTTATATTTTAGTCCGTCTGCTTTAAGCGTTTGCCCCGTCATAACGAATTTAGTTTTTAACTTAATATCGCTTACGGAAGAACCTATATACAAATCGTACGAGCCGTTTTCAATAACGTATTTTTTATTTTCTACGTCAAACACGCGAACGTCTAACTCGTCTATTCTAAACTTAACCGTAGCAGTTTGACCTGGTTTTAAGTTAACTTTGGTAAAGTATTTAAGTTCCTTTTTAGCTCTTATTACTGAAGATTTTTGCTTACCAACGTATACTTGCACGGCTTCGCTTGCAGTTACGCTACCTTTATTTTTAACGGAAAACGAAACGACGCCGTCTTTAATTTTAAGACCTGAATAAATAAACTTACCGTAACTTAAACCGTAACCGAAGGGATATTTAACTTTATACCCACCCGTATCGTAATATCTATATCCATAGAACACGCCGACTTGGTTTCTATTTGAATCTTTGTAGTTTTTAAGTCTTTCAAAATACTTATCGGTGTAATCGTACAAAGTATTTTTAAGCCTACCACCAGGGCTAACCCTACCAAGCAATATGTCGCAAATTGCTTTTATTCCGTGCATGTTTAAGTCGGGGGCTAATATCACGGCGTTACAACCGTAATCAAAACTCATATCAAAGTTGCAACCACCGTATATTAAGGCTATTACTTTTTTGCCTAAACCACACAATTGCCTTACTAATTCTTCTTGGCTAGCAGGCAACTTACAGTTTTTATTTCTACTTGCCGATGCGCCTTCTTCTTTATCGTAACCCAACGCAACTATAATCGTATCTGCTTTTTTAGCAAGATCAACTGCGTCTTTTAGTAGCAACGGCGTTTTTTGATTTTTATTGCCGTAACCGGCAGAATAACCAACGTAATTTATTTTATTTTTTACTAAATTATCTTCAAGATATTTTTGCAAACTTATCGCGCCCTGCCACGCAGAGTGTTGACTGAGCGCACCTATTACTGCAACGTTTGATTTTTTCTTTAACGGTAACGCACCTTTGTTTTTTAACATTACCGTACTTTCAACCATCGCGTTTACGACCGTTTGCTCGTTTGTGCTTAAATTTGCTTGTTGCGGTCTATAACAATAGTCGGCAAAATCAAGAAGTTTATCAACTGCGCCGTCTATCATTTCGTCGCTTATTGCCCAGCCACTTTCACACGTTGAGTTAACGTCTGCAAGAGCAATTTCGCCGTCTTCAAAAGATTTCTTTAACTTTTGATATCTTTCGTACGCTTCTACTAATTCACTAACCGAACAACCGTTATAAAGGTCGCCGAAAACATCAACGTGCTTTTGATCGTCCTTGTTTAATCTTTTATCGTGAATTATCTTATACTTTGCTTGTAAACTTGCTAAAAGTTTTTCGTTTACGCTACCGTATTCTCCACTAAACGATTTATCTGCAATTTTAACTGCGTTTACGCCTTTTTGCAAAACCGCCGTTTGTGAAGGTAACAAGCATTCGTTTACAACCCTTTCGTTAAACTTAACGTCAAGATAGTCAACGTCTTCTTTTTCAATTTGCGGATCGCAAAGACAAGTTGCCATACCCGACGCTTTGCCTTGCGTTGCAATTGCGCCGACCAACTCTCCCGTAAGATAAGCGTCTTCGCTAAGCCCACTTGAATAGGGTGAAACTTTTACGCTTGCCGACGGCAAATTCATAAGAGTTATCCCTGCAGACTTAGCTTTTATAAACAAGTCTGAACAAACGGTTTTTATAAGCTCGGTATTCCAGCTGTTTGCAAGCGAGTTAAAATCGGGGTAAAAAAGCCAGTCTTTTGCGTTGCTTAAATTTGCTTCACGCAAAAAATGATACCCTTCTACGCCCCCTAAAGCATTAGCGTCTGCTATCAAATTAAGTTTTTGTTCTAACGTAAGTTTATCAATTACGTCTTGATGTTTGAACATATCGTACCACCGTTATTTAATACTGAATTGTTTTATTTTTACGTAAGTGTTTGAAGCAGAACTTTCGTTGCGCGCAAATTCAAAAGTAATCTTTTGCCCTGCTTTAAGCGTGTATGTAACGTTTGATTTATCGTTATCTAAAACCGTTGGGGTTTCTTTCTCTTTCGTTATGGTTAAAGTTCCTATATCCGTCGTTGAGAAATCACAACTAAAGGAAAGTGTTAAATCCACCTTTGCTTGAACTGTAAACGAGTGTTTGCTATTCTCTTCTGCATCTACGATTTTTACCGCTTGATTATCGGTCATATCAAACATTTGTATAGAGCCTTCGCCTTCGGTAAAGGTTAATAGGCTTTCGTTTATTACACCAAAATTATACCTATCAACTACCACGGGCTCAATAGCCCCACATCTATAGCAAATATAGTCAATATACTCGTGCCCCAACTCGTAAAGGTCAAACTTATCGGAATAGTTACAAATATCACAATAATATTCGCCTTGACCTTTTTCCGTACAAGTAGCTTTCTTCAATTCCCTATAATCGTAATCTTGATACGACGTATTGATATTGCCGTATTCATCGTAATTCCATTTGCTTTCGTAATAATTGTGGAAACACTTACTATAGTAGTAGTTGGGATAGTACCTTGAATCAAAATTATATCTGTTGGGGTTAGCATTCCATTGAGCGCTACTTCCCGTATAATAAACGGTTGGATATGAGTGCCCCAAAGAATAACGTTCTAAACCAACTAATTTATCGTCAACGACTACATGATCAACGTATCCACTAAACGCATTTACCGTTAAACTTATTTCTGCCCCGTCAAACACGAGCAAGGAAATATCGCTATAAAAAGCGTTAGGATAAATATCTTTAACGGCGCTAGTAATAGTTAGTTTACCGAAGTTATTATATTGCGTAGCATAAGAAGTAACGTAAACGTTATCATAAGTAACGCCACCAATGGTAATTGCGCCAAGGGTTAAATTTTCGTTATAGCCGTTAACTTTAACTACACCACAAACGCCCGACGCGTATCTATATTCAACGTTGCCTATCGTAGTTTTTTGAAGTTTTGGGGTGGTTGAATATTTATTTACCAAAATAGCATTTTTAGCAACGCCACCAAAATCTACATTTTTTCTACTGATGCCAGAGCCCTGCATATCGTTTACTTGATAAATTTTGTTACTTTCGTAGAAAGCATCACCATTGAAAACGTCAATACTTGACCTTACGGTAACTTCTTCAAGACTATTACAGTACGCAAACGCCCAACCGTAAACTTCTTTCAACGAACTTGGTAAATCTAAAGTTTTAATATTCGTAGCGTAGAACGCTTCCGTTTCTATAACTTCAAGTTTAGAGTTAAGGGTTAATACTTCAAGTGAATCGCAATACGCGAAAGCACCCGAACCGATCCTTTTTACGTTAGTTCCCAAATAAACGGTTTTAACACCGCTATCGTTGAAAGCGTTTGCCGAAATTTCCGTTAAGCCGTTGCCTATATTAACGGTTTCAAGTGAGTAACAATATGAAAAAGCATATTCGCCCAAAGTAGTTAGCGAAGAAGGTAATTCAATATTTGTTAACGAATTACAATTAGAGAATGCGTCACGACCTATTTTGCTTAAATTGTAAGAGAAAGTAACGTTTTCTAATTTAGTGCATCCGTTAAACGCAAAGTCGCCTATTTGTTCTAAACTATCGCCGATTATAAATTTTTTAACGTTACTGTTTTGGAAGGTGTATTCAGTAATAATTCTCAAGCCGTCACCCGTATCAACAGTATCTAAACTACCGCAATTGTTAAACGCAAACGGCCCTAAATAACTTAAACTATCAGGGAATTTTACGTTTTTAATCGCCGTACTACTAAACGCACCGTACCCTATATAAGCTATTCCTTCTGCAAAATTAAATTCGGTCAACGAGTGGCAAGAACTAAACGCACCGTCACCGATAGTGATTAACGAAGATGGCGTGTTTATTTTTTCCAAAGAAGTGCAATTGTTAAATGCTTCTGCGCCTATTTCGGTTACGGTATCTGCTAAATAAACTTCCGTTATGCTTGTCCAATAACTAAAGGCGTTTTCCCCAACCTTTTGCGCGTTGGTAAGTTTAACCGTTTTAAGTTGCGAACTACCACCCATAAACAAATAATTTAGCGTAGAGTTTTCATCAACGGTTTTGCCAAAGAAAGGAACGCTCAATTGTTCAACAGAATAGCAATTCCTTAAAATCCCTTCGCCTATAAAATCAAGAGTGTTGGGCAATACTAATTTTTTAAGATTTGAACAACCGTCAAAAACGTAGTCGCCTATTTCAGTAAACAAGTAAGTATTGCTTGCGTTAAATTCAACCAAAGCGCGACATCCTTCAAAAGCCGATTGCCCTATTGCATTTAATTGTTGTGGAACGTTAATTTCTTTAAGATTTTCACAATAAGCAAACGCCCTATCGCCTATTTTGGTTACCGTGTTCGGCAAAGAAACTTTTTCTAACGCAATGCAATTGTAGAAAGTATTTTCGGGAATATTTTCAATGCGTGACGAAGACAAGTCTACTTTAGCTAATTTGCGACTATCAACGAAAACTTGTTCACCAAGTTCAATTTTGCCAACCGATATGGTTACGTTCTCAATATCGGTGTTAGCAAACGCCCTATCACCGATACTTTTTACGGCAGAGCCGACGTTTACTTGTTGAGCCTTTACCTTAAAGAAGAAATATTTTGGTATTACGTAGTAAGAAATAGTTCCCGTTGAACTAGGTAAAGTTAAATTTTCTAGTTGTGGAATATCAGTTAAATACCACACGTCCTCTGAACGAAGGAACTTATAACCGTTATTACTATACGGTTTCAATTTGCTACTTGACGGCGTGTATACTGCAAGCGCGTAGGTAGCAATTCCTTCACCCTTAACTACAGATACCGAACTGTGATTTTCTATTTCAAAAAGTTTATAGCAATTTTCAAATGAATTATTAGAAACGTGTGACGTGTTCTCTGGAATTACGAAGTACCTAAGATCGTAGCAGTTTGCAAAAGCCCGATCTTCTATTCTCTGCGTTTGGTTTGAAATATCAAATTCAGTTATATGAACGCAATCTTCAAACGCCCCTTCACCAACTACGGTGTCTTTTGTGATTTTTATTTTTGAAAGTTTTTCAGGTAGACTTTGGTTGTAGCCCGAAAACAAATAACCTACGGTTGCACCGCTACCTACTCCACCGCCCAAGAAAGGCACGGTCAAAGTTTGCAATCCATTGCATCCGTCTAAAACGCACGCGCCTATGGAAACTACGCTATCGGGAATAACTAGTTCAGTTAACGCTGAATTATTCCTAAACGCAGTAGTGCCTATATCCGTAACGGAGTTGGGAATATCTAACACGACTAACGCAGAGCAATCTTCAAAAGCAGAAGTCCCTACGTGCGTCAAGCCGAAAGGCAAACTCATTGCCTTTAAAGAAGAACAACCGTTGAACGCTTGTTCGCCTATCGTTTTAACAGTTTGTGGTAAAGTAATTTCTTTAACGAAAGCACACCCTTTGAAAGCGTTATAAGGTATAGAAGTAATTTCACTATCCGTAGCGAAAGTTACCGTTTTAACCTTACTGTCTTCAAACGCACCGCTTTCAATGCTAGTAATCGTAGCAGGGATAACTAAATTCATACTGCCCGTACCCTTAAGCGCACCTTCAGGTATAGTGGTGAGCACAGTATTTTCGCCAAGGTTAAAACTTGCCAAACTTGAACAACCGCTAAACGCATTTTTAGCAAGCGTTCTTAATTCTTTAGCGTCAAACGAAGTTATAGCCGTATTTTCAAAAGCGCTCTCTTTAACTTCGGTAATTTTAGTGTTTACGCTAAAAGTATGTAACTTCGTACAATCTTTGAAAGCCTTTTCGCCAACTATCGTGGTGTTAAGATTTTCAACGGTAAAACTTTCAAGAGCGCCTGAAACTTTATTGGTAAAATTGTCGGGAATAGTATCACAATACTTAATAGTAAGGCTACCTAATGCAACGTCGTCTGCCCCGCCGAAAAGTTTAACGATTCCTTTGTTCACGTTTTCGGCGTCAACTTCGTAGGGAGCGTAGTTATAATTCTTAAGATAGAGCGATTTCATCGTTTGCGCACCGCTAAAATAGTCCACGTATTCACCCATTTGAATAAACTGATCAATTTTAACGTTGCCTATATCTTTACAATCTGCAAAAGCGTATTCGCCAAGCGACAACACCCTATCCGAAAGTTTACTGTGAATCACCACGTCTTGAAGTGATTGACAATCCTTAAACGCCCTTGCGCCTATAACTTCACACTCGCTAATTTCAACGGTCTTTAACGAATTACAACCGCTAAACGCTTGCATGCCCACGTTGGTTACGCCGTTAAGTTTTATACTATTTAAGTTTTCACAGCCCTTAAACGCTTCGGCTTCAATATACACGTTGCCGTTAACCGTTAAAGATTTTACGCCACCGTTATCCTTAAACGCTTGCGCTTGAATACTCGTTACGCGATACCCTGCAAGCTCGTCGTTAATAACTAACTTACCACCGCCAAAGCCCTTAAAGCCGACTACGGTCAATTCTTTTTCACCATCACCGTTTTCCACGAATTCGTAAATTACGTTATCAAGGAAGAAAGACTCTTTATCTTTGGTGTACGAAACTACTTGCCAAGCGCTTACCGCTATAATAGCAAGCATAACTATTACCGAAAGAACGCGAACGAATAACGGCGAACTAAAACGGCGGGTATCCGCACGGTGTCCTTCTTTACCGACGTTCTTTTCTACGGTTGCCTTTGAAACTTTTTGTCTTTTAACCTTTCTATCGTAAACGGCGTAAGTTCCGTTTTTATCAAGGCAATATTTATAGTCACCGTACTCTGCGTACGCAATTTTAACGAAAAAATCTACGCAAGCGTGATGCACGTCAATGCGCTCTTTAAGAATAAATCTTCCGTTTTCTTTGCTTAAGTCCTTAAACTCAACGTCTTTAACGCCGAGATAATTCCCTCTGCCGTCGTACTGATCAATTTGCAATCTTAATCCGGTGAGTTTTTCTGCGTTTTTATTATCAAAATCAAGCAAAAGGTAGCGTTTTTGTTTGTTACGCACCACTAAAAAGCGCACAATTTCTAAATGTTCGCTAGTCTGTTTATGCTTGTATTCACCTTTACTGACTACGCTGTAATTATCCATTCTTCTTTACCTTAACCGTATATTTTTTCTCCCTTGCCTTAACTGCAATGGCAACAATAATGGTATTCAAAACTATTAGTACGCCTGCAAAAATAGCAGATGAAATAAGCCCCTCTACGTTTATTAACAAACTATCCCTAAACACACCGCCGAATAAATTTGCAAAACAAATCTTAAAGCAAATTACTTCCATAAGAACGGTTGCTGCGTTTATAAGGATAAACCTAAACTTTCTTCCCGCAGGAATTTTTGCGGTTAGGTGGTCTTCAAACAATCGGTTGTCTGCGCGCGAAACGTTCACCGTCACGTAAGACGTTTCTTCCGGCAACTCAATAGGTTTTGTCAACCCCGTGTTGTTCACGTAATCTTTCGCCTTAATTACTTGAGTAACCTTGCTGTTTGCGTTAAAAATTACCACGTCAAACTCAATATAGGAAAGGTCTTTATCAACCTTGCAAACCATTTCTTTTTTACCCTTGCGTTCTGCAAGTACGTATTGATTTATGTACTTGCGCCATCTTTCTTCAGGCTCAAAAACCATGCTTTGCCCGTGTTTTTCATAAACGCGCTTAATACAACGGTCGTTAGACTTGTTGACCGTGTAGCGCAACTTAAGATAGATGCGTGGCAATGCGTAAGTTGCAATGAACACCGTTGCAACGATTACGATTACTAAAATAAACGCCCAAACTACCATTTTTCACTCCTAAACAAAAAACTTTTGTTTTATTTTTCTTTTAAGATTTATTTATTATATAATAAAATAAAGAAAAAGTCAAATAATGTTATATAAAATGAAAAAAACGGCTCGTTTAGGTTAACGTAAGCCGTTTTATAACACGTATTTGTTTTTTACTGTTAGAATTTAATTACAACTGCCAAAACAACGAAAATTATTGCGTGTAAAATCACGCCGAACAAATTTATTGCCGTGAAATACCAGTGCTCTTTTTTGGTTTTATGCCTGAATAAAAACATTGCTAAAAGCCCGAACGGTGCGCCACCAAAGAGCGAAAGCATGAGCAAGGTTTTTTCAGGAATTCTTCGCTGACCGTTTATCGCCCTTTTCTTATCTGCCCCGTACGAAAACGTTGTAACTAAGCCTATTAAAATTAAGTACGCCCCGTAAATTAAAAGGGCAAAAGTTCTTTCTTCCATAATTTTATTATAAAATATTTCACAAAAAAACGCAACCGTTTGCATATTTTTTAAATTTGTGTTATAATGTTTTTTGATAAAAGGAGTGTTTATGAAATACGTTATCGTTACAGGCGCATACGGCGGTATGGGCAAAGAAGTCGTTGAAACAATAAAAAACGCAGGTTACACCGTCTTTGCGTTAGACAAAAAAGTTGAAGACGCTACTACGGGCATTATACCTATTCAAGTGGATTTAACTGACGAGCAAAGCGTTAAAAACGCCTTTGAAAAAGTTAGTAAAGTTACCGACACCGTCTATTCTATATTGCATTTTGCAGGCATTTATTCATTAGATTCTTTGGTAGAAATTGACGAACAAAAATTTGTAAAAGCCTTTGACATAAACCTTTTTGGCGTTTATAGAATAAACAAAATATTCTTACCGCTATTAAAAGAAAAGAGCAAAATCATTATAACCACTAGCGAACTTGCGCCCCTTGACCCGTTACCATTTACGAGCATATACGCCCTTACTAAAAGCGCGCTTGACAAATACGCTTACGCTCTGCGCATGGAAGTTCAACTTTTAGGCATAGACGTATGCGTTTTAAGACCTGGCGCAGTAAATACGGGTATGTTAAGCGTTTCAACCACTCAACTTGACGAGTTTTGCAAGCGAACTAAAATTTACACTTGCAACGCAACGCGTTTTAAGGAAATAGTAGATAAGGTTGAATCACGAAATATCCCAGCAAAAAAGATAGCATTAAAGACGCTGAAAATTCTTAAAGCAAAGCGCCCAAAACAAGTATATAAAATAAATCGCAACCCGTTACTTTTATTACTTAACGCTTTGCCAAGGCGCACGCAAACCAAAGTAATTAAAATGATTCTAAAAAGCAAGTAAAATTTATAAACAAAATTCAAAAACACTATTGCATTTTAACCTTTTCCGTGATATAATATCTTAAAAGTTTAGGGAAAGGTTTTTGTATGAGTGGTTTATTATGTTCAAAAATATCATCTAAATCCTACGCCCGTAGTATCAAATTTTTAAATACGTATTATTAAAATGGAGTCGCATTGGCTTCATTTTTTATATTTTTAGGAGGTTTTACAAATGAAAAACGTAAACTTAATTTACGGCGTAAAAGACAAGCCAGGCATCTGGAAAACTTTGATTTTCGCCTTTCAACAAGTGCTTGCAATTCTTGCAGCAACCATAGTCGTACCCGTGATTATTAACACGAGTGACGCAGGCGTTGCAGCAGGCGCAAACATGTCGCAATCGGCTGCCCTTGTAGGCGCAGGGCTTGGAACTTTAGTTTATTTATTGTTCACGAGATTTAAAAGCCCCGTTTTTCTTGGTTCGTCCTTTGCTTTTATAGGATCTATGTGCGCTGCGTTCGGTGGCGCAGGCGCGTACACGTCGCTTGGTTATTTAGGTCTTATGATAGGCGCAGTATTCGCAGGGCTAGTATACGTAATAATTGCGTTAGTAGTTAAATTTGCAGGCGTTAGATGGATAGATAAAATTATGCCCGCAACCGTAATAGGACCGACCGTTGCAGTAATAGGGTTATCACTTGCAGGTAACGCAACGGGCGACTTATTTAAGGGTAGTGTAACGACCGGCATTACCGAATGGGTTATTAAAAACGGTGTTCCCGAACAAGTTACTTCTTACGTTCCAACCGCATCACCTTACATTGCACTTCTTTGTGGGTTAGTTACCCTTGCAACCGTTATTATTTGCTCTGTATACGGCAAGAAAATGTTAAAAATGATACCTTTCATTATGGGTATTCTTGCTGGTTACGCCGTTGCTTCTATATTTACCGTAATAGGCATTTTAACCGATACCCCTGCTCTTCAAGTAATTAACTTTGGTTTATTTAAGGATATGGCGTGGTTGCCCGAATTTACTTTCGTAAGCGCATTTAAGGGTATAGGCGAAATTACCGACTTTAAGTGGGGCGCGTTTATAGTAACGTTAGTCGTTGCGTACGTTCCCGTTGCTTTCGTAGTATTTGCAGAACACCTTGCAGACCACAAAAATATTTCTTCAATTATCGGTGAAGATTTACTTAAAGAACCTGGTTTACACAGAACGCTTTTAGGCGACGGCGTTGGCTCTATGGTTGGCGCGCTATTCGGCGGTTGCCCCAACACTACTTACGGCGAATCAGTTGGTTGCGTTGCAATCTCTGGCAATGCGTCAGTAGTTACTATCTTCACGGCGGCAATAATTTGTATCGTTTCTGCTTTCGTAGCGCCGTTCGTAACCTTCCTTGCAACTATCCCATCTTGCGTAATGGGTGGCGTTTGCGTTGCGTTATACGGCTTTATTGCAGTTTCTGGCTTAAAGATGATTCAAAAAGTTGACCTTTCTAAAAACTACAATTTGTTCACCGTATCAGTAGTTCTTATCGCCGGCGTTGGCGGTATGGTATTAAAAATAGGTTCTGTAACCGTTACTTCGGTTGCATGCGCGCTTATACTTGGTATACTTGCAAACCTTATCTCATCAAGGGCAATCAAGAAAGATGCAAAAGCACAAGAAGAATAAGGGGTTATTATGAAACAATACAGTAACGTTAATATATTAGATCATCCTTTAATTAGGCATAAACTTGCAATTATTAGAAACAAGAACACCGACACCAAACAGTTCCGTGAAGTAGTAAAAGAACTTGCAACGCTTATGGCGTACGAAAGTTTTAAGGACGTTCCCACCCAAGAAATCACGGTGGAAACGCCACTTGAAACTACAAAACAAATAATTGTAAAAGAAAATTCAATAGCAATAGTTCCTATTCTTCGCGCAGGACTCGGCATGGTTGACGGAATACTTTCTTTATTCCCCGCAGCGAAAGTTGGGCACATAGGTTTATACCGTGATGAAGAAACTTTAGAGCCACAAGAATATTACTGCAAATTACCAGCAAGTATTGAAGAAAAAGTGGTTATGGTTGTTGACCCTATGTTAGCCACGGGCGGTAGTGCTGTTGACGCAATAAAAATGCTTAAAAAACGCGGTTGCAAAAACATAAAACTTATGTCTATAATCGCTGCGCCAGAAGGCGTTGAAAAGGTTGCGAAAGCCCACCCAGACGTTCAAATTTTCGTTTCAACGCTTGATCGTTGCCTTAACGACAAAGGTTATATCTTACCAGGTCTTGGCGACGCAGGGGATAGAATTTTCGGCACGAAATAATTAAAACGACTAATGAAAAAGAGCCTTTAATAAAAGGCTCTTTTTTTATACTTTTAATAAAAATTGATATAGTTCGTTCGCTATTATTTCATGCCCTAAATCGTTGGGGTGAAGCCCGTCGCTACTAAAATACTTTTCACCCTTTTCTTTTTGCTTAAAAGTCAGTTCGTTACTATTAAACAAATCTAATACGGGGATAGAAAAATTTTTAGCAACCGTTTTAATTGCGCTAACGTAATCTTTAAGCGGACTTAAATAATACCCGCGCTCTAAAGGCGCTTTTTCATCTTTTCTATGTAGTGGCGTAACGGCAACGATCTTAGCCGTTGGGTATTTGCTTTTTAGTTGCGTATAAAGGCAAAAAAGCGCTCCGTAAAAGGTGTAAGGCGTATCGTCGCCCAAAGTCCCTAAAGGCGCGTCACCGTGCCCAAAATCGTTCGTACCGCCAAATACCACGACGTAATCTGCAACCGATTGCATTTGTTCACTTCTTAAAAAAAAATCTCTATCAAGCACGGGGTTATCACTCGGCTTTGTTTGTTTTGAAATTCTTGAGCCACCCGAACCGTACCCTACGACGCAAGCGCCACTTAACTGTTTAAGCCTGCCCACGTAAGACGTTTGTGGCGAAGACGATAGCGCACCGGCAGTTATACTGTCGCCAAGGCATAAAATAACTTTTTCTTTAAGAGAATTTGACATAACACCACCCCTTTTTTACGTTTATATTATAGCATAGCAATACTGTAATAGCAATAAAAAACAACGTTTTGTTTTTACAAAACTATCGTTTTTTTATAAAAAAGGCGCAAAAAGACGTCATAATTGACTAAAAAACAACTTTATTTTAAATACTGTTGACTTTTAAACATAAAAACCATATAATTTAAATATGTCAATAAAAATTTATCTTAAAAAACATCCGCTTTATCGTGAATTTTACGAGTTCCATTGGAGCGACGCCTCGTCGCGCGAACACACCCATTGCGACTGCTACGAAATAGTTATTGCGTTAAAGCCGTATATTAAAAACGTTGTAGACGGTGAACTTTCAGTATTAAAAGAGCGTTCAGCGTGCATTATTGCGCCAAGATTTACGCACAACGTTTTGTATACCGATACACCCTATTGCAAAGAGCCGTTCTTATTTAACCTTGCTATTGACGAACACGTGTTCTGTAATTTATGTAACAACGTTTCTTCAAATATGATAAACAAGTTAAATTACAACAAGGCGTCTGAAATACTGTTTACCGACGAAGAGTTTAACTATATATATTACCTTATAAATAAACTTTCAAAAACGGTTGACGAACACGCATCTTCTACTTTGGTAAAGAATATAGTAATGAATATTTTACACCTGCTTAACCTTGTTGATAACGTTGAAATTAACAGTAAACTTGAAGAATACGCGTATTCGGTTAAAGAACAAATTGACAATTTAGATTACCTTACGGTAGATATTAAAGATATTTATTCAAAATACCCCGTTTCTTTTTCTTCACTAATAAACGAATTCAAAAGAATAACGGGTAAAACCATTATAAATTATATAGTAGATAAGCGTATGTCTTACGCAAAACTATTGCTTTTAACTACCAACTATTCTATAACGGATATTTCGCAAACGGTTGGCTATTCTTCACAGAGTTTCTTTATTTCTAAATTTAAGGAAACTTTTGGCAAAACCCCTTTGCAATACAAAAAAGAAAACAAAATTATGCCTTAAAAATTTTAATAAAAAAAAAGGTCAAACACGTAATCGTGTTTGACCTTTTTGCTTTTTAACTTTTATTTAGTTTTGAAAGTTATTGCGCCCGTAGTTGCATCCGTAGTCCAGAATTCACTACTAAACGCAGAAAGCCTTGCGTCTTTATTTTGCGCCGCTAAAATTGCTGCGTTCATTTCTGCAACGCTTGCATATCTTTCCATTATAACGGCAGGTGTCGTACCAACGACAGCGGTAACACCACTTGCGTCTTTAACGATAGATCCTGCAGCGTTAGTATACAAAGGCGTTTCAGAAATAACGTACGTATTATTTGCCCTTAAGTATGCAATAGAACCACTTTCACCCATTATTGAACCGTTATGAGAACTACCTTTAGCAGTTAATAATGATTTAATGATGCAATTATTAAAGTTTGCGTTCGCGCTCATTGCTTGATAGAATAAAGCGCCGTTCCAAGCACTAGCAACTATAACTTCTACGTCAACGTAAACGTTTTCAAACGTTACGCCTTTTACAATAAATGCAAACAAACCGTTGTACTTATTATTACCACCTATCGTGCCGTTCTTTGCGTTTACGAACGCTACGTTTTTAATAGTACCGCCAACGATTGCACCGAACAGACCGTTACCGTTAGTAACCTTTAAGTCGGTTATAGTATAGCCGTTACCGTCAAACGTACCCGTTAAGCCACCACTTACCGTAGGAATTACGTCGTGTGCGCCGTGAACGTAATTCACGCCGTTTTGTTCGTCAATACAATCAATATTGTTTGCGAGCATATAGTAACCGGGGAAAGTAGTAGTTGCATCAGCTTTTAAGTTGAAGATAGCCAAATCGCTTGCTTGGTCAATTGCTAAAGTTGCAACCTTAACTGCAAATCTATAGTTAACGTCGCCTTTCTTTGCAACAAGGTCTATAACTTCGCCCGTTGCCGTAAAGTTAGCGTCACCTGCTTTCTTAATTATTACAGCGCCGTCTGTGAGTTCTGCCGTGTAACCTGCAGTTGCGCTTTCAATTGCAGTAAAGCCGTAAATTTCATCATCTTCATCAACGATAAGTTTACTTTCGCTTTGTGAATATGCAAATTGTTTATCAAGCGTTTTGGTAACTACTGCGTCGTGCCATACGGGAACGCCTTCAACCAACTTCCAAACGCCCTTGAAATCACTGTAATCGTTAGCAGTTGACTTCATCATTTCTTTAAGCGAAGTATATCTCTTAATATTTGCCACCGTACCCGTTGCAACGTCGTCAACGTATTCAGCGTCTAAAACCTTGCTTTCACTAAACTTGTTGGCGAGCGCAATATTTGAAATTATATATACGTTTGACCAGTTTTTCGTATCAGGTACAGTAGGCTCACCAGTCAAAGAACCGAGATAGAACATTGCAGTAGTCGCCACAGAGTTAACGTTAAACACGCAATTCTTGAGAACGTTTTCATAAACGTAACTGAATTGATAGAAAAGACCGCCTGTGAAATTGCCTGATGATTGAATATTTAAATCAACGTAAACGTTTTGCATATTAAGACCAACTGCGTATACGCCGAAAAGTGATTTGAATTTTTGCGTTCCACTTATAACTGCGTTCTTTATAGCAAGGTTTTTAATAGTACCACGACTTACGTGACTAAACAAACTGCAATCATCAGTTTCAGCATTACTGAAGTTTAAGTTACTAATTGAATAACCGTTACCGTCAAACGTACCTACTAAACCTATAACGTCACTAGCCGTTCTATTACCTAAATCGGTATGAGAAACGGGAACGTAGCCCGTTGCGTCTATATCGTTACCTAAAACGTATAAACCTGGATAAGCGTCAGTTTTAGAAGTTACCTTAAAGTTTAAGTCTTCTTTAACGGTTAAAATTTTGGTTGCAAGTTTATGCGTAACTCTATAAGCGTTACCGTCACTACCGAAAGCGGTAATAACAACGTCTTTGCCAAGACCGTCAATTTCACTTTCATCAAATTCATAACCGCTTATAGCAACTTTGCCGTCGCCAAGGTCGGTAAGCGTTAATTTCTTTGCGCCCATATACGCTTCAACGATTTCAACGCCGTTGATTTTAAGAACGCCACCTTTAGCGTACGCTTCTGCATCATAAGTACCACTGCCTACGTATTTTTCACCGTAGTAACCACTTACGGTTGTGTCAACTGCGCCAACCGTTTTACTTTCTTCAACCATATAGTTTTCTATGGTAGCAAAGTTAGATTGTTCAGTTTCAATTAAGTGATAAGCGCTTGCAACGCCCTTAATACTTCTTGCAGTATCGTTACATACAGCGTAAATTATAGTGCCGTCGCCCGTTTCAACGTAAGCACGTGCGGTAAGTTCAACAGAGTAAGCCGCTCTCTTAACTTCTTCCGTAACGCCTTCTGCCGAAGCGCCGTTATAAATAATAGACGCTTTGTACATAAACAACGAATCTTCTTGATCACCGTCAAACGAAACGTTTGCGTTAAGCACTATGTCTTGTGAGTTAGCAGGCGTAATTTCTGTTATGTCAAGCCCGTCGTAGTTAACTAACGTGTGGAAGGTAATTCCACTTTCGCCGTAAGTTTTAACGATATAGTCATAAAACCCTTTTTCAACGTAAGTTGCAAATCTTATACCTTGTTTACCGTCTTTGTCAAAAAGCCTTACGGACGCGCCTTCTTCCATGTAGAACCCGTTCGTTGCAACGTTATTGCTCGGGGTATAATCTTTTTCTGCTTTTGCGTTTATTGCCATAGGCAATAGCGCAAATACTAAACAAATAATTAACCCAACGAATAACGCACGGATTGCCGTCTTTTTTGCGTTTAGCGTTTTCATTATAACCTATCCCCCTTCAAAATGGAGGAGTCGTAATCAAAATCGCCAAAACTTTCAGGACCGGAAAGTGCCAAAACGTCTGCACTTAAGTTAACGATTTGTATTCCGGGGGTGTGATAAGTTTTCATTTTCTTTATCTCCTTTTTTTATTTTTTACGCCGTGTAGGGTTGCCTTTCGGCTTAATTTATAGGCAACCCACAGCGTTTATACCTTATTATTTGTTCTTAAACGTTATTGAACCGTTAGTTTCATCAACCGTCCAGTAACCGTTATCAAACGCATCAAATACTTCTTGCTTGTTTGCTTTTGCAAGTATGCCTTGGCTAAATTTATCAGCCGTGGTGTATCTTTCAATATTTTCAACCGTACCCGTTTGAACACCGTCAACGTATTTTGCGTCTACAACCTTGCTTTCGCTAAACTTGTTAGCAAGGGCAAGCGTTGAAATCATATATACGTTTTCCCATTTGGTAGTGTTGGGGGCAGATGCTTCGCCCGTCAACGAGCCACGATAGAAGGTTGCCGTTGAGTAATCGGTTTTAATATTGAAGATGCAGTTCTTAAACGTGTTAGTATAAATTTCCGTCATTTGATAGAAAATACCGCCGGTAAAGTTACCTTGAGTTTTAATATCAAGTTCAACGTAAACGTTTTCTAACGTAACGCCAACTGCGTAAACAGCAAACAACATTTTATATCTTTGGTCACCGTTAATAACAGCGTTCTTTATTGCAAGGTTTTTAATAGTACCACGGCTTATATGCCCAAATATACTGCAGTCGTCACTCGTGCTAGCAAGCGCTAAATTGCTTATAGCGTAGCCGTTACCGTCAAACGTGCCGGCTAACCCCGTTAAGTCACTACCGTTACGGGTAATACTTGCGTGCGCCACGGGAACGTAGCCCGTTGCATCAATATTATCCGTCATTAAATAGTAACCTGCGTAACTATCGGTTTTTGCGCTTACCTTAAACATAGCAAGGTCGCTTGCGTTAGAAATAAACGCAGAGCAAAGTTTTACTTCAAAACTCTTGTGAACGTCGCCTACTACCACTGCAAGTTTTATAGTTTGACCATTCGCAACAAAGTTTTGTTCGCCGTTTTTAGTTATTACTATTTTACCGCCTGAATAACTGCATTCATAACCTATGCTTGCGCTTTCAATATCGGTAAAGCCAGGGAATAAAGTGCTTAAATCTTTGTCAAGTTTTTGTTCTTTTTGTGAGTAGTTAAGTTTATAACCACTTTCAACGTATTCAATAGTATCGTGCCAAGCAGGAATACCGCCTATCAACTTCCAGTACTTCGTTTGAGTGAAAGCGCTGTAATCGTTGTTTGCTTGTTTCATTTGATCTACGTTTTGATATCTAGTTATATTACTTACCGTTTTTTCAACCTTTTCGTGAAGGTCAACGCAGTTTTCACTGTCGGCTATACGAACTTCTGCGCCCGCTACTGCCTTACGTGCTAACGCTTCGCTAGAAATCACGTAAACGTTAGACCACGCTGACGTTGACGGAACGTTTTCAATACCTGCGTATAACGAACCACGGTAAATACCGTCTTTATTAAACTTAACGTCAAACAAACAATTAGTAAGCGTGCAATCGCCTTCCATTGTAAAACTTAAAGCACCTATAAATTGACTACTTGAATTTACCGTAAGGTCAACGTAAACGTTTTCCATAGTAACTGCGTTCATTTGCGCAGAGAACAAACTTTGCCAACCCGTGCCACTTGCTATTTCAGCGTTCTTAAACGCAACGTTTTTAATAATACCCGTATGCACTTCGCCAAACAAACCGAATAGCCCTGTGGTTTCATCTGTTCCAACGAAAGATAAGTTTTTGATTACGTATCCGTTGCCGTCAAAAGTACCCGTTAAGCCACCCGAACTTGCGCCCGTGTTACACTTTACGTGTGGCGTTTGATGAACGTAGCCGTAAGCGTCAATGTCGTTTGCAAGGATATAATATCCACTATACGCGTCGCCAAAGTTTTGCATTTTGAAGATTGCTAAATCTTCTTTTTCTTTTATAATTTTGGTATAAATTTTTGCCTTAACTTTATACCCGATTGCTTGGTCGTAAACGATAAGTTCGGTTGCAGACGGGGTTTTCTTACCGTCAACGTTAATAACTTCGCTTACGGTATTGCTATCGGTATCAATCGCCAACGATTTGCCGTTGTATTCAACCTTGTTTAACTTTATTTCTTTTTTGAATATATCGTTTAAAGGAAGTTTGCCGTCCATTGCCGAATATTCAATTTCAGGCTCGTAATCATAAATTACGGGAAAAACGTTTACCTTTATGGTTCTTTCAAAATTTTCGCCACCGTGAGTGCAACTAATTTTAATTGCGCCGTCACCGTATTTGCCTTTTGAACTGATTAAACCGTCGGTATATTCAATATATTCAGCACCTTCAACTACTTCAACGGTTAAATTCGTAATTTCGTTGTCGCCGTTAAAATACGCTTTAGCAACGAAAGGCATTTGGTCGTTACAATCTAAAAGGGCGTCTTCAATAGAATAAATATTGAATTCTGCGTCTGCGCCGTCGTTAACGATAAACGATACTACGTTGGTAACTTCAACGGTAAAGGTCTTACTCATACCGTTAAGTCCACTTACGCCAAGCCACTCTACCGACGCAGTAACCGTAGTCGTTCCTTTTGCTTTTGCAGTTATAACGCCGTCTTCACTTATTTCTATAACGCTATCGTCGTAAACGTAAGTGAATTGACCGTCGTAATATTCTTTTCCGTTAAATTTAACTAGCGGTTGCAAATTATATTTATCGCCGTAAGCAATGCGTAAGTTTTGACCTTCAAGTTGGTTAAAGGTCGCTACGGGTACGTAATTACCTAAACCAACCGTAACGTCGCAAGAAACGGTTTCTTCGCCGTAACTAACGCTAACGGTGGTGTTACCAGGTTTTAACGCCGTAACCTTGCCCATATCGTCAACGGTGGCAACCTGTTCGTTAGAACTTTGGTAAACGACTACAACACCGTCAATCGGTTGATACGACAAAATCAAAGCCGTTTGATCGCCGACGACCATTTCCACTTGCATAACGTTTAATGAAATTGCATCTCTTGGTCTTTCAGTTATTTGATTTTTATTCTTATCTTTGCAATCACAACCAACGAATACTGCCGTTGCAATTATAAGAAGTACGCTAAGCAATATACAAAATTTCTTTTTCATACGTTACCCCCTATACCTTATAAATCCATTCGCCAACAGTCCAGCGCCCTTGATATGCGCCTTTAGTAATGGTCGTTATACCTTTAATGCTGGGGTATACTTCAATAGTATCAATAACCCTTTGTTTAAGTTGCGCCTTGGTATCAGCGTTAATCGTTGCGCATTGATCTATTAAGAAATAGATAGGCATTATCATTTCCATTTCAATATTTTCGCAAATTCTATGATAATTTTCAGGGTCGCTCACTTGTAAGTTTGCTATTGCGCCTTTAGCCTTTTCACCGTATTCAAGCCAACTATATAAAGTCTTTTCAGACCAGTTGTAAGAACTATAACAATAGTTCATTACAGAGTTATTTTTGAACAATTCAAGTCTTGTATTTTCACCGTAAGTAAACGCCCTAACCGCATTGAAAAATTCTTTCATATAAGTTGCTGCGTTTCCGTAAACGGCGTCAAAGTAATCGTCTATAAGTTCGTTAGTATCAAGCGTGGTATCCCACATTACCCTTGCGTTTAAGTATGCTTTAAGATTTGCAAAACGACTTGACGCTAACTGACCGCCACCACCTTCGTAATACATACCTACGTCGCCTTTAAATATGCTTGCATAAAACTGCATTTCTTTATTATCAAGGAAACAGAAGTTATCGTAGAAAGAAAGGTCACAACGTAAGTTTTCAGGATATATATACCACTTACAGTTATCAATAACCGCCGCCCAACCCAAGTCAATATCTAAAGCCCATTTATTGTCTTCAGCAAAGATACTTTGTTGCCAGTCTTGGTCAATGTTAGCCAAAACTACTTTTAACATAGGGTCACAAATGACTGAATTGTCGTAAGGCTTATATTCACCCGTGCTTTCATCATAGAAAGTGGGGGCTTTGGTCATATGCAAATAACCAAGGAAGTTAATATGGAAATCTTCACGCCTATATTGTTCGTTTTCGGGTTGATTAAACCATTCCCTTACGTTTTGTGCAACTCTGTTTAAGAATTGAACTGCCGCAGCCGAGTGCGCGCCACCGTATTTATTCATTGACGCAACGCACCCATCACAAGTACAACCGTTTCTGTTATCGGCTATATCTACGGCTAATTCACGCATTCTTGGATAATCAGTGGGGTTGTAATACTTTAACGATTCGTACAAAGTGTTACTAACCACTTCAACCAAAGCGTCTAATTCTTCTGGATCGCCGTGCGCCGTATAGCACCATTGATTACCGTTGTTTGAAAACCATTTTGGGTGTTGCGAACCAGTTGGCCCGTTCTTTGGAATCATAACCATATTAGTTTCGCCCCAACCAACGAATTCAAGCGTATCTACGTTACAAACTTTCATAGTGCTTGGGTACATATGATCTTCAATACCCATTCTTCTTGCAAAGTTGATTTGGTCGTATTCAACACCCGAATAGGTATTCATACTACCACCCGTTGACCTTCTATAACTAAAGTCAGGGATATCGGTAACGTCAAGTTTTTTGAAGTTTAAGTTTTTAACGTTTTCGTCAATCTTCCAAGTATTTACGGTATAAGGTTGATAGTTAAAATATATTCTCATAAATCCGTATACTGAAAAACGAGTAGATTCATCATAAACGCCAAACAAATATACGTTAGTATCTTTAGTAACAATTCTAAACCCGTCACGCCCTAAAACTGAATATTCAGCAGTCATGCCCGTGCTTTCTAACAAAGTGGTTTTGCCAAGCGAAATATATTTAGTGCCTGCTTGGTGTGAAGTTACGTTAAGTTCGTTATCGTTAACGGTGTTTATATTAATGTTTGTAGCCATCTTGAAGAAGTATGCAAACTCTTCCATAGCGTTTAACATAACTGCGCTCTTTTTTGCAGGAACAACTAAAACGTAATCAGTTTTACCGTTAACCACGAAAGGATTTTCCGTCTCTTCCACGTTATATTCGTGCGTGCCTTGATAGGTGTATTTTTGCCCTTCGTTATAACCTACGGGTTGAGATTTACCTTTATCTTTACCGCACGCAGTTGCCGTGAATAAAAGTAGAACGGAAAGCAATAACGTCGTCAATTTTATAAAATTCTTTTTCATAATCACTCCCCCCTTATTCTACAACTACGAAGTAACTTGCAGTAGCGTAGTTACCTGCAGCGTCGTAACAGTAATAGTAAATTTCATATTCACCTTTAACGGTAAATGTAATTTTGTTTTCGGTAATATTGTAAATATAAGTGTCGTCTTTAATTGCGTAAACGCCAACGGTTAAGCCGTTACTACCAAGGTTATCGCTAACCGTGTAACCACTTATCTTATATTCTTCATTGAGTTTAACGTGAACTACGCTATCTTTATTTAAGCCGTCGTCAAGTTTAATAGTGGGTACGCCACTGTCAACTACGAATATTGAGTATGAAGAAGAACTTGAGTTACCGTAAGCGTCTTTGTAATTATATTTAACAAAATACTTGCCGTAACTGTTTAAGTTGATTACGTATTCTTTATCTGCTAAAACCGTGCCGTCAAGTTTAACGCCACCTTCTGCGGTTACGTAAGCGCCCGTATTATCGGTAACTTCAACCTTCATTCCGTTAATATTAAACGGCGACAACACGTCCACTGCGTACGCTGGGTAAATTATAGCTTTGCTATTTATTTCTGCCGTACCTGCATAGTTGCTCTTGTTACTGATAAACGAACTGTAAAAGTCACGTTCGCTATCGCCTATCATTTGCTTACAAATATCTTTAACTACTATTTTGCTATCGCCAGTGATACCTTTAATGGTAATCTTCATAAGCGCTTTGTCTGAAGAGAAATTGTTTTCCCATTCAATTTGACCACCCGTACTTTCAGTAAAGCATTTATTACTTGAATTGTATAGTACGGAAAGGTTGGTATCAAAATAGTTACTGTTTATAGTTACTGATGCGTTACCCATGTAGAAAGCAGATATACCGTCTGCATACTTAAAGCCTAAAACGATTTTGTTTTCACGGTTATAAAAGTCGGTTAATTCAACTTCTACGGCGGTGAAATTACCACTTTCAGCAACGCCCCTTAATGCAAACTGGAAGTTTGAAACAGATACTTCCTTAACAAAATCAATAGTTGCATCACCGTTACTTACGGTTGAACTCAATTCTATACCCGAAAGCGTTTTTCTACCGACTACGTCCCCCACGAAATATTTTGACATATCAAGGGTGTAAGCGTATTCGTCAGTATCAAAACCAACGTCAACTACTTTTATCTTTTCACTTTCAATTTCTTCTGCTTGAGCAATACACTTAAACTGTACCGTTTCGTTTGCTTGAACGTGATAGTTGTTCCAGTCTACGCTAACGTATTCGCCGTCGTCTTCTTTAACCATATAACTTTCTTCTACAAGATGTTTAACGTTGTTAGTAAATGCGTGCGCATATACTCTATCAAGCGTATAACTTGCGTTGTAAATGAAATAGTTAGGCAATGCAAACGAAGTAAACACTACTTTATCAGAAGTAACCGAATTTACCGTATAGGTATAAATATTGTTTTCAAAAAGTTCGCCGTATTCGTACACTATAACGTATTCGCCCAACTTATCAAACACTATTTGGTCGCCTGCGGTAAATTCAACTTTTAAAGTGGGATTTGCTTTTTCATAATAATAACTCTTAACCCAAACGTCGCCGTTTAGTCCACTTACGTTAACGCTTGGCATAGTATTTTTTGCGCCTGCTTCAACGTTGGTGTTTAAATTATTAACGGCAAAATCTATTACCGAACCACTATCGGTATCAACTGAATTAAGCCTTAATATTTCCGGATCTGATTTGTTGCCGTAAAGGTCGGTTGCAACGTATTCTATTACGTATTCACCAAGCCTACTTGCCTTAAACTTATTATCTATAACGTTTATAGCCGATTGTTGCGCCGTGCCGTAAGCGTAGTAAACTTTTTTACTTACGCCCAAGAGGTTTGCGTCGTATGCGATTGCATCGGGTATTTCAATTTCCCTTTCGTGCGCAACGAAATAAGTTTTATTTACGTCAGGTACTTGCACGTCAACTTGCGGTTTAGTGGTATCAATAACCTTGTCGCTTGCAAGGTCGCTACCCCTATCACCGTAAATTTCAGTTATATCCATACAAGCCTTATCGGCAAGATATTCGTCTGCGTAAACGGATAGAT
>JAZSJY010000050.1:0-5951 GCA_045534565.1 Christensenellaceae bacterium | reverse complement strand
AAGTGCCGTTTCCGTGATAAAGGCAGTAAATTTTCAGCCGTATGCAAAGAAGTTGCAAGGAACGAATATCCCGTTGCTTTCTTTGCCGTTGACGAGCAAAAATTACCTGACGGGCATTTGTTGTTCTTTACTAAAGACGGGTTGATAAAGAAAACCGAATGGGCAGAATATAACCTTATTAAACCGTACTATCAAGCAATAAAACTTAAAGACGGCGACGAACTTATAGGCGTTGAACAAGACCAAGCGGAAACGACTATCGCTTTCGTAACCAAAGACGGTATGGCGTTAAACGCACTTAAAGACGATATTCCCGTTCAAGGTAGGGTTGCAGGTGGCGTTAAAGGCGTTAACTTAAACAAGGGTGATAAAATAGTTTTCGTTTCGCAAATAGATGAAGAAGGCGAATTCGTTATAGTTACCGATAGTGGTTTTTATAAGAGAGTTTTAGCGATTGATATTGAACCGCTTGCAAGGTATAGAAAGGGCGTTAAGATTGCCGAAGTTGGCAAGGGTGGAAAGGTTGTTTTTGCGTCTTTCGTTAAAGAGCCGTACGACTTTGCCGTAATTGATACGTTTGGCGTAGCGTTCACCGTGAACACCGAAGACCTTTCTATTGAAGGTAGAACAAATAAGGGCAAAACGCTTAAAAACGAACACAAAAAGCGTCAACCCGAATTTATTATAAAAATAGCAAAAGAAGATAAATAATTAAAGGAGAAAATTATGAAAACGGTAAAAGACAAATATTTAGTAGTTGGTGCAGACTTTGCAGGTTTCCCATTAAAAGAAGTAGTAGTTGAACACTTAACTAAAAAAGGTTGGAAAATACTTGACCTTGGCGTTAAAAAGGATAGTGACCCTAACGATACCGACCTTATGTTCCACCGTGTTGGTTTAAGGGTTGGCGCTGAAATAAGCGAAGGCAACTATGAAAGAGCAATGATTTTCTGTGGTACGGGTATGGGTATTCATATCGCTGCAAGTAAATGCCCCCACGTTCACGCAGGCGTTGTTGAAAGTTTACCTGCGGCAACAAGGGCAATCACCGGCAACGGCGTAAACGTTCTTGCAATGGGCGCATTTTACGTAGCCCCCCAAACTGCTTGTGATATTGCAGACGCATACCTTTCAAACGAACTTGGTTCAGGTTGGGAATGGTGGCATAACTTTTACGAATTCCATAAACTTGCAATTGACGAACTTGAAGCCTTTGATTATGAAGAATACAAGAAGAACGGCTTTAAAGTTAACAAGTTGGGGGATTATGATTTGACCCTAGATTTTGACAAAAAACCCGAATAAGGCTTTATCTACTGCGTTATGCGTCGTTACTGTTTAGTGTTTTGACTGCGACAACCAGCAAGGTTAGTCTTACCCAAAACACTTCACGAGCCTAGCCTAACTTGTATCTAAACCCTTATTACATAAGTGTTTATATACTTCGTTGCAGGTCGTTAACTGTCTTGCGAAAAAGATTTCAATGAACAGACGTTCTATTTCACCCTTTTCCGCAGACGAGCCTACTGCAACTTGTATCTAATCACTTATTACATAAGTGCTTGCTATTATAATTAAAACCACAACTTTGCCATAAGGCAAAATATCACTTGGCGTTGTAACGCCAAATATCACTCGCCGTTAGGCGAATATCACTTTGCGGTAGCAAAATATAACTAAAAGTGGGTCAAGCGTCACGCTTGCTTGTATCTAACCCCTTATTAAAAACTTAAAAAAGGACTGATTTCAGTCCTTTTTTATTTTTAAATTTTAAAATTTTTTTCAAAAGTACTACCATAGGTTCTTGGTTTTTTGACTTTTCGTTTGGTACAATGGCGTCGCTAACGGGGGTGACTATGAAAGAAATTGTTGAAAGGCTACTTTTAATAGAGCAAGAACAAAAACAACGCAATAGTTTAGATAGGCTTGCTAATTATAACGTGGGGGATAAGGTGCACCAAAAACAACTTGCCTTTCACAAATGCCAAAAAAAGAATAGGTGGGTATTCGGCGGTAACAGAAGTGGTAAAACCGAATGTGGCGCAGTTGAAGTGGTGTATATGGCGCGCGGTATACACCCTTATCGCCAAAACCGAAAAGACGTTTTCGGGTGGGTGGTTTCCCTTTCACAACAAGTGCAAAGGGACGTTGCCCAAGCAAAAATACTTTCATACTTAAACCCCCGTTGGATAGAAGACGTAACTATGTCGTCAGGTAAAAAAGATAGCCTTAAATACGGCGTCATTGACCAAATACGCATTAAAAACGTTTTTGGGGGAACTTCGGTCATAGGCTTTAAGTCTTGCGACCAAGGTAGAGAAAAATTCCAAGGCAGTTCGCTTGATTTCGTGTGGTTTGATGAAGAGCCACCCAAAGATATTTACGACGAGTGCCGTATGCGTGTTATTGATAAGCGTGGGGATATTTTCGGCACTATGACGCCGTTAAAGGGGCTTACTTTTGTCTATGATGAAATTTACCTAAACAGCGGTAACTCAAAAGAAGTTTGGTATGAGTTTATGGAATGGGCAGATAACCCTTATCTTAACAGTGAAGAAGTTGACGCCCTTACTTATTCTCTTTCAAGCGACCAACTTGAAAGCAGGCGTTACGGCAAATTTAAAAGTTCAAGTGGCTTGGTTTACCCAGAGTTTGACGAGAATATTCACGTTCTAACCAAGCCCTTTAATATTCCGTTAGACTGGCAAGATACCATTTCAATTGACCCGGGGCTAAACAATCCGTTATCTTGCCACTGGTACGCAGTTGATTACGACGGCAACGTTTACGTCGTTGCAGAGCATTTTGAAGCGGGGCGTGACGTAACTTATCACGCCCAAAAAATCAAACAAATTAGCGATAACTTGGGTTGGAAAAGGGATAGTAGGGGTAGGCTTTCTGCCCTTATTGATTCGGCTGCAAACCAAAGAACTTTATCGGGTATGAAAAGCGTTAGCGAACTTTTTTTAGAACAAGGCATATTAGTTAACCCAAAGGTCAACAAAGATATGTTTAGTGGAATTCAGCGTGTAAAGCAATACCTTAAAGTTAACGACGGCAAGCCTAAACTTTATATATTCCCTAACTGCGTAAACCTAATAAACGAACTAAAAAGTTATCGCTGGGGCGATGGCGATACCCCTAAAAAAGTAGACGACCATTGCCTTGACGAAATGCGTTATTACCTGATGACTAAACCGGAAAATCTTCCCCCTAAAAAGCAAAAAACAGTAATTCAAAAGGACAAGGAAAGGCTTATCAGGAAATTGAACAATGAAAGGAAAAAGTAACAAAAAAAATCCGCCGACCAAAGAGCAGTTTAAGGACGCCCTTATTAAAAAAGCGTTGGGGTACGACGCCACCGAAGTAGTTGAAGAATATTCAACAGACGAACAAGGCGAAGTAAAGTTAGTTAAGAAAAAAGTTACCACTAAAAACGTTCCACCCGATATTTCGGCGTTAAAAATTTTGCTTGACGACGGTAACGAAGTACCCTTAACTGACCTTACCGACGAACAACTTGAAAGTGAAAAACAAAGGCTACTTAACCTGCTAAAGCAGGTTAGCGGATAAAGGAGAGTATTTTGAAAGAACAAAATCTATTAAAAAAACAGCAAAAAGAACAACTTGAAAAACAACTTAAAAAGCAACTTATTGAACAGATTGAAAAAGATTTTGAAGAGCGAAAAAAAGAGCGTTTACCACTTGAAAGGCAATGGGAACTTAATTTGAATTTTCTTTTGGGCAACCAACATTGCGCCATTACGCCACGTGGAGATTTAGCCGTTGAAGATAAATCTTTTTACTGGCAAAACAAGGGCGTTTACAACCATATTGCTCCCATTTTAGATTCACGCCTTGCCCGTTTTGAAAAGGTTACGCCCGAAGTATCCGTGCGCCCTAAATCAGACGACGATAAAGACGTTGAGTCTGCTTTTATCGCTGAAAAACTAATTGCAGAAGCCTTTAAGCGCTGTGATTTTTCCGCCGTTACTAAAAAGGTTACTACTTGGAGCGAAAGTTGTGGTACGGGGTTTTACAAAATAGTTTGGAACACCAACGGCGGTAATAAAATAGGCAAGGTAAACGGTAAAGACGTTTTTGAAGGCGACGTAGATATTCTACCCGTTTCACCCTTTGAAATTTTCCCCGATAGTATTTATAACGGCGACCTTAAAGATTGCAAAAGTATAATTCACGCAAAGGCAATGAGCGTTAAAGACGTTAAGGAAAAATACGGCGTTATAGTTGAAGGTGGGTTGGTAAACGTAAACAGGTTGGTTGAAGAAAAGAACTTTTCGCAAGATAAAACTACCGTCGGCACGCTTAAAGACGCCGTTATCGTTATTGAACGGTACGAAAAACCGTCTAAAGAGTATCCTAACGGCAGATTAGATACCGTTGCAGGCGGTAAACTTTTATATTCGGGCGATATGCCTTATATTAACGGAAACAACGAAAGTAGAGATTTTCCTTTCGTTAAGCAAATTTCTTTTGCGTCGCCTGGTATGTTTTTCGGCACTTCTATAATAGAAAGGCTTATACCTATTCAGCGCGCTTTTAACGCAATAAAAAACAGAAAGCACGAATTTATGAATAGGCTTTCAATGGGTATTATGAAGGTTGAAGACGGCTCTATTGACGTTGACGACCTTGCTGAAGACGGGCTTTCGCCAGGTAAAGTTTTGGTTTATAGGCAAGGTTCGGCTGAACCTAAACTTATGGAAGATATGTCCATGCCAACCGACTTTAACGAAGAAGAACAAAAACTTCTAAACGAATTCGTCGTAGTAAGTGGGGTTAGCGACGTGTCGTCAAGTTCTTCTAACGCCGCTCTTTCAAGTGGTTCTGCGTTAGAAATTTTGATGGAACAAGATAACTCAAGGTTGGTTTCCACGGCAGAATATATTAGGCGCAGTTTTATTGACGTGTCAAAGCAAGTTATAAGACTATACGCACAGTTTACCGTTGGAACTAGGGTTATTAGTAAGCAAGGTGACTTTGGTAAAATAAAGGTTTATTACGCAGATAAACGCGCCACTAAATCAGACGACGTTTACCTTGAAAGCGAAAACGAATTGCTTTACACTAACCGTCAACGCAAAGAAATGATTTTTAAGTTGTTTGAAAGTGGGTTGCTTACCGACGAAGACGGAAAGTTACGCCCTTCAACTAAAGAAAAGGTGCTAACTCTTTTAGGATATAAAGACCTTGACTATCAAAAGGGCGTTTCAAGGCTACAAGAAGAAAAAGCACAAGCAGAAAATCAAAAGTTGTATGCTGAAAACGTAAGTAGGGAAGAAATTGACGACGATGCAATTCATATTGACGAACATACGAGATTCGTGCTTTGCGAATATCAAACTATGAGCGATGAAGTAAAGCAAAAATTTTACGCTCACATTAAAGAGCATAAAGAAAAATTAAATACGGGAGAAATTGAAAATGGAACAATTAGCAAATGAACAAACCCAAGTTAATGCGCAAGCCGTTACTACGGAAAAAAGTGAAGATTTAGGCGCAAAAGAAACTACGGTCTCATACGGCAAATTTAAAGACGCAACGGCGTTGCTAAACGCCTATAACTCTTTAGAAAGTGAATTTACCAAACGCTGTCAAAGGGTTAAGGAATTAGAAAACGCCTTAAAAAATCTTTCAGCCGATAAGGGTAACGCCCCGACTGAAAGCCAGGCGAATTTGAATACGGAAAAGGATATTACCCAAGAAGAAAAGGAACGAATTCTAAAAGAATACCTAAAAAGCGTATTGCAATCGCAACCAAAAACGATAGTTTTAGACGGCGTTGGCGTCGGCGCAAAGACTACGGTTGAAAAGGCTAAAACTATAAACGAAGCAGGGCAACTTGCAAAACAAATTTTAATGAAAAAATAGGAGATAATTATTTATTATGGCAGTAAATTTAACTAATGCGGATAGCGCATTGAAAACAG
>JAZSJY010000023.1:0-17632 GCA_045534565.1 Christensenellaceae bacterium | reverse complement strand
GCTTAATAAATTTAAGCAATCTTTCGGCTATTGACGATTTAATAATAAAAACGCGCCCTGCAAACGTCTGTGAACAATACGGAAGAAAATTATCAGCATTAAATAGAGATTTATTTAGGGCAGAAATAGTAGGCAAAACTTTGTTAAAGATTAAGGAGTAGTTATGTATTACGACGCATTTTCAAGCAACGTTAATCAAGTAATAAACGTGGCGACCGAATTAGCAAAGCGTACGGGTTGTAAATATATAGGTAGTGAACATATACTTTTCGGGCTTATAAACGTGCCTGAAGGAAGGGCGGCTTCAATATTAAAAGAAGCGGGTGTTGAAAGTCAAAGATACTTATCTTTATTTATGAAGACGGTTGACCCTAACGTAATAATTCCTGGCAATATGTTTACGGCGCGTACCAAAAAACTTTTTGAAACGGCGATAGACGTATCTTTAAAAGCGCACTCGGGTTACGTGGGAACGGAACATCTTTTGCTTGCCGTTTTGTTTTTTGAAGACAGTATGGCGGTCTCAATATTAAAATACATGCGTATAAACGTAGAAAAAATGATGAACGACCTTTATCAATCTTTAATGACGCCCGCAAATCAAATGGAAGATGATGAAGAAGAAAATCCCGAAGATATGTATAGTGGCGTTTTTGGTTCACGCGCGAACGCTAAACCCCGTCAAAATCAAAACGGTGAACAAGCGAGAAATCAAAATAGTGATTTAGGCGAACTTGATAAATACGGCGTAAACTTAAACAAACGCGCAATGGACGGCAAGTTAGACCCCGTTATAGGCAGAAAAAAGGAAATTGACAGGGTAGTTCAAATACTTTCAAGACGCACCAAAAACAACCCCGTATTGATAGGTGAACCGGGCGTAGGCAAAAGTGCCGTTGTTGAAGGTTTAGCGCAAGCAATAGTAAAGGGCAACGTTCCTGAAATTTTAGCCGATAAAATAGTGTTTTCACTTGATATGGGCAGTATGCTTGCAGGCACACGCTATCGTGGGGACTTTGAAGATAGGTTAAAAAAGACCATTGACACGGTAAAACAAAACGGAAAGATAATTTTATTTATAGATGAAATTCATAATATAGTTGGCGCAGGTAGTACGGGTGAGGGCAATATGGACGCATCAAACTTGCTTAAACCTATGCTTTCGCGTGGGGAATTGCAAACGATAGGCGCAACTACCATAGACGAATACCGTAAGTATATTGAAAAGGACGCCGCTTTGGAACGTCGTTTCCAACCTATAATGGTTGACGCGCCAAGCACAGAAGAATCAGTTGAAATATTAAAGGGCTTGCGTGATAAATACGAATCGCACCACGGCGTAATGATACCGGACGAGTCAATTATTTCAGCGGTAACTTTGTCGGATAGATATATTATGGATAGATTTTTGCCCGATAAAGCAATAGACCTTATTGACGAAGCGGCTTCACGCGTGCGTTTAGACAGTTATAATTCGCCCGTAGAAGCAAGGCAAAAAGAAAACCAACTTAAAATGCTTATAGCGCAAAAGAACGAAGCAAAACATCGTGAAGATTTTAAGCGCGCTTTAAGAATAAACGAAGAAATTGACAAGGTAAATAAAGAACTTGAACAAATAAGAAGTCAAGCAAATAAAAACAACGTCAACCGTGAAAAGTTGACGCTCACGCCTGAAGATATAGCAAACGTAGTTAGTAACTGGACGGGTGTTCCCGTAGTAAAACTTACCCAAACGGAAAAAGAAAAACTACTTGAATTAGAAAGCGAACTTCATAAACGTGTAATCGGTCAAGAAGACGCAGTACGCGCCGTATCAGCGGCGATAAGAAGGGCAAGGTCGGGCATAAAAGACCCGAATAGACCTGTTGGTTCGTTCATATTCGTAGGGCCTACGGGTGTTGGTAAAACCGAACTTTCAAAGGCTCTTGCTGAAACGGTTTTTGGCGACGAAGACAGTATTATAAGAATTGATATGAGTGAATATATGGAACAACACTCAATATCAAAAATGGTTGGTTCGCCCCCGGGATACGTCGGCTATGAAGAAGAAGGTCAACTCACCGAAAAGGTTAGAAGAAAACCTTATTCTGTAGTGCTTTTTGACGAAATAGAAAAAGCCCACCCCGACGTGTTTAACTTAATGTTGCAACTTCTTGACGACGGTAGACTTACCGATAGCAAGGGCAGAGTAGTAAACTTTAAGAACTGTATAATAATAATGACTTCAAACGTGGGCGCAATGGAAGTTCAAAATAAGACTACGTTAGGGTTTTCTCTTGGTGGTCAAGCCGAATACGAAAACATGCGTGACCGTTATATGAACGCGTTAAAATCAAAGTTCCGCCGTGAATTTTTAAACAGAATTGATGATATAATAGTATTCCACAAACTCACGAAGGAAGAAACTGCAGATATAGCAAGATTGTTGTTGAAGAACTTAACCAAGCGTTTATCAATGTTAGATATTACCCTTGATATAACTGAAAACGCAATGGATTTGATAACGGAAAAGGGCTATGACGACGAATTTGGCGCAAGACCGTTAAAGCGTGTAATTCAACGCAATATTGAAGACAGATTGTCTGAAGAAATTTTGCGTGGCACGGTAAAAGAAAGGTCAACGGTGGTTATAGACGCAGTTGACGGAGAATTTATCTTTAACGCGCAATAAATTTATCATTTTTACAAGTGAAAAAGGCCGTTCACGGCGTAATAATATATAGGGAGGGAAAATTATGAAAATTGAAATCACAAGTAGAAACTATGAAGTAAGCGAAAGACTTAAAGAAGTAACCGAGCAAAAACTCGCAAAACTTGATAAGTATTTCCAAGATGCAGACACCAAAGCCAAAGTTTGCTTAAAAAAGCAAGCAAGTTCACTTACTACCGAAGTTATGCTAGATTATGCAGGTAAACTTGTGCGTGCAACGGCAACGGGCGAAACTTTTTACGACAATCTTGACGTAGTCCTTCCTAAACTTGAAGGGCAAATAAGAAAGTATCGCACACGCTTTGATAAGCATCAAAAGAACACAGCCTTCCGCGAACAAGCGCTTTTCGGCGACAATGCAAATAAAAAAGCGCAAACGGTGGTAAAAGAAAAGAAATTCGTTTTAACGCCAATGACCGTTACCGAAGCGATGGAAGAGATGGAACTTTTAGGACACTCTTTCTACGTTTTCTTGGAAGCAAAAAGCAATACCGTACAAGTGTTGTACTTGCGTAACGACGGAGATTTGGGTTTAATAGAACCAGAAATCAAATAATATTATGCAAACGGGTATATCAACGGCTTCGCTATTTATGAGAAAGTACACCGAAGAAGCGTTGGAATATTTAAGCAAAAACGGTGTAGACAGTGCGGAAGTTTTTCTTGCTTCCTACTGTGAATATAAAAAGGACTTCGGCGAAATCTTAAAAAAAGCCAAAGGCGATATAACCGTACATTCGGTACATACTTTAACTACGCAGTTTGAGCCAACGTTATATAGCGTAAACGAACGCGCACGGCAAGATTCTTTTGCGTTATTAGACGATGCAATGCAAGTTGCAGAAAGCATAGGTGCAAAATACTATACTTTTCACGGTGGGGCGTTCTTTAAGAAAACGCACGGCAACGTAAATTACGATAGGGTTGGCAAGTATACTCAACGGATAATAGATGCTTGTAGAAAGCACGGGGTAACGCTTGCGTACGAAAACGTACACTGGTGCTATTGCAACAAACTTGGTTTTTATAGTCAAATAAAAGAGCGTACGGAAGGGCTTAAAGCCACGCTTGATATAAAACAGGCAAGGCAAAGCGGAATACCTTACGCAAACTTTATTGACGAAATGAAAGATGATATAGTTACCGTGCATTTATCAGACGTTGACGAAAACGGAAAGATGTGTTTACCTGGTAAGGGCGTAACCGACTTTGAAGATTTATTCAAACGGCTACACGGGGTTGGTTTTGACGGTTCGTTGATAATAGAGTGCTATTTTAACGACTATCAAGATTATCCTGAACTTTTTGAATCGTTAGATTTTGTTAAAAATTTATCGGCAAAAATATTCAAATAAAAAGAATGGGCGATACCAAAAACGGTATCGCCCATTAAAATTATAGCAATTTAATTTTTGAGTACAAAAAATCTACCGCAACTAAAATTACGGTAAATTTTCGTTCGTTCTCTTGATTTGACGTAAGCGTTAAGTGTGTTATTAGTCTACGGGTTTTGCCTTTTCTTCTTCAAACGCAGCGAGAATAAGCTTAATAAGTTCTTCTCTCGTTTCAGTCTTAATGGGGTGGGCGATATCTTTATATTCGCCTTCACCAGTCTTTCTGCTTGGCATAGCAATAAAGTAACCTTCGTTGCCTTCAATGACTTTAATGTCGTGAACTACGAAACAGTCGTCAAAAGTTACAGAAGCAACAGCTTTAAGTTTACTATCGTCTTTCTTAACGATACGTACTCTTACGTCAGAGATAATCATTTTAAAAAACCTTCCTTACATATATTATGTATATTTTAACACAGTTTTTTGCTATTTTCAATAGGTTTTTTAAAAAAATATAGCAAAATTTAACTTTTTTGTGCTGTTTTTTAATAAAAAATCGTATAAATAGCGTATGGAAAGTTTAATTTGTCAAAATAAAAATCAAAAAATTCATTTTATAGGCGTTGGCGGTGTTTCAACTTCAGCCCTTGCAAAGCACCTTTTGGCTAACGGCGTAAAGGTAAGCGGTAGCGATATAAGTTATAACGAATACTGCACGGAACTTGAAAAATTAGGCGCTAAAATATATAAGCGCCACAAAAAATCAAACTTAAAAGGCGCTACTGCAGTAGTGTATACGGGTGCAATAAGTGATAAGAACGCAGAACTTAAAGTGGCTAAAAGAAAGGGACTACCCGCAATAAAACGCAGTCGGCTTTTGGGTGAAATTTCAAGTGAATATAAAAATAGCGTGGCAGTATCGGGCAGTCACGGCAAAACTACCACTACCGCAATGATTGCAAACGTGCTCATATCGGCAGGCGTTGATCCAACGGTGTTTTTAGGCGGAGATAGTTTTTTTGGGAATTATAGAAACGGTCAAAGTGAATATTGCGTTTTAGAAGCGTGTGAATACCAAAGGAATTTTTTAGATATACCTGCAAAAATAAAGGTGGTGCTAAACGTAGACCACGACCATCCCGATACTTACAAAAACGTTGAACAAACGCTAACGGCGTTTAGTCAATTTATACAAGACGGAATAGCCGTAATAAATGCAGACGACGTTTATGCAAGTAAACTGTTTAACGACAAAACGGTGACGTTCGGCATTAATAACTTATCAACGTATAGTGCAAAAAACGTAACAAAAGCGCAAGGCGGATATGCTTTTACACTTTATAAACACGGGGAACGGCTCGGGAAAATTACCCTTTCGGTTATAGGTAAACACAACGTATATTGTGCGCTTGCAACTTGTGCTACTTGTGATATTTTGGGTATTCCGTTTAAGTTTATTAAAAACGGGCTTGAAAGTTTTGACGGGGTTTTTAGACGCATGGAAGAAATAGGAACGTACTTGAATAAAAAAGCCTATGCCGATTACGCCCATCACCCTAAAGAAATAGTTGCGTCTATGCAGGCGTTTAGTGAAAGTCATAGCGGTTTTATAACGGTATTTCAACCGCATACGTATACTCGCACTAAAGCGCTTATAAACGACTTTGTAAACGCGTTAAAAGATTTTTCGCCCCTTATAATATATAATACGTTTCGCGCGCGTGAGCGCACGTTAAAAGGTGGCAGAGCAATAGACTTATATGAAAAACTAAAAAGAAACGGCGTGTATTACGCAAATAATCAAAGCCAACTCGTTAAAATAGTTAAAGGGTTAGAGAACGAAAAAATAATTTTTTTGGGCGCAGGGGACTTGTATCAAAAGGTTAAAAGTCAAATGAAACGAAAAATGCAAAAATAATTTTTAATAATTGCGCTTTTATGCTTGCAAAAAAAACTTTTAAAGTGTATCATATTATTGTTAAAACATAATAGGAGAGATTTTGCAAAATGATACAAAAAAAGAGAAAAATTGCAGTTTTAGGTACAGGTAACGTAGGTGCAACCATTGCGTATGCACTCACACTTCAAGGCGTATGTTCTGAAATCGTGCTTGTTGATATAAACAAAGAAAAAGCAGAAGGCGAAGCGCTTGATATTACTCAATGTGCTGCTTGCGTACCTTCAGTTAAAGTATGGAGTGGCGAATACAAAGATATCGCTGGTTCAGACGTAGTTATTATTACTTTCGGCGTAGGTAGAAAGCCTGGTCAAACTAGACTTGACCTTGCAGCAATCAACGTAAACATCTTAAAGAGCGTTATCAAAGAAAACGACTTTAAGAAAATCGCACCCGACGCATTATACGTTGTAGTTTCTAACCCCGTTGACGTTATGACTTACGTATTGATGAAGGATGCAGGTCTTAAGAAAGAACAAGTTATCGGTACGGGTACTCTTCTTGACTCTAACCGTCTTATCCAAGCAGTTGCAAGCTATTGCAAAGTAGACGCTTCAAACGTAAACGCATACGTATTCGGCGAACACGGCGACGCTTGTATGGCACCTTGGAGTCTTTGCACCGTTTGCGGTATGCCTATTAGAGAATACTGCACTAAGATTATGGGCGTTGCAAAAGACGAACTTGAAAACGAACTCAACAACATTTATACCGGTATGGTTGCAGCAGGCTCAAAAGTTATTAAGGCTAAAGGCGCAACCTTCTATGCAATCGCAGCGTCAACCGTTCAACTCGTTAAAGCGCTCGTTGCTGATACCGATACTATTTTATCACTTGCAACCTATCTTGACGGCGAATACGGCGCAAAAGATCTTTGCACGGGCGTTCTCTGCAAAGTTGGTGGTAGTGGCTTAAAAGAAATTATTGAATTACCCCTTCCTGAAGAAGAAATGAAGTTGTTCTCTGAAAAACTTGCATCATTAGATAAAACTTTTGAAGCGCTTGGCGTAAGAAACTAATTTAATTAATAATCTTGTAAAAGGGAGTAGTTTGCGTGTGAAGACACGGTAACGTCGTCATCTCGGTTAACGCCCGGCGTTACGTAATTACAAAAGTAGTTATAAACAAGACTTTTACCGTTAATAATACGGTAGAAGTCTTTTGTTTTTAGGTGTAGACAAATGAAGATTTTTGTTTTAGTTTTATTTATTTTAATGTACGTGGCAATTATTGCTTTTCCAAAATATAAACCGTACGTGACGGGTGGTGTTGCGTTGGTTTGTGCCGTTGCACTTTCTATATCGGGTCATATGGAATGGCACACGGCTTTTTCATCAGCAATAGATTACAACGTCGTGATGATGTTAGTAGGTATAATGATTACGGTTGGTTTATTTACGCTTTCGGGTATGCCGAATAAACTGTCAAATAAACTCGTTGCAAAAATACCAAACGCAATGTGGATGCTTGTTATATTGTCAGTGTTAAGTGGGGTAGTATCGGCTTTTGTGGATAACGTAGCCACCGTTTTAATGCTTGCGCCAATAGGTTTAGCAGTTGCAAAAAAACTTGAAGTTTCGCCTATTCCCGTGTTAATAAGCATTGCTGTTTCTTCTAATTTACAAGGCGCTGCAACTTTGGTTGGGGATACTACTTCAGTTATGCTTGGCGGGTATGCAAATATGAACTTTGTGGACTTCTTCTTTATGAATGGCAAACCGTCAATCTTTTTTGCAGTAGAAATCGGTATGCTTTTGACCATACCCGTAATGCTTGTGATTTTTAGAAAACAAAATAAAAAAATTTCAATAGTAACGGATGAAGTAAAGGTAACTACTTTATTTCCCACCATAATGTTAGTGTTAAACGTATTACTTTTAGCAGTTGCTTCCTTTTTACCCTTGCCTGAAGGTTTTATAAAAGATAATTTTAACGGTTTAGTATGTATAACCTTTGGTTTAATTTGCGTTGTGCATCACCTTGCTACGTCAAAGAAAAAGGTAGCAGAAGAAGTGCTTGAAGACGGCACGCATTTGTATAAAATTGTTGGTGGCAAAAAGCAGGCGTTGAAAGACGTCGTAGAAGCGATAGATTTTTCAACGGTGTTGTTCTTAATCTTCTTATTTGTGATTATAAAAGCGGTGGAAAGCGTTGGAATAATTGCCGATATAAGTTTGTTCTTTAGAAAAGTTGGGGATAAAAACATATTCTTATTGTATACTTTGATAGTGTTTGGCTCTGTTCTTATCTCTGCATTTATAGATAATATACCTTACGTTGCAACTATGTTGCCTGTAATTGCAGATATATGTTTAGGCTTAACTGACGTTTCGCCAAACGTAAATTATTTGCTTTATTTCGGTCTTCTTTGCGGTGCAACTTTGGGCGGAAATATCACGCCGGTAGGTGCATCTGCAAACGTAGTTGGAATAGGGATATTAAATAAAGAAGGTTATAAGGTCAAGGCGAAAGATTTCTTCAAAATAGGCTTGCCGTTTACTTTTGTGGCAGTTTTAGGTGGATATTTATTCTGTTGGTTTGTTTGGGGAATGTAAGAAATAAAAAAGGCAGGTCGTAGGACCTGCCTTTAACATTTTTAAAAATTAGTAAACTTTAACGCCTGAAGGTGAAAACATAAATATATTTTTACCCATTTCGTAAACACCGCCTTTCAAAGCGTAGATAGCGCCAGAAAGCATATCTAAAACTCGCACGGCAGTTTCAGGTTTAAGTTCGGTTAAATGAACTACTGCGTTTTTACCCGTTCTTAAAGTATCAATAATTATTTCCACGTCAGCGTAAGAAGTGGGGCTAAAAACGGTAACGGGCGCGTTAATATCTTCTGCGCCTGCAGTTGTTGTTTTATTCAAATCAATGCGCGAAGAAGTTTCCGTTCTCGTCTTTGAAGGTTCTTTACCGAAAAAATCAAAAATACCCATAATCAATTTACTCCATAATTTCTTTCGCCAAAAATAGTTCTGCCAAGGCGAATCATATTACTGCCGTTTTTAATAGCTAACTCGTAGTCGGAAGACATACCCATAGAAAGATAGGTTAGATTATAATCTTGCTTATTAAGGTCGTCGTATAGCTTTCGCATATCCTTAAACAAAGAAACTAATAAATCTTCGTTTTCGCTGTGGGGGAGCATAGCCATAAGCCCACGAATTTTAACGTTAGGTAAACGAGCAATAATTTCGTCAATATTATCTTTAGCCGTTTGAAGTGAAAAACCACTTTTTGAAAGTTCACCACCAACGTTAATTTCAATTAAAATATCTTGAACAACGCCCTTTTTAAGCGCTTGTCTATCAATTTCTTCTGCAAGGTGAACACTGTCAACCGAGTGAATAAGTTCAACCTTGCCGATAAGATACTTAACTTTATTAGTTTGTAAATGCCCAATGAAATGTTGTTTTGCGCCTTTTATAAGGTCGGTTTTATCCCTAAACTCTTGCACTTTGTTTTCGGCAACCACTTCAAGTCCGTATTCAATTGCTTGGTTGATAACGTCAACGCTAATAGTTTTTGTTGCGCCAACCAAGGTTATACTTTCACCAAGATTATTGCCTTTTTCAATGCGTTTTAAAACCTTTTCAACATTTTCTTTAAGCATTTTATTTACCGTTAATCACGTCGGACATATTGAAAAGCCCGCTTTTTTTGTTCACTATATATTCAGCCGCCTTAACAGCGCCGTCTGCAAAAACGCTTCTGTCAGTCGCTTGGTGCGAAATGGTAATAGTTTCAAAACCGCTTGCAAAAATAACTTCGTGTTCGCCAACGATACCGCCACCGCGTACTGCGTGAATACCTATTTCGTTTTTATCACGCTTGCCAACGATACCTTGTCTACCGTAAGTGTAGAATTTTTCAGGCGCAACTTCTTTAACGCCGTCTGCAAGCATAAGAGCCGTACCGCTAGGTGCGTCAACTTTTTGGTTGTGGTGTTTTTCAATAATTTCAATATCAAAATCACCTAAAGCGAGTGCCGCTTTTTTAACTAAATCTATAAGAGCGTTTACGCCAAGCGACATATTGCCCGAACGGAAAAGTGCAATTTCTTCACTTGCCGTTTTAACTTTAGCAACGTCGTCTTCGGTATAACCGGTTGCACATAAAACTGCGGGAATTTTTTTACTTTTACAAAAATCTAAAATTGCAGGTAAAGATTTTGGTGAAGAAAAGTCAATAACTACGTCAACCTTTTCAGTTACCTTTTCAAAAGAAGAGTAAACGGGGTAGTCGGTTGATAAATTTTCAACCAAGTCAACACCACAAACTGCTTTAAGATTGTTTGAAAGGCTAACGGCATCGTAAACTTTCTTGCCCATCCTACCGTTAGCGCCACAAATAAGAACGTTAATCATAATTTAACCCCTTACGTTAAGTCCGAAATCACGGAGAATAGAAATCATTTGTTTGGTGTGGTCTTCTTCAAGTTCGGTAAGTGGCGCACGAACGATACCGCTACCTAACCCGATAAGTTCCATAGCCTTTTTAACGGGGATAGGGTTAACTTCAACGAACATAATGTCAATTAGGGGAAGAAGTCTTTCTTGTAATTCGTAAGCTTCTCTGTTCCTACCCGTAAAATAAAGTCTTGCAACGTCGCCAACTTCTCTCGGCGCAACGTTACTTGCAACTGAAATAAGACCCATAGAGCCTATACTCATCATAGCAAGGTTAAGGTTGTCGTCGCCAGAATAAAGGGCTGTCTTGCCACGGATTAAGCGGGCAGTTTCGCAAATTTGTTCCATATTACCACACGCTTCTTTAACACCGCCAATATTTTTATGTTCGGCAATTTCAGCCATAGTTTGCGGAAGAATATTCACGCCCGTACGTGCAGGCACGTTGTAGCAAAGAACGGGAATGTTAACGCTATCGCAAATATCGTTGTAATATTTAACCAAACCTTTTTGAGTACATTTATTGTAATAGGGGGTAACCACCAAAAGCCCGTCAGCGCCTATTTTTTCAGCGAATTGACTTTTTTCAATGGCTTTTTTAGTGCAGTTGCTACCCGAACCTAAAATGTATTTAACTCTACCAGCGATTTTATCGTAAGCGAATTTAGCAACTCTGTCGTATTCAGCGTCGGTAACGCAAGGCGCTTCACCCGTCGTACCTAAAATACAAAGGGCGTCAATGCCGTTTGCAATTTGGAATTCAATTTGGCGACCTAAAGCGTCGTAATCTATACCGTCTTTGGTAAACGGGGTAATAGCGGCAGTACAAGTGCCCTTAAAAATTGTTTTGTTCATGATTAATCCTTAAAAATTAAAATTGATTTTTAACAGCGCCTAAAGCGATAGCCTTTTCAGCAATTTGAACGGCGTTCGTAGCAGCGCCTTTTCTAATGTTATCGGCTACGCACCAAAGGTTAATACCTGATTCAACGGTATCGTCAAGTCTAATTCTACCAACGAAAACTTCGTTTTTGTTTTCAGCGGTAAGCGCCATCGGGTAAACGTTGTTTTTAACGTCGTCTTGAATAACCACGCCTTCAGCGTTAGCAAGAACTTTATTAACTGCTTCAAGGGTAACGGGTTTTTCAAATTCAATGTTTATAGATTCGCTATGACCGAAATAAACGGGAACGCGTACGCAAGTAGCAGTAACTTTAATATTTTGGTCGTTCAAAATCTTTTTGGTTTCAAAAACCATTTTGTCTTCTTCTTTGGTGTAACCGTTGTCAAGGAAAACGTCAATGTGTGGAATACAGTTACCAAAAATGGGGTAGGGGAATTTTTGTGGTGCTTCACCGCAAATACCACCCTTAAGGTCGTTAAAACCTTTTACGCCTGCACCCGAAACTGCTTGGTAAGTAGAATAAATTACTCTCTTAATCTTAAAAGCGTCGTGCAAGGGTTTTAACACAACCATTGCTTGAATGGTTGAACAGTTGGGGTTAGCAATAATATTTTTATGCCATAAAATATCGTTTGCGTTAACTTCGGGCACTACGAGTGGAACGTTTTCGTCACGTCTCCAAGCGCTTGAGTTGTCAATAACTAAAATGCCGTGTTTAGCAAAGATAGGTGCAAATTCTTTACTAGTGTCGCCACCGGCAGAGAAAAGAGCAATATCAATATTTTTGCCTATAATATTTTCTTCTTTGAGTTCAATGATTTCGTGTTCTTTTCCCATGAAATCAAGTTTCTTACCAGCAGATCTTGCAGATGCAAATAAGAAATAATTTTCTACGGGAAGATTTTTTTCAGATAAAACTTCTAAAAACTTTCTGCCAACCATACCGGTTGCGCCAACTACTGCTACGTTGTACTTCTTCATAACGCGTTTAAAACACTCCTATTATATTCAATACAGTAGTAGTTTAGCAAAAGGTAACAAAAAAGTAAAGTTTTTTTTGGGTAATGCGTGTTTTTTATTTGTAAAATATTTAATTTTAGTATAAACTATATGTAGCGGAATTTCGCCTTTAATGAAAATTTACGCGCACGGCGCGTGTGGAGAGTATAAATGGCACAAAAAAAGAAGATGGGTTTAGTTCAACGTTTAATCGTTGGTAAAGAAAAATCCGAAGGTTATGCAAGGGCATCACTTCCCTCAAACAGATGGGAATTATTTTGGGATATATTAAAGGGCAGGTTTGGCAAACTTTTCGTTATCAACCTTTTAGTAGTGTTGTTTTTCATACCGCTAGCGGCGTTACTCGGTTACCGTTACATAGTGCTTATGAACATGGGCGCACAGTATCCCTTTTCACAAGCGTTTGGCGTTGGCTATTGCGCACCGCCCGCTCTTAACGGATATGCCGAAAGCATAACGTTCCAAGTTAACTTAATAACCTTTTTAGTTTTACCAATCGCTCTAATGATAGCGGCAATCGGCGTTGCTGGTGGCGCGTACGTAATTCGTAATATGGTTTGGACGGAAGGTATTTTCGTATCTAACGACTTTTGGCGCGGTATAAAGCAAAACATAAAGCAAATGCTTTTAATCGCCGTGTTCTACTCTTTGATATTCTATATGACAACTATGTCGTCGTCTTTTTGCAATATGATGATTGCGCAGGGCGCTGATCATAAGTGGATATATATAGTTTGTCAAATTATTTCGTACGTAATTATCGTGTTCTACTCAATTATGACTATGCACATGATAACTATGTCGGTTACTTACGAATTAAAGTTTACTCAATTATTGCGTAACTCAGTATTCTTTACCATAGGCTTAATACCGCAAAATATATTCTTTCTTGGTTTATGCGCAATTCCAATCGTAATATTCTTTATAGGCAATTTCGGTTGGATAGTTGCACTTTTAATAATGATAACTTTTGGTTTCTCGTTGATTTTATTAGTTTGGACGGATTTCTGTCAATGGTCTTACGATAAGTTCGTCAACGATAAAGTTCCTGGCGCTCAAAAGAATAGGGGTATTTACGAAAAGGTTAAAGAATCTGATTCTGGCGCGCTCAAAAAATATAGGGAACAACTTGCAATGGCGTCACGCAGTGAACTCAATTCAAGACCTATTAAGCCTATTACGGACGACGATTTAAAGATTGCAGAACTTCCCACGTCGTTCAACCGTGCGGATATTGAAAAACTTAACGCAAGTAAACAAGCAATTTACGAAGATCACTTAAAATACGTTGAAGAACATAAAAACGACCCTGAATTCCAAAAGACTGAAGAAGAAGTGAACTTTGAAAAACAACAAGAAGAAAGACAAAAGAGAATAGAAAAGGCTAAAAAAGAACTTGCAAAACGCAATAAGCGTTAATAAACTTCGTAATACTGCGTTAACTGCTTTGTTAAAACGACTTCAATAACCAACAAGGTTAATTTCATCCAAAAAGAAGGGTTCCCGAAAAGTATCGTAAGAACTTTTTGGGAAGAGGAAGGGTTATTTATAAGTCAAGTAATTTTGCACTAAGCAAAATTGCAGACATATTTAATACACCCTGACGAGCGAGCCTTGTCTTACTTGTTTCTAAACGCTTATTACTAAACTCTCGTCTTATTTTAACTACAAAATAATATAAACGTTGACGCCGATAGTAACTCTGTTGGCGTCTTTGATTAAGCATTATGAATAAATTACTTAAAACCATTATTTTAGAAAATCAAATAACTTTATCGGTGTTAGAAACGACCGATATGGTAAACGACGCGATTAAATACCACAATTTATCGCCCGTGTGCGCCGCGGCTTTAGGAAGAACTTTAACGGCTTGTACTTTTATGGCATCGGGTTTAAAAAACCAAAGCGATAAACTTTCGGTAACTATCAACGGCGGTGGCCCTGGCGGGAAAATTACCGTTTGTGGTAACGGACAACTTGAAATGCGTGGGTTTATTGATAACCCCCAAGTAGATTTACCTTTGCGTGCAGATGGCAAATTGAACGTAGGTGGTTTAGTTGGTAAAAACGGGCGTTTAACGGTTGTAAGGTCAATGGGGCTTAAAGAACCGTACTCTGGCAGTTGTGAGTTGGTTACGGGTGAAATTGCAGAAGATTTTACTGCTTACTATGTGTTTAGCGAGCAACAACCAACGGCAATTGCGTTAGGTGTAAAAATAGGCGTAGACGGAAAGTGCGTCGGTGCAGGCGGGGTAGTTTTACAGGCGTTGCCGGGCGCAAGTGAAACGGCGCTTATTATCGCTGAAGATATTATAGGACAGTTGAAAAACCTTTCAACACTTATTGAAAAAATGGGTGCTGAAGGTGTTTTAAACGAATATTTTGGTAACTATGAATATAACGAATATCACCCTGAATACAAGTGTTTGTGTTCAAGGGAGTATATAGAAAAAGTATTGATTTCGTTGGGGAAAAACGAACTTTACGACATAATAGAAAAAGAAGGGAAAATTCAAGTTGAATGTGAGTTTTGCGATAAAATTTATCAATTCAACAAGGCTGACGTAGATAATTTTTTTAACGACTGATAATGAGTATTATACGATTTGAAAAAACGCCCGAAAGAGATAAAAAGATAGCGCGTGAGCGGGCGAAAAACGAAGATTTTATGGGCGCATTATCCATACTTTTAAGTATGGATAATCCTACGTATGAAACTTTTGCAGAAATAGCAGACGTTTACTCTGATATGGGGTTATTAGAACTGTCAAACGAATACTGGTATAAATTTATTAACGTAGCGCCGAAAGAAAAACTTTCTATTGCTTACGAAGAACTTGCCATCAACTTTTTTTATCTTGAGAATTTATGGGCGTCTGGCTATTATTTTCATCAAAAAATATCTGTTGACGGTTATATATCAAACGAAGGTTTAGATCAAGAAATTATTGATTTCTTTTCGGGTAACGATTATAAAAAGCACGCGTATAGGATAGCGTATCCAAGGGAACGTGCAGACTACACTTTAGAACTTAAACGCAGTAAAAGAGCGTTGTCCGTCGGCGCTTTTGAAGACGGGGTAACGGCGTTAACTGCAATACCTTTAGAGAGAAGAACTGAAGAAATAAGCGGTGATTTAGCAATATCGTATCTAATGTGTGATAAACTTGACCTTGCTGAAGAGGTTTGCCGTGATTCAATAAAAAGGCACGGGGAAAACGTAACGGCGTACTGCAATCTTTCAACCGTTTACGATATGAAAGAAGATTATGAAAATAGCGAATATTACTATCAAAAAGCCTTGTCTATGAGAACGGGCGATAGGGCCGAATGGTATAAAATAGCAACTTGCGCGATAGCAAGGCAAGACCATTTAACGATAATTGATTGCTTGAAAAAAATATTAGAAGAACGCCCTTACGAAACGAGTATGATTTTCTTTTACGGTCAAGCGCTTGTAGACGTGGGCGATTACGAAGGCGCTTACGAGCAACTTAAAAAGGCGTATAATATTGATAGAAACGACAAAGTGGTAAAGTACCATTTTGAATACGTAAAAGGGTTAAAAGACGGCGAAGGCGATAAAGATAAACTTTTACCGTTTAAGTACTTAAAAGAATTGCCTGATAAACAGGTGAAAAAGAATAAAAAGATTATTCAAGATGTAATTAAAGCGCCTGAAAAAATATCTTCAGCACTTAAAAAACAGAGTGTAAAAGACGCAATTGAGTGGTCGCTTGCGCAGGGTGAATTTTTGCACGATAGCGTATTTGCGCTTGCGTCGTCTTTTACGCCTTATGCAAAAAGTACGCTAAAAAACGCGCTGTTAAAACCTGAATACAAGGAAGAAACAAAAAGGTTAATATTGTATATTTTAACGCTTAAAGGGGTTAAAGAAAAGTTAGGGTTAGTGGTTGGTAATATCTACGTTTCAGTTAAGCCGAAAAGATTGCAATGTGAAAAGCAAATAGGCGGTGAATTATATTTTAACGCGTATGCACTCGCATTGTCAAAAACGGTGTTTTTTGAAATAGAAGGGTACGAGCAACTTGCAAAAGTTACCGATAAAATTTATAAAAAACTTGGTAAAGTAGTAACTGAATCAGAAGCGACGAACGAAGAAATCGGCGCGCTTATATTGAGTTACTGTGATTTTAAAAGAATAAGTAAAGAGAACGAAATTTTAAGATTTTTTTCAGTAACGAAAGAAAAATTACGTCGTTTAAGAAATCTTTACGAAGGAGTGAATAATGATTAAAACGGTAGACGTGGACAGTCTTTTTGATGCGTATATATCAGACTACGTGTATAAGAATATAGGCAAGGTAAAGCCAGAAGAAATTGAAAATAAAATTCCAGCGTTATACGTAAAATTCGGCAAAACGCCGTTAAAGGAATTAGATGGCAAAACGCCTGAAGAATACTATAAAAGTTTTTCGGGGGAAGAACTTGTTGCTTGCTTAAAAAATCATTTGCAAACGGGCGTTGCCGTTTCGGATTTTTTGTGTGAAGGCATAATGGATAGCGTTGAAAATGAAAAGGCTTTGCTTACGGCAATTGACGCTGAAGCCGACGAAGAATTTACCCTATACGCTATGAATATGTTAATTTCAATGAATAGTGAAAACTGTTATAAACGTTTTCTTGAAATGATAGTTTGGGATTATAGTCCCGTTATAAAAGAACTTGCAACCGAATATTTGCGTGACCATGCCGACGGCGTAAAAGAAGATATTTTAAGTCAGTATGCAGACTGCGACCAAAAGGTGCAAGAATACCTTACAGAAATACTTGCAGGCGCAAGTAAAGACGATAAAATTTTTGATATTTTAATTGCGCAATTTGCAAAAAATCAAAACAATATTCCAGTATATGCAAACTATCTTGCAAAATACGGTGATGAAAGAGCGTTGCCCTTCTTAATGCAAGCCATTGAAAACGAAAAAATATCTTACGCAGATTTTGAAGAATTACGTTTTGCAATAGAAGCGCTTGGTGGTTATTACGAAAAGGAAAGAGATTTTTCAAAAGACAAATCTTTTAAGAAAATAAGAGAAAAAAAGGCTAACGAATAAAAATTCTTATAACGATAATAATACCTTTAACGTAATTTTTAAGTAAAGGAGATTATTATGGCTAAAAAGAAACACGTTGGGAATAAAGTTCCTAGGTTAACTGAAGAAGACTATGAAAAATATATAATGGCATTAAAAGATGAAACCCCACCTGAAATCGTTAGAAAAACTCAAGCGAAAGAGAAAGTTAAGCATTGACTAAAAAAAGAAAATTCTTTGA
>JAZSJY010000058.1:0-19063 GCA_045534565.1 Christensenellaceae bacterium | reverse complement strand
CAATTGCGTTTGGTTGGTAATAGTCCAACAAATAACACGCTTGTTTTTAGCCTTGCGTTTTTTGACGGGTAAGCCCGTATGCCTATAACTGATAAAATCAGGCTTACACATAAAGTTAAAAGGCATTTTTTTAGCAATTATCTTTTTAATTTTAGGGGTAGGTTGATCAATATAATCGGTTGCTAAAATTCCCCTTATAAATTCCGGCGCTTTTTTTCTAAACGTACTTACGTACGCTGGGTTAAAAGATTGCACGGCAAATTCGCCTTTATAATTTTTAAGCATATCTATCGCTTTGTTTAAAAGCGCTTTGTGGTTGGGTTGCTCCTTAAATTCAATCAGTAACGGAACTTTTCCGTCAACGCAATCTAACAATTGTTGAAAGGTTGGTATTTTTTCATTGCTACCCGAAACGAAAAGATTGTTTAGTTCTTCATAACTCTTTTGGTAAATTTTACCATTTGCACCCGTAAGCCTATTTAAAGCAACGTCGTGAAAACATACTATAACGCCGTCGGTAGTTATGTAAAGGTCGGTTTCTATTGCGTAGCCATTTTCCACGGCGTTTTTATATGCAGGCAAAGTGTTTTCTGGCAAAGTGCTATTCCAAAGCCCCCTGTGAGCAATAGGAATATTTATAAGCCAATGATTATCGCTAATTCTCATAAAAAACTCCGTTAATAAAAAATACTTGCAAAAAATTAAAGTTTGTTATATACTGTTAGTTATAACTATAGTATATTATAACTAAACGGTAGAAATATGTCAATAAAAAAGGAAAACGTAAGAAATTTTTGTATTGTGGCGCACATTGACCACGGGAAAAGTACGCTTGCCGATAGACTTATGGAAAAGACGGGGCAGGTTAGCGAAAGGGATATGGAAGAGCAACTTCTTGACTCTATGGATTTAGAGCGTGAAAGGGGCATTACCATAAAACTTACGCCCGTTAGAATGTTTTACAAGGCAAAAAACGGCGAAGAATATATTTTTAACTTAATAGACACCCCTGGTCACGTAGACTTTACTTACGAAGTTTCGCGTTCCTTAAAGGCGTGCGAAGGCGCAATATTGATAGTTGACGCAACGCAAGGCGTACAAGCGCAAACGCTTGCAAACGCATATCTTGCTATTGATAACGATTTGGAAATTATGCCCGTTATCAACAAAATAGACCTTGCCTCTGCAATGCCTGACGAAGCGGCGACCGAAGTTGAAGAAATTTTAGGTGTACCCGCAATGGACGCACCGAGAATTTCTGCTAAAACGGGGCTTAACGTTGAAGAAGTTTTAGAACAAATTATAGAAAAAATTCCTGCGCCGAACGGTGACGAAAACGCCCCCTTAAAAGCGCTTATCTTTGACAGTTATTACGATAATTTTAAGGGCGTAATATGTTTCGTTAGAATAGTTGACGGTACGGTTAAGGTAGGAACTCGCATAAAAACGTTTATGTCGGACAAGCAGTTTGACGTAACTGAAGTCGGTGTGTTTTCACCAAAAATGCAACCCAAAGAAAGTTTAACGGCTGGTGAAGTTGGTTATATTGCGGCAAGTATAAAGAGCATTGAAGATACTGCCGTTGGCGATACCATTACCACGGCTGAAAACCCTGCAAAAGAACCGTTACCTGGGTATAAAAAGGCGTTGCCTATGGTCTTTTCGGGCGTGTTCCCACTTGACGGCAGTAGGTTTAACGACTTAAAAGACGCCTTGCTTAAATTAAAACTTAACGACGCCGCCTTATCAATAGAACCCGATAATTCAGCAGCGTTGGGCTTTGGGTTTAGATGTGGCTTTTTAGGGCTACTTCATATGGACGTTATTCAAGCGAGAATAGAGCGTGAGTTTGATATTGAAATTATAACTACTGCGCCGTCCGTTTCGTATAACGTTTATAAGACGGACGGAACGAAGATGGTTGTTGAAAACCCAACCCATTTACCACCCGTTACTGAAATTGAATATATGGAAGAGCCTATAATTAACGCAAGTATTCTTACGCCACCCGAATTCGTTGGGCCTATTATGGAACTTTGTCAATACAAGCGTGGCGTGTATAAAGATTTAGTATACCTTGATAAGACACGTGTTGAACTTAAATACGTTCTTCCCTTAAACGAAATTATTTACGACTTTTTTGATAGCTTAAAATCACGCACCAAAGGGTATGCGTCGTTTGACTATGAAATTTCAGGCTACCAAAAGAGTGATTTAGTTAAACTTGATATGTTGCTTAACGGGGATATGTGCGACGCCCTTTCAATAATAGTGCATAAAGACAAGGCGTACGAACGTGGCCGTCAAATTGCAGAAAAACTTAAAGACGTTATTCCACGCCAAATGTTTGAAATTCCTATTCAAGCGGCTATCGGCGGTAAAATAATCGCGCGTGAAACGGTTAAAGCGTATAGAAAAGACGTTTTGGCAAAGGGTTACGGTGGTGACGTTACTAGAAAGAAGAAACTTCTTGAAAAGCAAAAAGAAGGTAAGAAAAAAATGCGTTCAATCGGTACGGTTGAAATACCAAGTGAAGCGTTTATATCAATTCTTAAAACGGATAATAGTAATTGATAATTGCATACTAAAGTTGGGCTTGTAAATAAAAAATTTATATACAAAGGAAAAAGTTTATGAACGTTTTAGAAAAAATCGTAGTGGCGTTACAGACCACGGCAGAGCACCCGACTAATTTTGGCGCGTATCATTTGTGTTGCGTGGCGGCGGTTATTTTAATAACGGCGCTTATGTGCATATTCTTACGCAAGATAAGTGAAAAGTCGTTTAGAATTATAGTCGGTAGTTTATGGCTAGTAATGGTGCTTTTTGAAATCTATAAGCAAATAGTTTTCAGTTACGATGCTAATACCGGTTGGGATTATAATTGGAGTAGTTTTCCATATCAATTATGTTCAACGCCTATGTACGTTTTGCCTATTTTGGCGTTTTTCAAAGATGGAAAAATTAGGGACGCTGCAATTTTTTATATTGCAACCTTCTCTTTCTTCGGGGGATTAGTCGTTTATATCTTCCCCAACGACGTGTTTAACACCGACCTTTTAGGTATTCATATTCAAACTATGGTTCACCACGGAATTCAAGTAATACTCGGCGTATACGTACCCGTTTACTACCTGAAAAAATATAGTTGGAAAAACTATTTACTTGCGTCTGCATTGTTCGGCGTGTTACTTTTGATTGCGCTTGCCTTAAATTGTATAGTTGGACCGAGAGTAGACGGCGCTTTCAATATGTTCTATATAGGACCGCATCACGCTTGCCATTTGCCTATACTTTCAAATATTTACCCCAAAGTTCCTTTCGTGGTATTCTTCTTAATCTACGGCGTGGGGTTCTGCGTAGCCGCGCTCGTACTCTACTTAATACCTTGGGGCATTAAAAAGTTAGTAGATATTATTAAAATTAAACGCACGAAGAAAGAAAATGCTTAATAAAAAGTCGCTTATTATCCACGGCGTTTTCGTGGCGATACAAATTATTATAACGTGCATTTTTCTTTTTGCCGAAATGTCGTCTAGAACTTTTTCTGCGCTTAACTTTTCAGTAGTTGCAATTGCTTTCGTTCACGCTATAATCGTAAGTGGTAAAAGTCCGCATAAAATAATATTTTTAACGGCTATGCTTTTTACCGTTATTTCCGACGTGTTCTTGACTTTGCGCTATACGAAAACGGGGTCTTATACCGATCAAGTGGTTGCAATGTGCACCTTTTCGGTAACGCAAATTTGCTACGCAATATATTTATTTTTGCAAAGCAATAATAAAAAAGTAAAAATCGCCAGCGTTATAGTAAGGGCTATTTTATCAATAGCCGTTATCGTTGCTACGGTAGTAGTGCTTAAAGAGGACGTAAACGCCCTTGCCGTTATAGCAATGTTCTATTTTACAAACCTTATTGTAAATGCACTTTTTGCCTTTATTGAATTTAAGAATAATCCCTTATTTGCAATAGGGTTGTTGTTCTTTATTTTATGCGATATTTTGATAGGGCTTGGAATTGCAATGGAAATGTTTATTACCGTTAGCCAAACTTCGTTTATCTATAAAATGGTTTACGGGTTCAATCACGGGTGGATGTTTTATTCAATTTCACAAACGTTAATATCGCTATCAATATCGCAAAATTTAGCGTTTTTAAGAAAATGCGAAAATAAGACGGCTGATAAGAAAAAAGTTTCACACCGATAAAAAGGAAAATTTTATGAGCGGAATTTACTTACACGTACCCTTTTGTAAACAAAAATGTACATACTGCGACTTTGCGTCTTACCCAAGGGAAATGGGCAAGGTGGAAAGTTATTTTGCTTGCCTTTACCGTGAAATAGAAGGCAGGGCAAAGCAATACCCAAATAAAGAATACGATACCGTTTATATAGGTGGTGGCACGCCGTCCGTAGTAGAGCCAAAGTTTATTTCGGGTGCGTTGCGCCAAATAAGAAAGTGTTTTAAGCTTAAAGAAAACGCTGAAATAACCATTGAATTAAATCCCGGTACGGTAAATAAAGAAAAGATAAAAGAATATAAAAGCCAAGGAATAAACCGTTTTTCAATAGGTTTGCAAACGGGGTATGACGATCAACTTAAAAGATTAAACCGTATACATACTGCAAAGGACTTTTTGCTTTTAACCAACATGCTTAAGGGCGAAAATATAAGCGCAGATATTTTAATAGGGCTTTGGGATCAAACTGCAGAACAAGTTAAAAAGAGCATTGACCTTGCAATCGCAGGTGGGGTAAAGCACCTTTCCGTTTACGCTTTAACGCCCGAAGTTGGCACGCCTATTTATACAGACTATCTTAACGGCGAACTTTTAAGCGACGACGAAGTTGCAGATATTTACGAAGAAATAGTTAAATACTTAAAAGAAAAAGGTTTTAACCGTTACGAAGTTTCTAACTTTGCGCTTGACGGATATGAATCAAAACACAACCTAAATTACTGGATGCGTGGCGAATATATCGGCGTCGGTGTGTCTGCAAGTTCGTTTATGGACGGCAGAAGGTTTACCAACTCGTTCAAGATTGACGAATATATTAACGCCGTAATATTAAATAAAAACCCTGAAATTTCAAGCGACGTTATTGAAGGCGACGACGCCAAGTTTGAATTTATTATGCTTGGTTTGCGCACTAAATACGGCATAGATATTGAAAAGTATAACAAAACTTTTAACGCTGATTTTGATAGTGAGTATCAAGAGATTTTGAAAAAGAAAGAAAAATTCTTAAATAGAAACGGCAGGGTTTTAACTATTAAAGACGAATACTTATACGTGCAAAATGACGTTATACTTGCCTTTATGAAATAATTTTTAAGTGGTTATCTACGTCGTTGCAGGTCGTTACTGTTTCAGGTTTTGACTGCGACAACCAACAAGGTTAGTCTTACCCAAAACCTTTCACGAGCCTACTGCAACTTGTATCTAACCCCTTAAATAGTGCTAGCGACAGCAAAAGTTGCTCAAGCGTCACGCTTGCTTGTATCTAACCCCTTAAATATAACTTATTATAATTAAATCCAAAACTTTGCCTTTGGGCAAAATATCACTTGGCGTGCAAACGCCAAATATCACTCACCGTTAGGTGAATATAACTTCGCAATAGCGAAATATAACTAAAAGTTGCTCAAGCGTCACGCTTGCTTTACGGCATCTTTATTTCTACAAAAACAGATATAAACAACTAAAAAATCACTAAAAAAACAAGTTGCCCCCGTGCTAATATTTGTGCACGGGGGCTTTTGATGTCAATATACATAGAATACGCAATAATTGATAATATGGTTATTGATTACCTATTGCTTGAAGCCACCTTTTTCACGTTTAGTAAACCCGTAAAAAAGGTACGGCTTTTTCTTTTAGCGCTTTTAGGCACGGCAATAGCAATATTATATCCGTTGATAAACGCAAACAAGGTAATTATAATTGCAATCAAAGTGCTTACGGGGTTACTTTTACCTTTACTTGCCGTAAAGTATAAAAGCGTGAAAGAGTATTTTATTTGTACGGCGATATTTTTCGGTTACACTTTTTTAACGGGTGGGGGAATATACGCAATATATTCGCTTTTTAACGTTAAGTTAACGGAAATTCCCGTGGCTATTTGTTTTATTCCCGCTTTTTTTATAATAAAGTTTTTAATGCGTATCGTAAGGTTAATTTATAGAAAGAGTAAAATTCAAAAATTCACCTATAAAGTAGAGTTGACTTTTAACAAAAAAACCGTAACGTGCGTGGGTTTTTTGGATACGGGTAACGGCGTTTATCACCATAACAACCCCGTTATAGTGTGTGGAAAAAAGTTTTTCAAGCAGTTTATAGACCAAAATTTTTATAAGGTAAAAAGCAAAAAAATAACTGCGAATACGGTTAACGGATACGCCGAAAATTTAGCCTATGAAATAGATGAAATAAAGATATATAACGGCAAGGACGTGCATATATTTAGTAACGTAACGCTAATGGTGGTAAAGACCGCAGGTGACGGATACGACTTAATTTTGCACCCTGCGCTTATTAAGGAGAGTTATGAAGACTATTCAAAGATTAAAAAAGTTTCTTAAAATTTTCAATTTGAGCGATAATCTTTTGCGTTTTATCGGTGGTGGTGAAGTGTTGCCACAACCCTTCACGCAAGACGAAGAAGCGTTAATGATTGAAAAATTAAGCGACGGGGGCAAGCAGGCACGCGATAAGTTGGTAGAACACAATTTGCGTTTAGTGGTATATATCGCTAGGCGATTTGAGAACACGGGTGTTGACCTTGACGATTTAGTTTCTGTCGGGACGATAGGGCTTATTAAAGCGGTAAATTCGTTTAACGCCGATAAAAATATTAAACTTGCGACGTACGCTTCACGCTGTATAGAAAACGAAATTTTAATGCACCTTCGTAAGACTGTAAAGTTAAAGAGTGAAGTTTCTTTTGACGAACCGCTAAACACCGATTGGGAAGGCAACGAACTTATGCTATCCGACGTAATGGGTACGGATGGCGACATAGTTTATAAAAAGATAGAAAACGGGGTAGAGAGCGAACTTTTATCACTTGCGCTTACAAGACTTAACGACAGAGAGCGTGAGATTATGGAACTACGTTACGGGCTATCGGGCAAAGAAGAAAAAACCCAAAAAGAAGTTGCCGATATGCTTGGAATTTCACAAAGTTACATATCACGCTTGGAAAAAAAGATAATAGTAAGGCTGAAAAAAGAGTTTTCAAAGATGATATAAACGACTTGTATAAATAATTTATACAAACACTTGACAATGTCGTTTGTAGGTGTTAAAATATAAAAAAATTTTGGGAGAGAGACAAATGAAAAAATTAAGCGCATTAATAGCACTTATAACCTGTGTTATCATAGGTGGCGTATATGCAACTTGGACGTATACGAGCAACAATATTTTTGATAAAGACGACACCATAGCCATTACTATGGGCGAAGCAATTGCAACCAACGCGCCAGGAACATTTTCAGTAGAAGCAAACTTCAGCATGCAGATAGAACCACTTGATGAAGTGGATACTGAAACGAATAAAGAAAACGCAAACCACATTGCAGCAATTAAATGGGTGTTAAATTCTGGCACGCAACCACAAATCACCTTTACTTTTACGCCCGATGCAGATGCAAGTGTTGATATTAAAGCTAATGGTCCTTCTGCACAATTCTATTTTGTAACTTCTGCAGCAGAAGCTGGTGGCTCTTTGATGTATGAAAGCACAAAAATATTCACTTTAGGTAAAGAAGGCAAAGGCGTTGTTGATAACAAAGACGCTATTGTGTGGCAAAAACAACTAGATGGTTCGTTCTCTTGTGTTATAGATGCAACGGAATATATCAAATTAACGCAAGATTTCGTTATTGATACTCATGCGAAATGGGAATCTTTCAATACTGCAATACGTGGTAACACCATAGTTGTTGTAATAACTGACGGCGTAACGGATACCGCACAAAACTAAATAATAAAGTAGAAATTACTAATAGTGATAAAATGAGCATTACCACTTAAATTTAAGGGGTAATGCTTATCGTTTCTAAAGAAAAATGTCTAATTACGATACTTACGTTTTCATATTATGTTTAATAGTATACGTATTGTTTACAGCTGTTGCCGTGTTAGTAATAACGGTAATATCAAAGCAAATGATAAAACTTATTAAACTTGGTGCAGAAGACGAAAAAATTAAAACTGAATATAACAAAAGCAAAAAGAAAAACGGAAAAATATTTGATAGAATATTTTCCGTGCTTTTGTGTGCAATCGTTTTGGTAATTTTTTCGGGAACGATATACATTAATACTTGTAACAGCACAAGGCAAACGACCACGATACCGTCTATAAGCGTAGTCAAAACTTCTTCAATGGCAAAGAAGTATGCTGGAAATAAGTACTTGGTGGAAAACAACTTAAACGATCAAATAGGCGAGTTTGACATTATTTTAACGTATAAGCCACCAAAGGAAGAAGATTTAAAACTCTACGATATAGTTGTTTATCAAGTGGATGACATACAAATTGTGCACCGTATAGTATCCATTGAAGAACCAAACGCCAACCACCCCAACGAACGTTGGTTTAGGTTACAAGGTGATGCTGTTGAAACGCCTGACCGTTTCCCTGTCCGCTATGAGCAGATAAAGGGGATATATAAGGGAGAAAAGGTGTCACATTTGGGCAGTTTCGTATTGTTTATGCAATCGCCTGCTGGTTGGTTATGTTTGTTGTTGGTTGTAGTGTGTGTCTTTGCAACACCCTTTATAGAAAAGAAGATAAACAAGGAAAAAGAAAATAGGCTTATTTTCTTAGGGATTATAAACGAGCAAGGTGATGACGTTCAAACAGTTACAGAAGAAAGCGCCGTGACTGAAACCGTCAATGCTTTTGGGCATTTGAAAGGTAAAAAGGACAATCGTTTGTTTGGCGAAAGAATTAGTGGTGCACCAGAAGAAACTTTTAGTCGTTATCAACACCTTGAAGAAAAAATATCTTACGTTGAAAACGTTAAGTGTATTGAAAGTAAAACACGTACGTTTAAAGTTAAGTCGGTCGGTATAGTGCGTTTTGCCGTGCGTGGTAAAACGTTAAACGCTTTCCTTGCGTTAAACCCTGCTGATTTTACTGATAGTAAGTATATTTTTACCGACGTAAGTCAAGTTAAAAAATATTCTAACTATCCTATGCGTGTAAAAGTTACGTCTAATAGGCAACTTCGTTGGACGAAAGAATTAATTGACCGTATAATAGAAATGAACGGGCTTAAAGTAATGCCAAAACAACAGTTAGACGTTGAAAATATTTTACCGTGGTATGCAAGTCTTAACAGGCAAAGTAAAACTTTCAAACAAAAATTAGATTGTGCCCCTGAACATACTAAGCAATGGTACGCTGAAATTGAAGAGTTGGTTGGTTCAATAGATGGTGTAAGGGCGATTGAAAGTAAACAAAATAGAACTTTCAAAAAGGCAAGTAAGCCCATTATTAAATTTGCTATTCGTGGTAAAACGGTAAGCGCATACTTGGGATTATCACCACAAGAATATATCGGAAGCAAGTATATTTTTACCGACGCTTCTGCCGTTAAAAAGTACGCTAACTATCCTATGCGAATAAAATTAACTTCAAATAGGCAAGTACGTTACGTTAAAGAACTCATAAATAAAATTATTGAAGATAATGGGTTTAAGATTACAAAATTGCAAGAAAACGTTGTTTTGCCGTGGTATGCAAGTTTAAACAAAACGGTGCAAAGCAAAACTTTTGAACAAAAGTTAGACCTAAACGCCCTTGCAAAAGAAAGGTATACGTCTATTGAGCAAGAGTTATTGTGCCAAAATGGCGTAAGGTTAATAAAAGGCAAAAAGCAATATACCTTTAAACAAAAAACTAACCCGATTGCCCGTATGGTAGTACGTGGTAAAACGTTAAACGTATACCTTGCGTTAAACCCAGCAGAATTTGCTAAAAGCAAATATATATTTACCGACGCAAGCAACACTAAGAGATTTAATAACTATCCTATGCGAGTAAAAGTTTCTTCAAACCGTCAATTGCGTTGGGTAAAAGAACTTATCGCTTTAATTTTTGCTAACGCTAAACAAGGTGGTGGTGAAAATGAAAAGTAAATTTTTGCTAACGCTTTTAATGCTTTGTGTTGTGTGTGTATGTGTATCAGGCGTTTACGCAACGTGGAAATATACTCAAAATAAAATAGAAGATAAGCAAAATCAAATATCGCTCGGAGTAGATGAATTTGTTTTTACGCCAGAAGAAGTGTTACCAGATGAAGAGTTTGATAAACTTGGCGAAAACCACGTGGAATTGATAGATAACATTTTGAATGAAGTTCGTTATGGTCTAAATTCAACCCAAAAGGATATTATACATAAATACTTGGTAAACGTTGGCGATATAGTTTATTGTGACCAAAAGGTAGAAGGTGGTAACTTAAAGCACCTTATGTTAGACGGCGCGAACGTAGAGCACCTTTTATTTTTAATAGTTAAAGTGGGTGCTGGTGAATATCACACGTATACGTATACGGAAAACGATATAGATAAAGCAATTTTAGGCACAAGAATAGCGGTGTATAAAACGGTTATGGAAAAGGGCGAAAACGGCGTTTGGGACGCAACTAGAAGTTACGTTGGCACGGCAGTAGTAATTGACCCACCTAACGCAGGCGAAGCGATAGATTACACTACTTGGCAAAGAAATAATAATATCTAATATAAAATGTAATAATAAGACTTAAAAAAGAATGGCGGAATTACGATTTTCCGCCATTCTTTTTACTAACAGCAAATAAATATTGTTCAAGTAACTGATTGTACTCGTTTTTATAGCGATGTATTTCACGGCAAATGCGTTCTTGCTTATCATCAAAAGATTTAATTAACATTTGTTCAAGCCTATATATTGAATAACATCTAGATTCAAGTAAATGCGATAGTCCTTCAATCGTAGCGTCTATTTCGCTTGAAGGTGTTTCTTTTTCTTTTGTTTTTTTGTTTCTCATACGACGTACCATCCTTATAATAAAAAAGTGCGCTACCATAGGCAACGCACCGAAAAACGCCTTGCCCACAGTTGCAACACCTTTCCATATACGTGGTACAGGAATAAAGGGCATACGTCTTTACAGATAGTATGCCTGTGCCACGAAATAAATATGAAAGATGTTGCGTTTACAGTATAACATAAAATTAATGTAATTATCAAGTAGTTTTAATTTTTGTATAAAAATATTTTTTTTAGCCATACTTAAATAACCACCACTTACATAAAGGAGGAATTTTTTATGAAAAACTCGGTGGTTATTTGTGGAATTAACACTTCAACCTTGCCTAAAATTAGCGAGAGTGAAAGCAATAGGTTATTAACTGAAATTGCGAACGGTAACGCAAGCGCGCGCGAACAATTTATAGTTGCGAATATGCGTTTGGTTTTATCGGTTATTAAGCGCTTTCGCTCTAAAAAAGGGTGCACGGACGACGTGTTTCAAGCAGGTATGATAGGCTTAATTAAAGCCATTGATAATTTTGACCTTTCGGTTGGCGTTAAGTTTTCTACCTACGCCGTGCCTATGGTAATAGGCGAAATTAAACGGCATTTGCGCGACGGCAATTCTATGCGCGTTTCAAGAAGTATTCGTGATACTGCCTACCTTGCGTTAAAAGCGCGTGGGGAAATTGAAAAGCGTGATGAAGAGCCTACTATGGAAAAAATAGCCCTTGAAATGAACGTTGCCGTAAGCGAAGTCGTTTTTGCGTTAGACGCAATTAGCGATACCCTTTCACTTTACGAGCCCGTGTATAATAAGTCGGGGGACACGTTGCTTTTAATGGACCAACTTGGCGACCAAAAAAATACCGACGAAAACTGGACGGAAAAGGTTGCCCTTACTACTGCAATGGATAAACTTGACGTTCGTGAAAAGAAAATAATTTATCTTCGCTATTTTGAAGGTAAAACTCAAACGGAAATTAGTAGGGAAGTGGGCATATCGCAAGCGCAAGTATCACGCCTTGAAAAAAACGCCTTAAGAGAAATGGAACGAAATATTCGCATATAGTAAAAGCGCCAAAAGGCGCTTTTTGTCGTATTTTGCATTTTTATGTAAAAACCTTGCAATAAAAAATAGAAAGGTGTATAATTATGTCACTATGTTTAATCTTCAACACGTATTGTACATGGTTATATCCTTTATCTTAACGGCAGGGCTTTTGGTCGTTTTCGCTCTAAAGGTTAAAGACCAGAAAAAGAAAAATTTGATTTTGGTTCTCTCGTCGGTTATCACCGTTGCCCTTCATTACAGCAATATTTGGGTGGAATATTTTGCAAACGGTGGCAATTATACCGTTGAATCAAACCATATTTTGCCCGTTTATCCTTGCAACGTGGTAATGTGGATGCTTTTGGCGGCGTCTTTAATCAAAAACAAAAAGTGTTTTTCTTTTAGATTGCTTGCAGACTTTTGCTTTTACGGTGGTATTATCTGCGGTGTAGTAGGTATAGTTTTCAACGCTAATTTTGATAGCAATCCAACGCTAACCGATTACGTCGTGCTTAAAGGACTATTAAGCCACTCTACTATGCTTTTCGGCTGTATATATTTATTCGTGGGCAAATACGTTAAACTTGAAGTTTTTAACGTCCTCGGCATACTTGCAGGGGGCTTAACTTTTGTCGCTTGCGGACTGATAGTTGACGGGCTTTACACGGCTTTCGGCATGACGCCTATTGACGGCATGTTCTTAAAGTCTAACCCGTATTTCCCCGTATCGCCTATGGTGTTAAGCATACCTGTTATACTGCTTATTTTCGGGGCGCTTGCCCTTTACGAATTGCGTTTACCAAAAGAACAAAGATGGTATTTTAAACTTAAGAAGTTTTTTAATAAAAATAAAGGAACGAAGGAAGAAGTATGAGAGATTTATTTGCAAAACTATTAAGTGATTCACATTTTAACACGGGTATTAAAATTACCCCCTTTTCAGGCGCGCATATTATATATATGTTGTTAATTTTCGGCACGGCGTTTTTGCTTTATTTTCTTTTTAGAAATAAAGTCGCTCAAAAGAAAGTTACCGTTTTAAGAGTTTTGGCGTACTTGCTTATTATTTCGTACGTATCAGACTTTTTCGTGCATGAATTCGTTTACGATTCAGGATATTTAAATATGGATAAATTGCCTTTCCACGTTTGCACCGTATTGTGCCCCTTGGTTGGTTTTGTGCAATTTAACAATCGCTTAAAAAAATTCCGTGAACCAGTAGTTATGCTTTCAATGATAGCACCGCTTATGTATCTTTGTTACCCAGCAAGCGTTGGCGACGGCGAACCGTGGTGCTACCAAGCCGTTCAAACTATGTTCTATCACGGAACGCTTTTCGTTTGGGGCGTGCTTTCAGTTGCCTTCGGCGAAGTTAAACCTGATATTAAAAAGAGTTGGCACGGGTTAGTTCTTTTAGTGGGCATTACTCTTTGGGCAAAACTCGGTAACGTGCTTATGGACCATAACTGGTTCTTCCTTGAAGAAGACGCTTTCTATATCGGTTTAGTTGCAGGCGGTATAATACCCAAGTGGTTGCTCATGATTATAAACCCCGTGGTATTCTTCTTAGCCGTGCTTGCTTGTTACGGCGTAGTTTATTTGATACGCTTTATCAAAGAAAAGATTGCAAGTAAAAAACTTGCGCCCGCAAAAGAGAGTGAATAAGTAACTGAATAATTAAAACGCCTTGCAAGGAAAGGACTTGCAGGGCGTTATTTTTTGGCATTTTTAGTAAAGGCACGGCATACTTTAATAGTATGGAATTATCTTTTCGTGAATTGCAAAAAAGAGACGTTATAAACGTTATAGACGGCAGATGTTTAGGTAGAATAGTTGATATTAAGTTGTGTTTCCCAAAAGGCGAATTGCTTGGAATAGTAGTGCCGGGTAGAAAGGTCAACGGACTTTTGCGTTTTTTTGATAGAAGTGAAATATACATTGAAGAACGCAGAATAATAAAAATCGGTGGCGACGTAATATTAGTTGATATGAAAGGTGCTGACGATTGCGGACATCATCCCCATAGAAAAGAGCGTAAAGAACCACCGTGCTGTCCCCCTGAAAGTCAAGGGCGCAGGGATTACGACGAATATTAACAGAAAAAAGTGGTTAAAAAAAACAATTATTTTTAAAAACCCCCTTGAAAAGTCACTCATTTTGAGTTATAATGTGAAAGACCGTAAGAAAAAACGGAATTTTACCGTTAGAAATAAAGGGGGACTTAAAATATTATGGGTAAAATATCATCAGAAAACATTAGAAACATTGCCATTATAGGTCATAGTGGCGCAGGTAAAACGTCTTTAGCAGAAGCCATTTTGTTCAATGGCAAAACGATAGACAGGCTTGGCAAAACCGTAGATAAGAATACGGTTATGGATTACGACGAACAAGAACTCGCAAGGGGTATTTCAATATCGCTTGCTTGCGCTTATACATATTGGCGTGACGTTAAAATTAACGTTATTGACGTACCAGGGTTTTATGATTTTGAAGGCGAATTTGAACAAGCAATGAGAGCAGTTGGCGCGGCAGTTTTGGTTGCAGACGCATCTGGCGACGTTGCAGTTGGCGCTGAAAAGGCCGTTGATTACTGTATTCGCCGTCACATACCGCTTATGATTTTCGTAAACGGTATTGATAAAGAAAACTCTGACTACGTTGCTACCGTTGAAGCGTTCCGCACCAAATACGGCAAAAGAATTTCGCCAACCCACTTGCCTATTATCCGCGGTGGAAAAATGAAAGGTTACGTGAGCGTTATTTCAGGCAAGGCGTTTGAATTTACGCAAGGCGGTAGAAACGAAATTGCTCTTCCTGAAGAATTAGCTGGCGACGTTGATTTGCTTAAAGCCTCTCTTACCGAATCGGCTGCAGAATCAAGTGAAGAATTGCTTGATAAGTTCTTGCTTACCGAAAGCCTTTCAAACGACGAAATCGTTGCAGGCGTTAGGGGTGGTTTAAGACAGGGTGAAACTATTCCTATCATGGGTGGTTCTGCTCTTCAAAATATGGGCGTTATCAATCTTATGCACGAAATAGTTGAACTTCTTCCTTCACCGTTTGAAAGAAGACCGGTTATGGCTACCGTACTTGAAGGTGCTAATAAAGACGACGTTCGTCAAATAGTTTGCGATAGCGACACGCATTTTACCGGTCAAGTATTCAAAACCGTTGCCGATCCGTTCGTTGGTAAACTCAATATGATTAGAGTTTTCACAGGCTCACTTAAGAGTGGTATGACCGTTTACAACGCAACTACGGGTGAAAAAGAACGTATTAACACTATATATATAATGAAAGGTAAAAAGCAAGAACCCGTTGACGAATTAGTTGCAGGCGATATAGGTGCAGTTAATAAACTTAACAATACTAATACGGGCGATACCCTTTGTGACGAAGCGTTTAAGATTAAATATTTTGATATTCCGTTACCAAAGCCCGTTATCACTATGGCTATAAGCGCGGCTAAATCTGGCGAAGAAGATAAAGTGTTCCAAGGGCTTAACCGTTTAGCAGAAGAAGATTTGACCTTTAAGGTTGAAAAAGATAAAGAAACGGGCGAAATGGTTATTCGCGGTCAAGGTGAAACTCAACTTGATATTCTTTGTAAAAAATTAAAATCAAAATTCGGCTGTGAAGCAGTTTTACGCGCGCCTAAAGTTGCCTTTAAGGAAACTATCACGGGCGTTGCAGAAGCCGAAGGTAAACATAAAAAGCAATCTGGTGGCGCAGGTCAATTCGGTGTTGTTAACATTAAGTTTGAACCGGGCGCAGAAGACGGCGAATTTGAATTTGTAAATGCAATAGTTGGCGGTGCAGTAAGTAAGCCGTTCGCAGTTGCCGCAGAAAAAGGCTTGCGTGAAGCAATGCAAAAAGGCGTGCTTGCAGGCTATCCTATGACCAACCTTAAGTGTACGCTTTTTGACGGTAAAGAACACCCCGTTGACAGTAAGGAAGTTGCTTTCGTTTCGGCTGCTAAACTCGCCTACGAAGAAGGTATTAAAAAAGCAAGACCTACTATTTTAGAACCCGTTTACTCATATAAGATTATAGTTCCCGATACTTATACGGGCGATATTTTAGGTGATATGAATAAACGTCGTGGTAGAGTTTTGGGTATGGAAACGGTTGATGGTTTGCAAGAAATTTCTGCAGAAGCACCGCTCGTTGAAATGCTTAAATACGCAACCGATTTGCGTTCTATGACTCAAGGTCGCGGTAAGTTTAGCGCAGAATTCTTGTGCTATGAAGAAGTACCTTACCAAGCGCAAGAAAAAATTATTGCCGAAGCAAAAAAATAATACGAGTAGGTGAAGTTTAATGATACTAACAATATGCCCGAACCCAAGTATAGACTGCACTATTGAATTAGATAGTCTTAACGTGGGAAAACTGAATAGAGTTGACAGCAAGGTTGAAACTTATTCGGGTAAGGCTCTAAACGTCGCAATGGGCATTGCTCGTTTAGGCGAAGAAGCGTTTGCCACAGGTTTTATGTTTGAAAATCACGGCAGAATGTTTGAACACGTTCTTGATAGGGAAGGTGTTAAGCATCAATTCGTGTACGATAAAGGTAACGCTAGGGTAAACTATAAAATAATTGATAAGCGTTCAATGTTGACCGAAATTAACGATAGGGGCGAAACGGTTGAACGTGAAAAACAGCAAGAACTTATTGAATATATTAAAAAGATTTCACCCGATTACGATATTATCGTTATGAGTGGTAGTTTGCCTAGAGGCGTTGACTCGTCTTTCTACGGTGAAGTTTTATCTGTTATCCCCAAGGATAAAAAGATTATAGTAGACGCGGAAAAAGCAAATATGCTATCGGCTATCGGTAGTAGTGAAATTTTTATGGCTAAACCTAATTTGCGTGAACTTGAAGCGTTTACGGGTAAAGACGTGCGCGACTTACACGATATGGTTCGTGCTTCAAGAAAATATATTGATAAGGGCGTTAAAAACGTTTTAATTTCGCTTGGGGCAGAAGGCGCCGTGCTCACTAACGGTGAAGAAAGTTATTTCTGTAAAAGCGCGTCCGTTGCCGTTAACTCTACCGTCGGCGCGGGTGACTGTATGGTTGCCGCTGCTTGCGTGGGGCTTAAAAAAGGCGTGCCTATGCGTGAACTGTTAAGAATGTCCGTTGCTGCTGGGACGGCGGCGGTTACTACGAGTGGTACTAACCTTTTCTATCGCGATAAGTATAAGGAAATTTACGCTAAAATCAATTCTGAAAAAATCTATTTTTAACTTATTAAAAGCATAAACGGTCTGCAAATTACGCAGACTGTTTTTGTATGCAAAAAACTTTTAAAAGTTTACTTAAAACGGTGACTAAACACCGCGTTACAACCGTTGCTGGCGCGTGGGTGTATTATTTTTTAACGGCGCTTATTCCACTCGCTTTCCTTTTAGTAACGGCGTTTAGCGTTTTTGGGGTTGATTTTTCAAGCGAAATTATTTCTCGTTTGCCAGAAGAATTCCGTTTAGCAGGGCAAACTATTGCTAAAACTGCTGAAAACGCGGGTGGTGGCGTTACCGTATTCTTTATATTTACCGTAATCTTTTCTTGCACTACGTTACTCAACCAAATGTCTAAAGACGGTGATTTTATTTACGGCAGGCGTTCAAATAAAAAGCGTGGGTTTTTAAGAAGGCTTTGGGCAGTAGTTGCCCTTTGTGCGTTATTTATTGTATTTTTAGCCCTTGCAATGTTCTTTTCTTTTAGAAAAACGCTATTTAGCCGTTTTACTTTAAATAAATGGCAAACGTTACTTACTTGGTGTGGCGTTTCACTTTTTTTGCTTGGCGTGGGGTTTATGGTTATAGCAATTTTGAACGGATTTATAAGCCCCGTAAAGCTAAAGTTAAAAGTGCTTGCCGTAGGCTCTTTTATTTCTCTGTTTATAATAACGCTTGGGACGATAGGTTTTATAATTTATTTGCGCGTGTTCGCAAACTATAATAAGTTCTACGGTAGTCTTGCAACGGTCATCATATTTTTATTATGGGCGTATATACTTATGTTAGGGTTGGTGACGGGTGTAATCGTCAATAAATATCTACATTTACGGGCTAAAGAAAATTTTAAAAATTTTATATAAATACTTGACACCATTTTTTAGCAGTAGTATAATTTAATTACTTTTTGGAGCAAAAACTATGAAATTTTCTAATTCTTACTTTTATTTTTATTTTAATAACGAAGTTTCAATATCTTGATAGTAATTACTATGCGGATTGTTTTTGCATTAAAACATAACGAAACAAGGGCTTTGTAATTACGCAAAGCCCTTTCTTTTTAAGTGGTTATATACTTCGTTATGCGTCGTTACTACTTAGCGTTTAGACTGCGATAACCAGACGGTTAATCTTTCCCTAAACGCTTCGTGAGCCTAGCCTAACTCGTATTTAACCCCTTAAATAGTGCTAGCGACAGCAAAAGTGGGTCAAGCGTTACGCTTGCTTGTATCTAACCCCTTAAATAGTACTCGCTATAATTAAATCCAAAACTTTGCCGATAGGCAAAATATCACTTGGCGTGTAAACGCCAAATATCACTCGCCGAAAGGCGAATATCTCTTCGCAATAGCGAAATATAACTAAAAAGTGGGTCAAGCGTCACGCTTGCCGAAAGGCGAATATCTCTTTGCGAAAGCAAAATATAACTAATACTTGGAGTGCATTATGATTATCGTTGTAAAAAATGCGTGTGAACAAAAACAATTTGACAATCTTGTTGAGTGGATTAAAGATTTAGGTCTTGATATTCACGTTAGCCGTGGGCATTCTTCAACCGTGCTCGGTCTTGTTGGCGATACTAGTAGGGTTGATTTAGACCTTATTTCTTCGCTTGATATAGTTGAACAAGTTCAACGCGTTCAAGAGCCTTATAAGAACGCTAACAGAAAATTCCACCCTGAAGATACTATCGTTGAGATAGGTGGGCATAAATTCGGCGGTAACAACTT
>JAZSJY010000028.1:0-3818 GCA_045534565.1 Christensenellaceae bacterium | reverse complement strand
TTTTAATATATCAAAAAGTCTTTCGCTTAAAGTAGTATCAAATTCGGCGTAAATATTTTCTTTATGCCTACCGACTATAAATCTAACTACTTCGTTACTCTTCCCACTATCTTCGCCTTGTGGAAAAAGCAAATCTACCGTTACGTCACCGTACTTTTCGTATAAATTCCACACAAATTGTTCGGGATAGACGTTTTGCGCTTGCTCTAAAGTTATCTTTAAGGCGTTTAGCTCGCCAAAATATTTTAGAACTAAACGGCTTGACTTTATGCCGTATTTATTTTCTAAATAAGGCAACACGTATTTATCGCACATTACCTTAAACTGCTTATAGTTTGCAGGCAACACTATTACGGTAAGTTCGTTTTCATCAAGTATAAACCCTTGATAAGCCCCACGTATGTTTGGTATTAGCGTTGCGCCCATAGGCAAAAGGGCGTACGAACTTGAATATTCAATACCGTCGTGCTTACATACGGCGTCAAGAAAAGTGCGCGCGTTTTCATTTTCAACCAAACTCGTATCCAACTTTTCCGCAATCTTTTCTTTAAGGTCAAAAGCGTGATTTTCACCGTCTATTATAACCAAGTTATCAACTTCGTTAGTTAGCCTGTCTAAACGTTGCCTAAAAACTAAATCGTCCGTTTTAGACAAAATTTCTACGGTATCAACGTATATTCCACCACTCTTAAAGGCGTTGACCACCTGCCCGTAATATTCGCCGTCAAAATCTCTATCCGACGAGTGAAAAAACAAAATTGCCGTTTTCATCAATCTTTAAGAACCACTCTGTTTTTAACCACACATTCAATACCTGAATAAAGGGTTAAAATCGTTGCTACGCCTAAAAGCGCTAACCCAACGATATTCGCTATTGAATACATGGGTGCAAACTCTGCAACTATTAAAAGCATTAAAATTGCTATATCCGTTACGAAAGTTTTTATTTTGCCTGACCAATCTGCCGCTAAAACGGCACCTTTAGTTGCCGCAACCATTCTAAAACCACTTACGATAAGTTCTCTTGCAAGAATTATTGCAACTGCGATCGCGCCGTAAGAAGGTAAAATTTCCACACCGCCAACGGGTTTAACGAGCATAATTATTAGCGCTGCAGCAACCAAAACTTTATCTGCTATAGGATCTAAAAACTTGCCGAGATTGGTAACTAAATTATACTTTCTTGCAATGTAACCGTCTAAAAAATCGGTAAACGCTGCAAGTGCAAATATGCCTGCCGATATAACGTAACTATACGGTATAAACTCGGCAAGAAAATATACTGCCACGAAAAGTGGAATCATAACTATTCTTATTATGGTTAATTTGTTTGGTAAATTCATAATCTTTCTCCGTAAAGGTCGTACCCCGTTGCCTTGATAATTTGCACGTCGTAATACTTGCCGTATTCAACTTCGTCACCCGAAAAGAAATATATCTTTCCGTCAATATCGGGGGCGTTAAAATACGCCCTGCCGTAGTAAACGAATTGCTCTTCATCAAAGCCTTCTGCAAGTACGCTTACCGTTTGCCCTATGAGTTTTTTATTGTTTTGTTTAACTATCTTCTTTTGTGCTGAATACAACTTTCTTAAACGCTGATTTTTAACCTTTTGCAACACTTGTCCGTCAAGGTTATAAGCAGGCGTGCCTTGTTCTCTGCTATAAGCAAAAAAGCCTGCGTTAAAGAGTTTTGCCTTTTCTATAAAGGTTAACAGATTGTTAAAATGCTCGTCTTCTTCACCAGGGAAACCCGTTATAAAAGTTGAGCGAATTGCAATACCTTCAACGTTATTTTTCAACTTTTCAATAAGTTCAAGATAACTTTCCGCCGTACCACGCCTGTTCATACGTTTAAGTATTTTGTTATCTGCGTGTTGCAAGGGAATATCTATGTATTTAAGCAATTTATCGTTAGTTTTAAGTTCTTCAATAAGCGCGTCGTCAACGCACTCTGGATAACAATATAAAAGCCTTATACTGCCGACGTTATCAAGTGACGAGAGTCCCTTTATAAGTTCAACGAGCGTTCTTTTAGGTTGTAAGTCTACGCCGTATCTAGTAACGTCTTGCGCAACTAAAATAAGTTCTTCTACTCGCCCTAGATCTTTTGCTTCTTCAATAAGATCGTCAAAAGCAACCGAACGGTATTTACCACGAATTTTAGGGATAAGGCAGTAAGTACAATGGTTTGCGCAACCGTCTGCAATCTTCAAATAAGCGTAATAGGGCGTAGTTCTAACCCTTTGTTTACCACATTCGCCCTTTACTTGACCAACGGCGTTTATGCGTTCGTTCTTTTGGTAAAGTTGGTCTATAACGCCTAAAATTTTATCGTAATCAGACACGCCTAAAAAGGCGTCTACTTCGGTAAACTCTTCAAAAATTTCATCAATGAATTTTTGTGGCAAACAACCCGTTACTATAAGTTTTTGTAATTGCCCCACTTGTTTTAGCGCGCTTGCCGATAAAATTTCTTCAACGGCTTCTTTTCTTGCGCTTTCTAAAAAGGCGCAAGTGTTGACGACTATTATTTCCGCTTGTTCAAGGTCGTTCGTCAACGTATGTTCACGCGTTAATATTGCGAGCATTTTTTCGGTATCCACTCGGTTTTTATCGCAACCGAGTGAAATTACGCCGATTTTTTTACTTTGTTTCATTTTTTAACCTTAGTACATATCGTCTTCGTCCATAGGACCGAATTTGTCAATAAATTCTTCTTTAGTAAGCAATACTCTACGCGCTTTACTACCTTCGTTACCAGAAACGTAGCCTTGCCTTTCCATCTTATCAACTATGCTACCTGCCCTGCCGTAGCCCACGCGGAAACGACGTTGCAAGAGCGAAATTGACATTTGACCCGTATTTACACCAAGCCATAACGCCTTTAAGAAGAGAAGGCTATTTTCATCATCACCGCCACCTTCGTCGTCACCGATAGGCGCGCTTTCTTCGGGTTGCGGTCTAGTTTCTTTATCAAGGAATTCTTTAACGTCTTCGTCAAAGTACGCTTTGTTCTTTTCTTTAATGTAGTTCACAAGGTTTGTTATTTCAGCACCACTAACGTACGCGCCTTGATACCTTTCGTAATCGCCCATAGAAGAGTCTTTATAAAGCATATCGCCGTAACCTAAAAGTTTTTCTGCGCCAGCGCCACCTAAAATAGTTTGCGAATCGGCAAAGTTCATAACCTTTAACGCTATACGTGACGGCAAGTTTGCTTTAATAGTACCCGTAATTACGTCAACTGACGGACGTTGCGTTGCAAGAACCAAGTGAATACCTGCCGAACGTGATTTTGCGGCAATCTTTCTTATCTTTTCTTCAAGGTCCTTTTTACAACTTTCCATTAAGTCGGCAAGTTCGTCTATAACGAAAACTATACGCGGTAATTTTGCAACCGTATCGCTTGCTATTAAACTGTTGTAATCGTCTATATTACTTACTGCGCCACCGCATTCGGTAAACATTTCGTTACGGCGATTAGTTTCGTCGTAAGCCCATTGCAACAACGCCAACGCACGCTTGTGTTCGGTAATAATTTCGTCAACCAAAAGGTGTGGAATATGTTCGTATTTTCTAAACTCAACGCTCTTGGGGTCAACTAAAACCAACTTTAGTTCTTCTGGGCTATATCTCATTAACAAGCTTGCAAGCATAACGTGTAAGCAAACGCTCTTACCCGAACCTGTTGCACCTGCGATAAGGTAGTGTGGACCTTTTGCAAGGTCGTAACTAATACAATTACCAACGATATCTTTACCTATAAGTCGGAGGCCAAGCGGTCTTAGGAAGACAAGGATTTGGTTCAACTCCTTG
>JAZSJY010000133.1:0-2375 GCA_045534565.1 Christensenellaceae bacterium | reverse complement strand
GGGGTTCTTTTTAAGAACGCCGAAAGTTTGCAAAAAGCGTGTGAAGTAAATTGCGTTTTGTTAGATAAAACTGCAACTATTACTATGGGCAAGCCTAAAGTGGTAGATTTTAAGAATTATAACGGAATGCATTCTATTCGCTTAAATCAAACTGTTTCCGCTCTTGAAAGTAAATCAAAACATCCCCTAGCACAAAGCATTATTGATTACTGTGGACAATCTGATAGGGTTGTAACTGATTATCAATACGTAATAGGCAAAGGAATAATAGGGGTTGTAGATGAAGTTCGTTATTACGTTGGAAATAAAGAGTTGTTACCTGAAAGGGTAAGAAATAATATAGACGTAATAGACTACGATGGAAAAACCGCTATATATTTTGCAGACGACTTTGATTTAATAGCAATATTCGTGGTTGCAGATTTTGTTAAGCCCGATAGCGCCATGGCTATTGAAAAATTAAAATCAATGGGTATAAAAGCGGTAATGGTTACGGGTGATAATAAATCGGTAGCAACTAAAATTGCCAAGGAAGTTTATATAGACGAAGTTGAAGCAGAAGTTTTACCCGACGAAAAATATGCGGTAGTAGAAAAGTATAAAGGTCAAAATAAAATAGTTGCAATGGTTGGTGACGGGATTAACGATAGCCCGGCACTAAAAAGTGCAAACGTTGGCATAGCTATGGGAACGGGTGCGGATATTGCGATTGATAGTGCAGACGTTATAATAGTAAACGGAAGTTTGCGCGGTGTTGTTGATACCATTTCACTAAGTAAAAAAGCAAATAGAATTATAAAAGAAAATTTGCTTTGGGCGTTTTTATATAACGTTATAGCAATTCCTGTTGCAGCAGGGGTATTTTCAATGTTCGGCGTTTCACTTACACCGTGGATTGCGTCTGCGTGTATGTCTGTTAGTTCCTTATTTGTTGTTACTAACGCTTTAAGACTATTGCGAAACGGAAAAGGAAAAAAGGCAATAAAAAGTCAAAAATTAGAAATATATATTGACGGTATGACTTGCAATCATTGCGTTGCCAAAGTAAAGAACGCTTTGGAAAATTTATGTGGGGAAGGTGCTGTATTAGTAGATTTAAAAAAAGAAAAAGCAACGTTGACTTGTGTTAACGTTGCTCAAGAAAAACTTGTAAATGCCATTGAGAATTTAGGGTTTAAGGTTAAAGAAATTAAAAAATTATTTTAATAGTCATTGATTCGTTTAATACAGATTCCGCGGTAATTTTCCATTTATTAGCGTCGGCAATACTCTTAGCGATTGCAAGACCAAGACCGCTTCCACCTGATTCTCTAGACCTTGATGAATCTCCACGGTAAAATCTTTCAAAAATTTTATTAGAATCTTCGGCAGGAATTTGGCTACCCGTATTATAAACGGTTAGTGAAACGTTCTTGCCGATTTCTTTTTTAAGCGTAACGTTTATCGTGCCGCCTTTATTTGCGTATTTAACGGCGTTATCCATCAGTATTGAAACTATTTGTTTAACACTTGCTTGGTCGCCTTTATACGTGATTTTTTCTTCTACGTCAAAGTTTAAGAATTTGCCTTTTTCAAAGGCGACTGCTTCAAAGGGAAGAACGCTACTTAATATTTCTGACGAGAGATCAAATTCCGTGTAAGAGGGCTTTAATGGCTTTTCATCAATTCTTTCAAGAGTTAACATGTTAGAAACTAAAACGCCCATACGGTCAGTCTGCTCTTTAATGTTTGAAACCCATTGATTATCTTCTGATTGTGCTAAAACGTCAGCGTTTGCAGAAATAATTGCGAGAGGGGTTTTTAATTCATGACTAGCGTCTGAGATAAATTGTTTTTGTTTTTTTAGATTTTCTCTAATCGGGCTAAAAACGCTATAAGATAAAATCCACACGATAAACGTTATAACGAGATAAATACCTGCTAATGCTAAAAATGATTTTAATACGCTGGTTTTGAAAAGTTCTATCTCGTGGTGCATGTCGGTTGCAACTAAAAGATAGTTTCCTTTGTAAGAAAACGTTTTATAGTACACGTCGCCTATAGAACCGGCGGTGTAAGGTCTATCTTCAACTGCAACGTGAATAATACGATCGGCTTGTTCTTCGGTAAAAAAATTGGCATCAAACCACTTTTGAGAAGAAACTATTTGTTTAGTGTCGTCAATTTTGTAAAGACATATAAGACCTTTTGTTTGAACAAAATCTTCGCCTTGAGTATCAAAGTTTAGAACAACGTCGTCAAGAACTCTATTTATACCGTTATCTCTAACGTTTTTGAGTATGACGAAAGAAGCGGCAAAAATAATAACAAAAAAGCCCAACAGTATAGACATAACAATGCATATAAATTTTAGTTGAGCTTTTCTAATCATTTTT
>JAZSJY010000142.1:0-2764 GCA_045534565.1 Christensenellaceae bacterium | reverse complement strand
CTGTTAGGAACGATGTTCATAGCACCTGCTCTTGAACGTCTCTTGTCACCCTTTCTTTGAGGACCGTCAAGAATCATTTGGTCACCGGTGTAAGCGTGTACGGTGGTCATGATGCCTGATTGAATAGGAGCGTAATCATTGAGAGCCTTAGCCATAGGAGCAAGACAGTTAGTGGTGCATGATGCAGCAGAAATAATCTTGTCGTCTGCGGTAAGGGTTTTGTGGTTTACGTTGTAAACGATAGTGGGAAGGTCGTTACCTGCGGGAGCAGAAATAACAACTTTCTTTGCGCCTGCTACGATGTGAGCTTCTGCTTTAGCTTTGCTGGTGTAAAAACCAGTACATTCTAACACAACGTCAACGTCGTATTGAGCCCAAGGGCATTCTGCAGCGTTAGCGCACTTAGAAATTTTAATTTCCTTGCCGTCAACGATGATTGAATCTTCAGTAGATTCAACGGTGTGGCCTTGTGCTACGTAGTTACCTTGCATGGTGTCGTATTTGAGAAGATGTGCGAGCATTTCAGGGCTGGTTAAGTCGTTGATAGCAACTACTTCATAGCCTTCAGCACCGAACATTTGTCTGAATGCGAGACGACCAATACGGCCGAAACCGTTAATTGCAACTTTTGTTACTTTTGACATGGTTAGTGTCCTCCAAATAATATTTTTTAATGATTTTTTTAAAATTTTTGCAAATTTCGTCTTTTACATTATAGCCTTAAAAAGCAAGTAAGTCAATTATTTTTTTACCATTATTTCAAATTTTCGGGATTTAAACACAATAAGTCGTCGGGAACAAACTTTCCGTCCTTTCTTATCAGTTCGCCGTCAATATAAATTTCGCCACCGCCGTATTCTTTGGTTTGAATTTGAACTAAATCCCAATGAATTGCAGAATTGTTACCGTTATAACATTCGTCGTAACAACTGCCCGGGGTGAAGTGGATTGAGCCTGATATTTTTTCATCAAACAAAATGTCGCCCATAGGTTTATTTATATAAGGATTAACGCCGAAAGAAAATTCGCCAACGTATCTTGCGCCTTCGTCAGTATCAAAAACGGCGTTTAATTTTTCAGTATTGTTGCCCGTCGTTTTTATAATTTTGCCGTCTTTAAAAGTAAGACTAACGCTTTCATACTTAAAGCCGTTTAATATTGACGGGGCGTTGTAGGTTATAACACCGTTAACGCTATCCTTTATAGGCGCAGTATAAATTTCGCCGTCGGGGATATTCCTATGCCCCGAACATTTTTGGCTACCTATACCCTTAATAGAAAAACTAATATCAGTATCTTTTGCAATAATTCTAACCTTATCGCCTTTATCAAGACGTGCCTTTAATGCGTCCATAGCCTTATCCATTTTTGAATAGTCAAGGTTACAAACCTTAAAGTAAAAATCTTCAAAAGCATCCGTACTCATATTCGCTTGGCTTGCCATACCTTGATTTGGGTAACGCAAAACTACCCACTTGGTCTTTTTTACCCTTAATTCGTGATGAACGGGGTGCGAATAGTATTCGCTTTCTATTTGAAGATTTTCTTCGGGTACGTCACAAAGTTCGTTACTATTTTCGCCACCACGTATACCTATATACGCATCCATTTCAGCCATACGAGCGCCGTCGTACTTTGCACGCAATTTAGCAAGTTCGGTATTTTGCCCCATTAAAAGTTGACGGGTTACCCTGTTGTCGTAAATTTCCACGAAAGGATACGCACCAACGGCGTAGGCTTCTTTAACCAAAGCGTTAACCAACATATAGTCAATGCCCTTTGCTTCAATTAAAACTTTTTCACCCTTTTTAAGAGCGCACGAATAATTTATAAGACCTTTTGCTAACTTGTTTATTCTTTCATCTTGCATAATTTGTTACCTTTTATAGTATTATTACCGTTTTATTATACAACTTAACGTATTTTTTATAAAGTATTTTACGTTAAGATTTAAAATTTATTTGCTTATTTGACAAAAAGCAGTTATAATAGTAGTTGTCAAAGTGTGGCAAAAAGCCACCGACTAACGAAAAAAATTATATAATTATATTTGGAGGCTATTATTATGGCATTAGTAAACTCAAAGAAAATGTTTGAAATGGCTTACAAGAACGGCTATGCAATCGGCGCTTTCAACGTTAACAACATGGAAATCGTACAAGGCATTACCGAAGCTTGTAAAGAAGAAAACGCTCCCGTAATTTTGCAAGTATCAAAGGGTGCAAGAGCATACGCTAACCACACCTATCTTGTAAAACTCGTTGAAGCAGCAGTTATTGAATGTCCTGACATTCCTATCGTTTTACACCTTGACCACGGTCCTGACTTTGAAACTTGTAAAGCAGTTATTGACGGCGGTTTCACTTCAGTTATGATTGACGGTAGCCACCTTCCCTTTGAAGAAAATATCGCTCTTACCAAAAAAGTTGTTGACTACGCACACGACGTAGCTGCAAGGGGCAGATATATTACCGTTGAAGGCGAACTTGGTACTTTAGCAGGTATTGAAGACGACGTTAAGGTTGAACACGGCGCAGAAAGCTACACCAAACCTGAAGAAGTTATTGAATTCGTAACTAGAACTGGTGTTGACTCACTTGCAATCGCTATCGGTACTTCACACGGCGCATACAAATTCAAACCCGAACAATGCACCAGAAACGAAGAAGGTATTCTCGTTCCCCCTGCACTCCGTTTTGATATTTTAGAAGAAGTTTCTAAAAAACTCCCTGGTTTCCCAATCGTATTACACGGTTCTTCATCA
>JAZSJY010000216.1:0-12273 GCA_045534565.1 Christensenellaceae bacterium | reverse complement strand
TTACGTTTGCCTTACATATATAAGTTTTTGCGTCAGTATAAATAAGCATTTCAAGCCCGTCGCTAATAGGCGCTTTTGCAAGTGCCGTAGCAGAGAAAGTCAAAGTGTCGCCGTCTTGAGTAAACGCTACTTCGGTATCGCTTATGGTTACTTTATTTACCGTTTCGTTTGCTATAATAGTTGAAGTTAAGGTGTTTTCAACGCCTTTTTCAAAGTCTGCTACTATATCGGTAAATTGCATGTTTTCGTTAATCTTAACGCCTGCGATTAAAACGTCGTCGCCGTCAAATTCAAGGCAAGTAAATACTTTTACGTTGCTACCTACTTCGCTTAACATATCGGTATAGGTGCTTACTACCTTGTAATCAGCGTAACCGGAAGATATCGTTGCTGAAACGGTATCGCACGCTGCGTAGTTGTTCGCCGTTATTGCGTAGTTGTTTATAAATAAGGCTTTCGCTGCAGAGCCACCTATATTTTCAAACCACGCTGATAAACCCGCTTGTTTAGAAAGTGAAGTATCTACTACTAAACAGTTCTTAATGGTAGTATCTGAAGAGTAAATTCTACCTGCAAACATACCAACAGGTTTAGTGTTAATACCAACCTTTGCGTTTACTACTGCAATATTTTCAACTATTGCTGCAGTAGAAATACTGTTTGCAAACGCACCGCCACGGTCTGCTTGCGTACCGAACGGGCCGTTGCCCATAAGCATATTATCTGCGTCACGGTTTAAGGTTACTATCGTGGGGTTTAATATAATTACGTTTTTAATATGACCGCCTACAACGTTACTAAACAAACCGTTGGTTACAACGTTGCTCAAAACGTGATTGTTACCGTCAAGCGTTAACGTTCTTGAAGCTTCGTTAGTTGCGTAAACGTAACTTGCACCACCAAAGTCAATATCTGCAGTAATAACGCCCGTGCCTACAACGGTCTCTTTAACGTTACCCGTGCCGATATTCATCATTACTTCGTAATCTTCTTTGCTATCTATTACCCAGTCTGCTGCGTATGCGCCGAAAGAGTATTCAATAAACGTATCTCGCATGGTGTACGTGCTTGCGCCCATAGTATAAGCAGTTTTTGGTATAACTACTGCGTTATCCGTTGCGTTAGGTTCAAAGTCAAGCGATTGTTTATTTATATTGTAAACGGCTTTAATATCCGTTACGTCAACTTCGCTTGGAAGTTTTATTTGCGCGCTATCACCCGCTTGGTCGTTAAACGCAACGTAATATTCGTTAAGCGTTACGTTTTGCTTAAAGTAATCAACGTTAACGTTTGCAGGAACTTTATAGCTTATTTGATCACGAACGTATTCTGCGTATATAACGCCACTACCCGTTTTAAGCACGGTAATAACGCCGTTATCGTCAATGCTTACTACGTCCGTTTGGCTTGACCAAGCAATTTCTGCGTCTTCTACTTTTTGTCCGTTAACGACTACGTCACACCCGAATTCATAAGTAGTAGGACTACCGTTGGTAAGCGATATCAAATTAACGTTTACTTGCGATAAGGTTACTACTACGTTTTCTCTTACGGTAACGGCAATCTTTTTAACGTAAGTTTGACCGTTATATTCTGCCGAAGCGGTAACCGTTGCCGTTCCGTTAGCAACTGCAGTGATTACACCGTCGTTAGAAACGGTTGCTACCGATTGATTATCAACGGTAAAAGATACTACTACTGGCAATGCGTTTTGGTTTTCAGTAAGATTTGCGTCAACCTTTACGCTTTGCCCTGCGTAAAGCGATACGCCGGGCACGTTAACGTTAAGTTCAATTTCTTTATTAGTATCTTCTGCAGGAACGACTATTACCGTTGCACTCGCGATTTTGTTATCAACCGTTGCGTAAATAAACGCCGTGCCGGGATTTTGCGCCCTAACTTCGCCCGTATCAACTGCTACGTTGAATATACGGTAGTCTGAAGAAGACCACGCAACTGCGCCGTTAAGGTCGGTATCTACGCTAAAGGTAAACGATTCGCCTTCAACTAAAGTCACTTCTGCAGGAACTATATTCAATTTATATTTTTGTTCTTTGTTTTTACAATCACAACCGGCAAAGCAAATTACCATTGCGGTTAAAAGTGTTATAAGAGCAATCAATAATTTTGTTTTAGTATTCTTTTTCATCTCTTAAATCCCCCAACCTGCGTAAATATCTTGCAAATATGCGTGCCCTTCTTTAGCCAAACCAAGTCTAGTTGCGTCAGTTTTGAACGCCTTTCTTTCAGCGAGGACCACGTCGTCTTCAAGGTACATATATTGTGACTTCAATATAATGTATCTAGGAACAAGCGATTCTCTAGTTATTCTATCAGCAAGTTTATTGTAAAGTTCTTTATCCGTATTCTTATAATGTTCTACGCATGCGAGCGCACCATCGGTCATATCCCACCATTTTTTTACTTGAATAAAGGGGAAGAAATCTTCTCTTGCATAGAAGTTATTACCAACGTCACCACCCATACCCAAATAATCTCTGTTATAGTTGGTACGAATACGATAACTAGTTAAGTATTCGTACATAGGTTGAGCGGCGTCTTTATAATACGCGTTAAAGAAATCTTTAATAAGTTCTTCGGTGTTAAGCGAGGGGTCTTTATGCAATTTAGCATCTAAATATATGCGCAATTGTTGGAAAGACGTTGCGCCGTCAGTTGCAACTGATTCGTGGAAAGACCAGTAAACTTCTTGGTCCTTAAAGAACTGTAAAGTAGGTTTAAGCGCATCAAAATTATTTAACGGAATAAACGCCGTATGGAAATAAGTGCCGTACCACCAAACGCCAAGGTTTTGACAAACTGCGTGTAACTGTTTCATAAGCGTTGCAAACGATTTATTTTCACTAGCGTAGAAGTCACGGTTCATTATCATACGCAAGGGCGCAAACTTAATCATAAGTTCAGGTTCGCCAACTGCTTCGGGATGAGTTGCAACCCAGTTGCCGTTTTCATCTTGAACTACGGGTGCATCCATAGTTTCTTGATAACAGAAAATACCAAACTTAAATTCTTGTTCTAACCCTTCTTCTTGCATCCAGTTTCTTATTTCAACTATAAGTCTGTTTGCGTACTTAATCATAATGGCAAGATTTGAGTTGTAATATTTTTTAGCATCCGCACATTTTTGGCAAGTACACCAAGCGCTAGTATCGTTTTGGCAAAGTGATACGAGCATTTGGTTAGGTCCGTTTTTAATGAAATTTTTCATTTGCGACAAAATAAGTTGGAACATTTCGTCGTTATTATCGCCGTCGTCACGGGTAAAGCACAATTCTCTACCGTCGGGGCTAAACCATTCGGGGTGATAATTTTCTGCATTTGCAGGATTGTTATAGGTATCTGGATTTACCCAGTTGAAAGTGTTGTGCGTCCAACCTTCACTGCCTATCATATGCCATATATCGTATTTTGAGAAAACACCCATTCTTCTCATATACGTTTTGTCTTTTTCTTGAATTAAATAAGTCGCTTGCACTACGGGAATTGCAGGGTTAAAAAGAATATCTAACGTGGGCAATTCAACTTCCGTTGCTTTGTCAATATAATATTCGTCGGCAGCGTAATATTCGTAATTTAAGGTTTCATCTAAAAATGCGTATACGCCTTGAATAACGCCGTTGCCGTGAATGCTATTTATAAAAATGCTTTTGTCAATAGTTTTAAGCACGTAGCCACTAACGTTCGTTTTATCTGTGTCAAGTGCCTTATCTTCGGAAAATGAAGTTTTACCTAACGAAAAGAATTTACTTTCTGCCGTATAGGTAACTTTATCGTCCGTAGTAATAGGCAATTCCACGCCCGTTGCTTCTTTTAAGAAAAATTGCAAGTCGGCTGCGGCAAAATCAACGAATTCGTTTGAAACCGCAGGCTTTACTATTACGTAATCACTTGCGCCGTCCTTAATGATAAAATTTTCTTCTACTTGGTCAACTACGTTGCCGTTTACTTCGGGTAGGGGTGCGCTACTTGAAGCCGTTTGGCACCCTACCGTAAAGATTAAAACTAACGCTAAAATAATACTGATTAATGTTTTTTTCATAATTTCACCACCCTACTAATTAGCCGTTATTTCGTAAGTTCTCATACCCATATTGCCCGCTTGGTCAAACGCAACGTAAATGAATTTATAAACGCCGGCTTTGGTTATGGTGTAACGATCGTTTTCAACGTTTTCATAGTAGCCATCTGCATTCAATACGTAAATTGCGTAATCGTGAATCTTACCGTCTTTGTTGTCGTTAACGGTCGCTTTAGCAAGCGTGATGGTTGAGCCTACCGATACGTTGGTTTCCATATTTCCTATGGTAATTGAAGGTTCTTCAATATCTTGAATTTCAAACGAGTAAGGTTCAACAGTTTCAGCAGGCATATCGTCGTTGCCCATACCTGAATCTACCGCAAAATATTCATAATAATATCTATCACTCTTCAAGCCTGAAATGAAGTATTCTCTATCTGCAGGAACGTTTTGTAAAGTAATACCGTCGTCACTAACGAGATATTTATAAACGAAATCGCCGACTTCTTCAACTTGTTGGTATTCTGAAACTGGTACGTCAGCATAACTATCTAAAACGTCCATTGCAAGACCTTTTCTTATAACCACGGTTGAACCGGGTGCGTAAAGAACGGTCTTTTGACCTATCGTAGTAAAGTTAGGTCCTATTCTATCAACGGTCTTTTCGTTAAGCGCTTGACCGTTAACCCTATTTATAATGAATTGTGCGTTACCAGTTACACCTGAAAGTTTAACGTCTAAATACAAACTGTTATTAACGAAACCGTCGTATTTATCGCCGTTCATAAACTTATCAAAAGCAACGTAACTTGAGCCGTCTGGGTAAACTATACCCGTAGCGTCGTTAAACGAAAGGGATATAATACCTAAACCAACTTGGCTTTCAAGAATATATTGAGTGCCGTCGTTAACGCTGAACGAAGTATATAAACCACCGTTAGTATAATAAGTGAATTTAAGACTGTGGTTGGGGTTATATTCGTCGGTAACGATAAAGTCAACCTTATCAAACAATATAATATCTTCAACGCTGAAACGAACTTCAAACGTAGTTGACATAAGCGGTTTGATAAAGCGAGCCGTACCGTCTTCAGTAAAGTTAAATACTAAACCGTTTTTGTTTACCGACTTAGTAGCAACTTCGGTTGCGAAGTAATCTACTACGTTTGCCCTACCCGAATTATTTACGGGAACTACGGTTGGAATAACGTATTCTTTATACTTGGTTTGACCGTTTGCAGTCGCTTGATAACGGATTTTTACGTTATCAATTGCAGTATCGCTTATAACTACTTCGTTTGAAGTAAGCGTTCTTTCGCCTGCGCCGTCAGTTATTATGATTTTAGTATCAACCTTTTTAGCACTGCCCGTTGAATATTCTACGGCGTCAAATTGCGGTAAAATATATTTTCTGCCCAAAAGCATATATTCGGGAAGAACGGGGTCACCCGTGAATATCGGGTAACTTGTCGCTTCAACGTTAATGGTAAAGTGATATACGTACGGTTGACCTAAATAGTCGGTAACGTAGTATTGCGCTAAATATTGCCCTGCGCTAGTGGGAATAAATTGATTGTTTTTAGGAACGATAACTTGGTTACTACCTGCTAAAACGACGTAAGTTTCCACCTTAAGATTACCAGAACCACCGTCAACGGCGTGTTCGGGAAGGGTTACCACTTCGCCTTGTTTTGCCGTCATTGAAAGGTCGCTAGTCAAACCGATGTTTATATCTTTGATAGACGCTTTTGAATTTACGTCGTAACTCTTTTTAGTTTCGTTACCAAATCTATCAACTGCCGAATAGATAACTTTATAAACGCCCGTCGTAGTTGGGGTAAACGCACCGTTAACTATTTCAACTTCTTGCCCGTTAGGCGCGTAAACGTTTACTTTACTATCGTTACCTAAATTAAACGCGTCACGCGTGGTGTAACTTAAAATGGGATATTTAAGACCAACTAACGCCTCTGGCATATTGCTTTGGTTATATTCGCTTTCATCAACTAAAACGTCAGGTCCAACGGTATCAACCAAAGTGTTTGAAGTAATTTTTTGACCGCCTATATAGGTAAACATAGCCGTACCGTTTGCACCCGTGAAACTGTTATAATAAACTTCAAGTTTAGCCTTGCCGTCACTAAAACCTTCCCAAAGGTCAGAAACCATTTGACTATCGTCGTAATCAAGAACTAAACTTCTTGGAACTAATGATTGATTATTACCTTCAACGTATAGTTGTTTTTCAGCGTAGTCAAAATAAAACCTATTCCAACACTTTCTGTAATCTTGCCCCGTTGGGTCCATTGAATAGTGAACGTTGCCGAAAGACAAACGCATACCCGTGCCAAACCTACCGTTAGTGAAAAGTCTACTGCCGTCGCCTGCCATACCGCTAAGTTGGTTAGTTCTACTTGAAGTAAGCGCGTACTTAAAGTAGTGATCACCCCATAAAATCGCTATGGTAATGTAGTTATCTTCATCATAGATATCGGTAAACTTAAAGTACATATTACGGTAATCTTCAGTACCAGCCGTATAAGGATAGTCCGTGCTATTTCTAATACCAAAGCCTGGGTTTTGTGGAAGTGCATAGAATTCAATAAGCGGTTCCATCGGGTCTAAAGTTTCAAAGTCAATAGGCGCGCTATAATAAGCTTTTCCGCCTTCGCTTAAAGTAACTATTGAACCTTCAATATCCGCGCTTTCGTCTTCGCCTTCTCTATGCATCAATAATTCGTGCTTACCGTAAGTTGCGCTGTCAGCCTTTTGTGAAACTGAAAAAGTTGGCATTGCAACGGTAAAGTTATATTCTTTACATTTAATCTCGCCGTCAAAATCAGCGCTATAAGATAATGAATATTTACCGTATTCGTCAATAGCAACCGTTTGAGCACCCGTAACGGACTTACCACTTGGATAGGTCAATACGGGGGTTGCTGAAAGTTCTTTCGTGCCATAAGACAAGTCGCCTGACATAACGATATAATCGTCACCGTAATCAACGGATAAAACTATATCGTTTTCAATATTAAGCGAAACACTTGCCATTGCCCTGTTAAGCCCAAAAATTCCTATAAAAGAACTTATAACGAGCGCTAACGAAAGCAATATTAACAATATGGACTTTCTGCTTTTCGTTTTAATCATATTTTATCTCCTATTTATTAGCCTTTTAAGCCACCCATAGATACGTTGCCCATCAACTTATCTTGGAAAATTATAAACAATATAAGTACGGGCATTAAAAGCACCATACACGCTGCAAGTTTACCTGGAATACCCGCAGCCGAAAGTTCAGGCGTAGTTCCTTCGTTAAACGCCCACAAGCCGTACGCAATGGTCGGGTGCGTGGGCAAGTAAACTAACGCCGTTTCGTATTCGTTCCAACGTTGAATAAACTTAAGAAGGAATACTGCCATAAATACCTTAATTGCAAGTGGGAATATAACGCTAAACATTATGCGAAGTTGACTTGCGCCGTCAATTTCCGCTGCTTCCGTATACCCTGCCGGTATGCTCTTAAACGAAGCGTAGAATACCAGCGTATACGTTCCACCGAAACTTGCGCTCATCAGCCATATCCCCGGGAACGTGTCGTATATCCGTAGCGTTCTTGCCATATTAACTTCTGACGCCAAGTTACCAACGATAGGCAACGCCATAGTTACTATGATTAAGCCGTAAAGGATACCGCTAAATCTAAATTTATATCTACCCATTGCGTAGCCTACGACGAAAGGAATAAAGGTAGAGAAGAACCCACAACCAACCGAATACAAAATTGAGTAAAGCACCATTCTGCCAAAGCCAACGTAAGTAACCGTTTTATCAAGGTGTCTTACTTTGGTGTCAAAGTTTTCAAATACCGTTTTGTAGTTTTTAAAGTAAAATGGTTTTGGGAAACCTATTATATTTTCGTTAAAACTGTAATCGTTTTGGAAATCTTTAAAACTCGTGATAACCGCCCAAATCATAGGCGCAATCATTGAAAGAGCGTATAAGGAAAGAACGACTACTACTATTATGGTGAAAACGCCCATTTTATTGCGTTTTTTCTTGGTAAGTTTTTTAATATCCATAGTCTTATTCCTCCCTTGGTCCAAAATGTTCCATAAGATATTTCACCCCGAGCGTTACGGGTGCAATAACTATAGTGAACACTATACCCATTGCTGCGAGTTTTGGGAATATATCCATCGTCGCTATATTGCCGTAAGTGTTCTTAAACAAGTAATAACCTATGGTTTGCATTTCCGGTAACGCAGAAGAGCCGTAGAAAGAGAATAGCCCTAACTGGTTGGTGAAGAAAGCCGTTAACTTTGAAATAGTTAAAACGACTATGGTCGGCCAAATACCTGGGATTGTTATGTAGAAGAATTCTTTTAAGCCCGTTGCGCCGTCAAGATAACCTGCTTCAATAACGTCTTCAGAAATACCACTCATTGCGCCCGAATAGAGCAAGATGCCCGAGCCGAAACTTATCCAAACGTAATAAAACATTATAAATATAAAGCTGTCAGTTCCAGGTCGGTTCAAAAAACTACCTTCGGTTGGCGTATCAAAAATTTTGTTCAGCCAACTATGTATAACGTTTTCCCTACCCCAAATTTTATCTATAATAAGTGGGATTGCTTCTTCAAGGAAATACCTGTAAATAATAACCATAACTATTGAAGAGATGATTGATGGTAAAAAGAGCATAACCCTAAAGAACTTATGCAAGGGGTATTTTTTTGCAATGTAGAAAGAGAACAACAATGATAAAAGCATTATTACCACGAAGTCCACGCCCATAGTTATAAACGAATTCTTTATTGCAAAGCCGAATTCCCCGTCGTGAAAAAATTGATTGAATACCGTTTTGTAGTTTTCAAACCCTGCGAATACGTAGTCACCCATTTCGTACTTCTTAAACGATAACGTTATACCGTTAAAGTTTACTATTATGTAGAAAACTATGAATTGCGCAATAGGAAAAATCAATAAGCAAATATAGAAAATAAGTTTGCTTACGGGAACTTTTTCCTTATTAAGCGTTACGCCTTCTGGTACGTTAGGCGTAATTTTTGGTTTTTTAACCATAATTTCTCCTTATCTATGGGGCGGTTTCCCGCCCCGTAAGTGTACAAAATATTTTTAGCCTATTTGACTGCCGAACATTGAATTCCAACCGTTCTTCGTGTAGTTGGGGTTGTTCATTAAACCTTCAAAGTACGCTTTTGCAGCGTTAGTTTGACCGTTGATGTTTGCCCTTAAATACATAATCGGGTCTTCTTGTTTGCTATCGGCAGGATATGAAACGAAACCGTGACTATAAGAGGTAAACGTACTCATGTTGTTTACGTATAAGGGGTGACCTGAACCACTAACGATAACGTCGCTTTCGTTACGATATTGATATGCGTTACGTGCGTACGGGGTAAGCGTTGCAAGTTCTTCATCAGTCATTTCAACCTTACAGCCCCTTGCAGAACCAACTATTCTGTTGTATTCAATAAGTTGTGCGTCGGTGTAAAGGAATTGGAAGAACATTTTTGCTGCAAGAAGTCTTTCTTGTGGAACGTTCTTATAAATGAAAGAACAGCTGTTACCACTCGTTGAATATGCGTTCTTGCCTGCGTAAGCTGCGTCTGCGGTAGGTCTTGGAACGGGCAATACGCCGAAGTTCATAACTTCTTTACTTGCCTTGTTGCCGTATTTGTTAACTACAGTCTTGAAAGATGCGTCTGCTTCGTTTTGCCAGAAGTTGCCGTCGTAAAGAATAGCAATAGGTCCACCTTGGAAGTTAGACTTAATGAAATTCATTTGAGTGGTATAGTGGTCGTCACTACCCGTGCTACCACCAGTCATATAACCGCCTTCAATAATTCTTTCAAAGAAGTTAACAGCCCAGTATCTACCTGATTGACGGTATGCTTCGTATGCGTTTGAAGGTTGTATGGTTTGTGTTTCAAGAACGGGGTTGCCGTTTGAGTCAAAGACCATTTCCGTTCTACCTTGATTGTTTTGAACTTTAATAAGTCTAGTTGCAGTACCGTTGAAAGATCCTAAAAGATTTGATTCTTTGCCTTCAATTGAAGAGAACAATTCTTGCATATAAACGTTTCTATATGATGCAATACCGCCCGGCCAAGAAATAAGTGAACCGCCGTTGGTGTTGTTACTAAATTCGTAACATACTTCAAAGAATTGATCAAAAGTTGCGGGTAAACCGTCGTCGTAGTTACCTTTTTCGCCGTCAGGACCAGCAGAAAGCAACTCTCTGTTCGTGTTTTTCACACCGATTTCACCGTCTTCATCAAAGAACAGATTGTATTTGTTCCACATATCAATGTTATAGTTCATTTGATAAGTGCATTCGTAGTTAGGAAGAGCAAAGTATTTACCTTCAGGCATACCACTTATACCCGTTGGGGTTTTGTAGAAATCTCTAAAGCCGTCAAGTAACTTGTCTTCAATAGAGCCTTCTTCAGTATATTCAGCGCCACCGTATTCAACGAAAACGTCGCTATAATCTTCCGTACCGTCAATAAGGCTAGTAAGGTCCATCATAACGTCACCTAAAACGTAATCGTAATAGTTGGTTGCTTCACCGAAGTAAATGTCGTATTCACTGCTTGACTTCAAACTGCTTAAAAGTCCCGTTCCAGAGAAACCTGAACCGTTGTCGTAATAAATTTGAATACCTTTTTTGTCCGTACCGGGTTCAAAGCAATAATCTTTGAACATTTCTTCAAATTTAATTTCTGCAGCTTCAAGCCACTTGTCACCAAAGCCGTAGTTTTGGTTACCGATGTAAAGTTGAGTTTTGTTGGGGTCTATCGGTTCTTCTTTCTTTTCGTTATCGTCACCACAAGCGGCTAAAGTAAGCGAGCCTATTGCAAGGAACAAGCAAAGTACAACCGATAAAAGTTTTTTCCAGGTTTGTTTCATAAAACCCTCCTTATAAAATGTTTTTCTTTTTATTTTTGCGGATTTTTTCCACTATGAATAATTATACTTTCTGCCACCTTTATTTGTCTTTAGACAAAAGTAAGTAAAATTTGTATTTTTTTGCACTTTTACCATTTACTACCGTTTACTTTTATACAAAAATGCATTTTTTTATTAAACTACGTTTAATTAGCGGTAAAAATCACCGTTACGACAGATTTATATTTTCAGTTCACCTTATAAAACACGGCAGAAAAAAGGCAAAAAAAATACCGCACGGTTTAACCTAAAAATTAAACCGTGCGGTAACGTTTTTTATATACCGTTTTATTTTTTTGCGTTAAAATTATCTTTCAACGAAACTATTTCACTTATAATTTCTTTGCCGTTTACGTCAAGGCGTTTATAATACCCCGTACGCATAAATTGATAGGGCGTATCTTTAGCGTTATTAAAGATATAAGGTTCAACCTTGCCGTTATAAACGGTTACGCTATCTTTATTCATACGTTCAGAAAAATCTTGACCAGGGTATTCTTCATCTTTAAGAAGATGCCCGTAATTGCGTATTTCCATATCAACGGCGCTATCTGCGTTAACCCATTGAATAACGCCTTTTACTTTTAACCCTGAAGTATCACTACCACTCTTACTTTCTGGCACGTACGAGCATAAAAGTTCTTTTACTTCGCCGTTATCGTCTAAAATAACGTCGTCACACTTGATAATGTACGCGCTCTTAAGTCTAACCATACCGTCCTTTTTCAAACGGAAATATTTGGGCGGTGGATCAAGTGAAAAGTCGTCCGCATCAATATAGATATTTTTAGAAAAATCTATCTTCCTTACACGCTTAACTTCTTCGTTGGGGTTAATTTCAAAATCAACTTGTTCGGTAACGCCTTCGGGGAAGTTAGTTATAGTAACCTTTAAGGGTTTAAGCACAGCCATTGCCCTTTCTGCGTGGGTGTTAAGATATTCCCTAATGCACGCTTCAAGGTAACTGATTTGAACTTCTGAATTTGCTTTACTTACGCCGATACGTGCGCAGAAATCTTTAAGCGCTTCTGCTGGAATACCACGGTTGCGCAAGCCCGTTAAAGTGGGCATACGTGGATCGTCCCACCCGTTAACAGAACCGTCTTCAACCAACTTTTTAAGGTAACGTTTACTCATTACTAAATTAGTTACGTTAAGCCTTGCAAATTCAATTTGACGGGGCTTGGGCGAAAAACCAAGTTCAATACCTACCCAGTCGTACAAGGGACGGTGGTCTTCAAATTCAAGCGTACAAAGTG
>JAZSJY010000092.1:0-7593 GCA_045534565.1 Christensenellaceae bacterium | reverse complement strand
ATTGTTGAAATAAGAGCGATACCACCACCTGGAACGATACCTTCTTGAACGGCAGCCCTAGTAGCGTTTAACGCGTCTTCAATACGAAGTTTTTTCTCTTTCATTTCAAGTTCGGTAGCAGCGCCAACGTTGATAACGGCTACGCCACCAGCGAGTTTAGCAAGGCGTTCGTGCAATTTTTCTCTATCGTAATCAGAAGTAGTTTCTGCAATTTGCGCTTTGATTGCTTGCTTTCTTGCTTCAATCGCTTTAGGATCGCCTGCGCCGTTGATAATGGTAGTGTTATCTTTATCAACTTTAACCGTGCCTGCACGACCTAACATATTCAAAGTTACGTCCTTAAATTCATAACCAAGTTCGCTTGAAATTACAGTACCACCGGTAAGAATTGCTATATCTTCAAGCATAGCTTTTCTTCTATCGCCAAAGCCAGGTGCTTTAACTGCAACGCAGTTGAACACGCCTTTGAGTTTGTTTACGACTAACGCTGCAAGTGCGTCGCCTTCAACTTCTTCTGCGATAATCAAAAGGCGCATACCTTGTTGTGCAATAGGTTCTACGATAGGAAGAATTTCTTGTATTGCAGAAATCTTTTTATCGGTAATTAAAATTACGGGTGATTCTAAAACTGCTTCCATTTTATCGGTATTAGTTACCATATATGCAGAAGCATATCCCCTATCAAACTGCATACCTTCAACGGTTGAAAGTTCAGTCTTCATAGTTTTGCTTTCTTCAATGGTGATTACGCCGTCTTTACCAACTTTTTCCATTGCTTCGCTGATAAGTTCGCCAACGGTGCTATCGCCTGCTGAAATTGACGCTACTTGACCGATTGAAGTTTTATCTTCAACGGGTTTTGAAATGCTTTTGAGTTTTTCAACTGCTACTGCTACTGCGCCTGAAATACCTTTCTTTAAGATAATGGGGTTTGCGCCTGCTGCAACGTTCTTTAAGCCTTCTGCTATCATTGCTTGCGCAAGAACTACTGCAGTAGTAGTACCGTCGCCCGCTACGTCGTTAGTTTTGGTTGAAACTTCTTTAACGAGTTGCGCACCCATATTTTCAAATGCGTCTTCTAATTCTACTTCTTTTGCTATGGTTACACCGTCGTTAGTAATGAGCGGTGCGCCGAATTGCCTTGATAAAACTACGTTTCTACCTTTTGGGCCTAACGTGATTTTAACGGTATCGGCAAGGGTATCTACACCCTTTTGAAGAGCCTTTCTTGCTTCTTCGCCTTGCTTTAATTGTTTAGCCATTATTTTTGCCTCCTTATTCTACTACCGCCAAAATATCGCTTTGACGGATTATGGTCAATTCTTTGCCGTCTACCTTAAATTCGCTACCTGCGTATTTAGAATAGAGTACGGTATCGCCTACTTTTACTTGCATAACTACTTCTTTGCCGTCAATTACGCCACCAGGACCTACCGCTACGATTTTTGCCATTTGTTGCTTTTCTTGTGCTGCTGAAGGAAGAATAAATCCGCTTGCCGTCTTTTCTTCACTTACGAGACTTTCTACTACTACTTTGTCAAATAAAGGTCTTACCTTCATAATCATACCTCCATATATTTAGCACTCTCACTCCTTAAGTGCTAACACCTATTATACACTCTTTATTTTTTTTGTCAATAGATTACGGCAGAAAACGGAAAATATTTCCAAATATTTTTTTACCTTTTTCGCCATATATCGTAAACGCCTGCAGACGCAGGCGCAATTTTTAATTTTCACTCTGTTTTTCTTCTTGCTTTTCAGCTTTCTTTTTGGACTTTTCCCTTTTCATTTTAAATAATAATAAAGTTACAAGCCCTAACAATAAAACTGCGTCTACGCAAATCATTATAATAAGTTCTGTCGTCATATTTTTCACCCACTAATTTATTTTGACGTTTCGTCACTTTGCCTTTTTGGTTCGCACGTTACGTTTATACCTAACTTTTTAAGCGTTTTTCCATCTACGTGCGAAAGTATTACTGACGAGTGGAATTGCGAACCTTTAAGTTTTGAAAGTTGGTCAAGCGCCTTTTTCGCAACGGGGTCGGTAGCAGCGCTTACTGCAAGCGAAAGCAAAATTTCATCAGTATGCAATCTTGGGTTTACGCTACCCATATGGTTTACCTTTAATTTTTGGATAGGCTCTATTACCGTTGAAGATATAAGTTCAACTGCATCGTCTATCCCTGCAAGCACCTTTAACGCGTTTAATAACGCTGATGCGCTTGCACCCAAAAGTTTGCCCGTTTTGCCCGTTACTATTTCACCAGAAGGTAACTCTAACGCGCACGCAGGCGCACCCGTCAAATTTTCTTTTTCTATAGCAGGGGCTACTACGGCTCTATCGTTTATAGATATATGCAACTTTTGCATCAATATTTCTAATTTAGATATGGTTTCTTTATTAACCTTGCCTTTACGCAATTCTATTAAATAATCGTAATAACGGCGAATAATTTCTTGCTTTGACGCTTTGCTTACAACTTCGTCGTCAATAATGCAATACCCTGCCATATTTACACCCATATCCGTCGGCGATTTATAAGGGCATTCCCCAAGCACTTTTGAAAGCATTGCCGAAAGCACGGGGAAAATTTCCACGTCACGATTGTAGTTAACTGCCATTTGACCGTACGCTTCCACGTGGAAGGGGTCTATCATATTCATGTCGTTTAGGTCTGCCGTTGCAGCTTCGTACGCTACGTTTACGGGGTGGTTCAACGGTAAGTTCCATACGGGGAAAGTTTCATACTTTGCGTAACCCGACTTAACGCCACGCTTGTTTTCGTGATATATTTGCGATAGGCACGTTGCCATTTTACCACTACCTGGGCCGGGGGCTGTTACCACTACTAACGGTCTTGTAGTTACTATGTATTCGTTTTTGCCGTAGCCTTCGTCACTAACTATTTTTTCTACTTCCGAAGGATAACCTGCTATGGGATAGTGGTGATATACCTTTACGCCAAGCATAGTAAGGCGTTTTTCAAAAGCAATTGACGACGGTTGCGACGCAAAGCGCGTTAAAACAACGCTCCCAACGTAAAACCCTTTCGCCCTGAAAATATCTATCAACCTTAACACGTCAAGGTCGTAAGTTATCCCAAGGTCGCTTCTTTGCTTATTCTTTTCTATATCGTTTGCGTTTATTACGATTAAAATTTCCGCTTTGTCTTTTAATTGAGAAAGCATTTTAATCTTACTATCAGGTTCAAACCCCGGCAATACTCTTGACGCGTGGTAGTCGTCAAACAACTTTCCACCGAACTCAAGATATAATTTACCCCCGAAAGCGCCTATGCGTTCAAGAATTTTTGCCGATTGCATCTCTAAATATTTCGCATTGTCAAATCCAAGTTTTTCCATAGTAATCCCAGTCTTATTCGGTAAGTCCTGCCTCCGCAAGTTTATTGATAAAAGCGTTTACGTCTTTTCTAGCGAGTTCTTCGTCTACGTCGTATTCTTTAAGAAGCGCATTTACTAGTTGTTCTTCAGTAGTTTCACTTTCAAGCAATTTCCACAAGAATGCGCCCGTTTCGTTCACGTTGATTACGCCGTTAAAACTTTTTACGGCTTCGCCAACGGCAACTACTATGTTGTTGCCTGCAACTTCCCTTAAAATAAAGCCCTTCTTAATTTTCATAACTTTCTCCTTTTGACATAGTTTCGTAGGAAAGTTTCGCCGCGTCTAACGATATATTACAGCCTAAACTATACAGATCAACTTCCCTTAACATTTTATCTATAAGCCCTAAAAGAATATCCATTCGCATTTCTTCGTTAGGTCTTAACGTTTGATTTAATATGGTAAACAACATCTCTTGCGTGCTTACCTTTTTTATTACGTTTTCTTTTGCTTGATATATTTTGCAAATTGCCTTTATTTTTGCACGCGCGTTCGTTCCTAAATTATGTTTCCCCGTCCACGGCGTTCCGTATACGTAAAAACCACCGTCAACGTACCTTATTATCGGCTTATCGTCGTTAATCATTACTGCGCGTTCGCCCAAAAGTTCACGCCACAACCTTGTGTGCGTTGACTTGCCCGTTCCACTTGGCGCTGTAAACAAATACGCTTGACCGTCCACCATAATTGCGCTACTGTGGAATATTAGCCCGTTCGCTTTGTTTAAGCAATACTCGCAAAGTTTTCTAAATAAAGCCAAGCTCTCTGCGTACGGTCTTGGAAATTCGGGGGCGTTAACTAATTCTGCTGAAATATCGTCTTCGGTTACTTCAGCAAAAAAAGCAGACGGCTCGTCACCGTTGTACAAATAATCTTTGCAAACGTCGTAAGTATATTTATATTTAATTCGTGCGGTAAACACTACGTCCGCAATTTTATATCTTGGCATTTACCTATTCCTTAAAAAAAACAATCAACGTTATTATTTTACCAAAGCATAAATGCTTTGTCAATATAAATTTGATTTTTATAAAACTTTTGTGTATAATTGAGTTATGAAACGTTTGTTTAGACTGTTTTCGGTAACTCTTATATCCCTTTTCGTTATTCCTCTTTTCGCTTGCACGGAAAAAGGTAGCGTTGCCGACTACAAATTTTTTAACACTAATATACACGTTGAAACTTACGGCAAAAAACTTGATAACGATACCAACAAAAAATTAAAAGATTTGTTTTCTTCATTAGAGTATCAGTTTGATAGAAATAAAAATTCTTCCCTGCCGTATAAGTTAAACGACGCTGACGTAGGACAAGAAATTCCCCTTACTACTGACCAACAAAAAGTTTTGCTTTTAGCAAAAAAATACCACGATTACACGGCGGGAAAATTTGACCCAACCGTTTACCCCTTACTTGAACTGTGGGGCTTTGCGCCAAACTATCCGTCAATCAACTTCACTATTCCTAATAGTGACCAACTTGACGATGCAAAACGATTAGTTGGCTTTGATTACCTATCTATTGACGAAAATATGGCAACTAAAACTAAAGACGGCGTTAAAATAGATTTAGGGGGGATAGTTAAAGGTTACGCTTGCGATTTAGCAGGTAAAATTCTTGTTGACGAAGGTTTTTCTTCGGGATATATAAGTATAGGTGGTAGCAGTATCTATATTCTTCACACGGAAGAACTTTTAGTTCATCACCCAAGGGCAAACGAAAAAATGCAAAACGCTTTATCTATTAATACTAGTTTGTTAAACAACGAAAGCGTTTCTTCAAGTGGTGATTATCAAAGATATTATACGGTAGACGGCGTTAGATATTCACACCTTATTAACCCCGTTACAGCAAAGCCGACCGACACGGGTGTTGCGGGCGCAACCGTTATATGTAACGACGGTCCTTTTGCAGACGCTATTACCACCGCGCTCTGCCTTTACGAATATTACCCTAATCAAACGAGTTCGCCGTTAACTGAATTTATAAATAAAATTATAAACGACTACCCAACGGCAAGTATATTCGTATTCTATCAAAAGGACGGCTACAATTTACTTTTAACAAATAAAAAACAGGGCGAACATTTCACCCTGCTTGACAGTAATATTACTGTTGTTAACGTTTAACCGAAAGTTTATCTTTCGGTTTTTTTTGCGATAAAATTAAATACGCTTTCAACGATTACACCAAAAAGTATTGCTATTACCACTAACGCCATCATTTCTGCCGTTTCAAAATACGCCTTTGAAACGTTTAACATATACCCTATTGATTTTGCCGTTTGCGCCAAAACTTCGGCAGCGACCATTAGTTTAAAGTTGAGCGATATTCCACTACCTATTGCCGTAAATACCGACGGTAACGCTTGTGGTAATTCCACCTTTAAAAACACGTCTATCTCACCTGCGCCGTCCACCCTACCTGCTTCTGAAACGGTTTTATCAAGCGAAGAAAAAGCACTTTCTAAATGAGTATAAGAAGTTGGCAAAACTACTAAGGTAGTTACCACGATAGGCGCAATAATAGAGTTAGTCCAAAGTAATAAAAGCAAAATTATTGCAATAGTGGGTAGTGCGCGCATTATCTTAACGACGGGCGACGTAACTTTTCTAAATACTGCGTTTTTAACGCTTAACACGGCAAGTATAAAGGCTATTGAAAACGATAAAATAAAGGCAACTAAACTTCTTAAAATAGTTCCTAAAAGAGATATATAAAATTGCTTATCCTTAAACAAATCAATTAGCGCCGTAAACGTTTGCTTTACGGTGGGCAACAACATATCGTTGTTAACAGAGCGCGCCGAAATAGCCCATAATACCACTATGGCGATTACGGGTAATAACGGTAATATTAAGTTTAACGCTCTGTTTAATTTTTTCATATTTTAGATTGCTACTTTATATTGGTAATTGAGTTTTTTTAGTACGCTTTGGGTGGTAAGATCTGGAACTTGCCCTAACCCGAATAAGCCTATTGTTTTTCCACCTAAATCGTCTTTACTAATTTGTTCGGTTGACATAATATATAAGTTACCGTGCGTTACTATGCCGAGCATTACGTATGGATCTAAAGCGTTTTTATTGTAGGTTTTAGTCGCTGCGTTTACAGGCATAATTTTTATATCTGCAGTAGACGTGCCTATTTGATCCGCTTTAACGACGTTAAATTCTAACGGCTTGCCTTCAAAGGAAACCCCGTTTTTAATGTATTTTGCTATCGCCAAAGCAGGTGCGCCGTCGGGAACGGCTACGGTAATTTTTTCACCGTTAAATATTTGCGTTGCCGTGCTATTATAAAATAAATCGTCAGTAACGGCAGTGGCAGATTTATCGCTTATAGACATAATATCGTCAATATAGTTTTTAACCTGTTCTTTGGTTTGGGTGTTTACGCCTTGCCATTTTATTTTACAGTTTTCTATAACGCTTGCAGTAAGGTTATTGTTTGTAAAAGACGCAACCGTTCCTTCGGGTAAACTATCGTTTATTGCCGATATGGCGTCTGACACGTTCTCTTTCGCCCACGAAACGTTATCGTCAATTCCTTCTGCAAATTGAGTGATTTCAGTATTGTATGAATTTATTAGACTTGTTTTAACCATCAACACCGCTTGGGGATAACTTGATTTTTCGCTATCGTATAATTGTTGAAGGTCTAACCTGTACCACTTTTTAGAATCGGTTTTTTCCAAAGTGCTTGCAACGGGTTCAGGAAGAACGCCCACGGTAGCAACGCCTTGCTTTAACGCTTGCAACAATTCTGGCGCAGCGCCGTAGTATTTAAGGCTAACGGTAGTACCGTTATCAGGTTCTTTACAACCCGTAAAAGAAAGAAACGATACGCATAAGAGTAAACTGACAAGTAAGCTAAAAAATTTTTTCATAATACACTCCTTTTTTTAAGTTATATTTTGCTATCGCAAAGTTATATTCGCCTATCGGCGAGTGATATTTGGCGTTTACACGCCAAGTGATATTTTGCCCAAAGGCAAAGTTTTGGATTTAATTATATTGTATTTAATGGGTTAGATACGAGTTAGGCTAGGCTCGCTCGTCAGGGTGTATTAAATATGTCTGCAATTTTGCTTAATGCAAAATTACTTGACTTATAAATAACCCTTCCTCTTCCCAAAAAGTTCTTACGATACTTTTCGGGAACCCTTCTTTTTGGGTAAGACT
>JAZSJY010000033.1:0-11268 GCA_045534565.1 Christensenellaceae bacterium | reverse complement strand
CGCTTACTATATCGTCTTTTGAGTACGCACTTTCATCAAAATGATATTTACCGTCGTATACGAAACTTTGGTCGTGCGTCACTACTTCTATTTCTCTTTGTGTGACGGTTAATTTGCCGTACGTAAGGTCAATATTATAGTTTTCCGTAGAACTTGTAACGCCGTTTGCCTTTACAATCGTTACGGTAAATAGGTTGTTTACCCACCCAACGTTAGTAATATCTTGGTTATATACGGGAACGATAGTTTCACCATAAACTAACTCACCTTGAGTAATCGTGTATCCGTTAGCCGTTAAAGGCGTTGCGTCGTACACTTTGCTTTCAGTTTTAGAAGATAGGAAAATATCTCTTTTATTAACGATTATTTTACCGTCGCCCTGATAAGAAAGGTCGTAATTTGAAGATACGTCGTGATTATTTTGGTCATAAATCCATACCGTAGTATTAGACGCAATATCAATTTCGCCTGCATCAGTTAAACTTGCGTTTTTAAACTGAATTTGTTGATCATTTGCAATAGGCGTTTGTGAATAATCGTACCCACTAAATTCAAGTGCCGTGCCGTCATACGTTTTTGAAACGTTCGCAGTTTGAATTACAAGCGGACGTTTATTTACGGTAAGCGTGCCTGGATTGATAGTAAAATCATAATATTTAGTTACGTCTATTCCGTCTTTATTAACTACTTTATTCACGGTTGCACCGTTTTCAGCGTTGCCAACGGTTACTATTTCACCCGTAAAGTCAAGGGCTAATTCGTCGCCGTCAACAAGTTCGCCGTCGTCAATCGTAAACGAAGTTGACGTAAACGCAGTGCCGTCGTAATCTCTTTCAGCATCTTCAACTGAAAGTTCAACTTCTCTCGCCGTAAGGGTAATATCCGTCTTTTCAACGGCTATATCGTAATATGAAGTAACGTCCGTTTGATTGTCTAACACCGTACGCGTTATTTTAACCCCTTCAACGGTTGGGGAAACTTGAACTTGTTCTTTATCTAAATCAAAAAATTCAAATGAATCGCAAGTAAATGAATCGCTATATGCAAGCGCAGAACCTTCTTTTAATACTGCCGTTGGCGTATCACCGTAACGAATTTCATCTTCGTAAACTATAAAAATTATTTGTTTTGGCAAAATAGTTACGGTGTGTTCCTTGCCGTAGCGAGTTTTCTTAAAAATGGTTTGTGAGTAGGCGCGTATCTTATATTGACCAGGGTCTTTAGGCAAACCTTCAACCCAACAGTTTAAGTTATAATCAAAGTATTGATAGTTGACGTCTGACATAAAGGCGTTCGCTTCAAAAGAGATTTCTTGACCATAAACTATTTCTAAAGGCACACCCGTATCGCTTACTACTGAGCCGTTTGATGCAAGCAAAGCAGACGCTACTGCCGTAACGCCTAAAAATGCCGAAAGTATTACTATTCGGTTGCGTTTAATAAACGCTAAAAACTTTGCAAATTTAGATATTAGTTTTTTGTACTTATTGTATTTCATAAAAAACCCTTCGCGCTCTTAAAAGCCTTTTATTTGTTTACGACCAATCTTCCGTACGTATATTTTATTGAGTAATTTTTCGTAACGTCCTGATTAAGTAAGTTCTTTATAGTTATCGTTGCCGTGTTATTTTTTCTACCGGCTACTTTTAGTTCTGCGGTGAATTTAACAGTTTCAACGTCGCCGTCAACCAACGGGCTATCATCAAAACCACATAGCGAAGTTATAGTGTATTCGTGACAAATAAGTGCTTCGCCGTTAAGTTCGCTTAAAGAAACGGTTTTACTACCAGTAGTAACGCAAATCGCCCTTGCTTTTATCGTAAGTTTACCAAACAAATAATTCACTTTGTAAAAATCAGTTACGTCGTTCCCTTCTTGATCAGTTATCACGAAATTGCTTACAGAGTTTGATATACTTCCTACGTCGGTTATCACCGTCTTCATTTCAACGGTGGTAACTTGGTGTCCAAACATAAGCGTACCCGTTTCACCGTAATCAATCTCGTAAGCAATTGCATTTGGATCGTTTCTCAACGGCTTACCATCGTAATACTTTTCAACGTCAACAGTCCTAACCGTTATACTTTGTAAGTAAACGTGCATTATGCCCGTACTAAAATTGAAATTATATTGTTTAGTTATATCTTGCCCGTTTGAATCGTAAAGGACGAAATTTTCTATTTTAGAAACGGTTTTACCTACACCCCTTTGAACACCATTTACGTTAAACGTGTACGTATAACCATTTGCTTCACAAAGTTTTTTAAATTCATCCCCTTCAAGTTCTTTTGAAGTATACGTCAAAACGGTAGTAGCATTACCTTGCTTATACACGTTGAGTGGTTTAACGAAAATAGCTTCTTGTTCAGCAGTTCCACCGCCGCCACCACCAGACGAACTACTACCTGTAACTTCAACAGGCACCCAACCAAAGCCTTGAATATAAACTTCTACCCACGCGTGCCCAGGTGAATTTATAACGTTATCAACGCCCGCCTTAACTTCACCAGCAAAACCAACCGTGTATCTCGCAGGGATACCAAGTGCTCTAAATAGCGCAGTTGCCGCCGTTGCATAGTGTTGGCATATACCCGTTTTTGCTTGGGTAAAGAAATATTCTGCTACGTCACCCTTATATTCATAATCAAAACTATATGAAACTTTAGTTTGAACTATTGAAGCAACTTCTTCTATCAAATAGGGGTTATCAGTAGAAAGTCCGTAAACTTTAATAACTTTTTCCATAACAGCCCTTGTACTATCGGGAAGTTGCAAATAAGTTTCTTTTACGTAATTAAAATAATCTTCTTCTTGTTGTTGATAAATAGTTCCACTTAGAGCGTTCTTCACGTAAGCGTTATCACCTGCAAATATATAAGACATTGAATATTTGCTATCTGATATGTAATAAGAAATATCGTTAGCGCCCGTCAAACTTAAATCTGCATAATAAGGCGTAACGAAAGACGCGCCTGCATTTATTTTCTCTATACTTATTTGACCTACTTTAGCGTAGTCGTTAAGGGCAAGATATGGATAGCTTAACGGTGAAACGGTAGTCGCGCCCGTATATGCAACAGGGTCAAGCCACTTGCTACCTGAAGTCGTAGCAAAATAATCGCCGTAACTTGTTATCTTTAAGTAAACTCTTCCGCCGAAATCCGCGTTTACTATATACATAGGCACTTCTTCAGGTTCTGCGCCACCCAAAGAAGAAATATCACCTGAAGCGCCTTCCCCACCACTCATTTCACTTGTAGTTACTTGAAGCGTACCGCAAAGGTCTTTAACGTCATAATTATGTCTAACGCTATTGCCTTCTGCGTCTACAATATCGTCAATAATAAAGGTATTAACTGCTTTACCAGGATTAGTTATCGTTCCAGTAACTAAAGCGATTACTTCGTGACCGTCAATCAAGCCCGTTGCCGTATATTCTTTTTTGGTAAGTGGCGTGCCGTCGTATACCTTAGCAGCATCAGAAGTGCGAACTTCTATTTCTTTTGTAAATATTACAACCGAACCGTATTTAGGCGTTATTTTATAATATTTAGAAACGTCTTCACCCGTAGCGGAATCAACTACTTTTACGCCGTTTTCATTGAATTCATTTAAATAACTTCCTACGTCAATAAACCCACCAACGAACTGAATAGTAGTTTCGTCTACTTCGTGATTTGGTAATAAAGCACCTAACACGTCAAAATGATTATACGATTGTAGCTTTGCATTGTACATTTTCATTGCAGAACCAGATATTACTTGTACTTCAATGGGATTAACCATTAACTTACCAAACTCTTCATCTACGTAATAGTTAGCCGTGGAATCCGTTCCGTCTAACTTCGTTATTTTTACGGTTGCTATGTTATAATCTTCACCAACGTCCGTTCTACTACCGCTTACGGTTATCGTTGCGCTTTCATTTTCTACCAACTCGCCGAGAATTTGAGCGCCGTCCGTTTTAGTGAGTGGCGTGCCGTCGTACGTTTTACTGTCGCTTTGCGTCGTCAAAACAATAACCTTTTGCTCAACTTTTAAAGTACCCGTATCTTCAACGAACTTATAGTTATTAGTAGTCGCTTGTCCGTATGCGTTTTCAACCCTATAATCTATAGTATTTTCAACTTCACCAACGTTAGTTATAGCGCCCTTTGCGTACGCAATTAACGTTTCGCCGTCTACTATTGAACCGCCTGTTATTTCTACGCCCGGTAATTTTAATTCTACGCCGTCGTATACCTTGGTTTGTCCTTGTGATTTTAATACTACTTCTCGCTTGGTTACGGTAAGCGTGCCGATTTTGTAATCAACTTGATAGTTGCTACTTACTTCTTCATTAAGAGCGTTAGTTATCGTATAAGTAAACCCGTTATCCGTTCCGCCAACGTTCGTTATACTGCCCGTGCAAACCACCTTTAAAGTTTGGTTTGGAACGATTGCGCCAACGCTTAAATTCCACTCACTACAAGTAAGCGCTGTGCCGTCGTATTCTTTTTCTGCGTTTGCACTAGTTATTTCTATTCTGCGTTTATCAATTTTTAAAACGCCCGTATCTTCAACGAACTTATAGTTATCTGTAGTAGGTTGCCCGTTTGCGTTAACGACGTTGTAAACGATAGTATTTTGAACTTCACCAACGTTAGTTATCGTTCCTTTTGCATACGTTGTTAACGTTTCGCCGTCCACCGTTGAACCGTTCGTTATTTCTACATCGGGCAACTTTAATTCTACACCGTCGTAAATTTTAGTTTGACTTTGTGATTTTAAACATATTTCACGCTTGTTCACGGTAAGCGTACCAAATTGTACCCCGCCTTCCACGTCGTAATTTTCGTTAGAAGAACTTACGCCGTCTTTCTTATATATATTGTATGTAAACCTATTTTCAACAGGTCCACCTGCGTTAGTTAGCGATTCACTAAACGAATACTCAATAGTTTCGCCGTCTGCAAGCGCACCGACAAGATCTACTTCATTACAAGTTAAAGGCTTGCCGTCGTATACTTTTTCTGCCGTTTTTGACGTTAAAGAAATTTTTAGTTTATCTACGGTAAGAGTACCTAATTCTTCTGTAAACACGTAGTTTGCCGTGGTTACTACGCCGTCAATATTAGTTACGACTACTGAATAGGTGTTTTTAGAATTACCAGCATCAGTTTGCTTACCCGTAACGGTAAAGTTTGCCGTTTCATTACTCAACACGCCCGTTATACTTGCGCCGTCAGTTTTAGTTAAGGGTTCGCCGTTATACGCCCTTCTATCGCTCGCCGTAGTTACTATTGCTTCTTTGGGGTCAATTTTTAATTCACCATACTCTTGAATAATCGTATAGTTTAAGGTTCTATCTACGTCGCCTTCTTTAACTATGAAAGAAAGTTCGTTTTTAACAAGTCCGTCAAACACGTTCGTTATTTTTGAATAATCTATAACGAATATTTCTTGGTTAGGCGCAATTGAACCTTCTACAATTAGCCAGCCGTCTTCTTTATAAAGTGGAGTGCCGTCGTACACCTTGCTTGCCGACTCGGTTTGAATACGAACTATTCTCTGTCCAACGGTTAACAAACCTTTTACTGTCTCAACCAAGTAATTTGAACTTACGTCTTCATTGAGATTATTAGTAATGGTATACGTAAAATCGTTATCCTTTTGACCGCAATCAGTTACCGTTCCCGTACAAGTAACCGTTAAATTTTGATCGGGGGCAACAGTTCCCACGGTCAAAGTCCAATCGCTACAAGTAAGTGGCGTACCGTCGTATTCTTTATCTGCGTTTGCACTAGTTATTTCAATTCTGCGTTGCTCTACCGTCAGCGTACCGAAAGAGTACGTAATTAAATAGTTTGCCGTTAAATCTTCCGTACCGCTTACTATCGCTGCGGAAACTTCGTTTTGCGTAACGCCTACGTTAGTTTGCGTTCCTACACAAGTAAGTGAAATTTCGTGTCCACTAACTAATTCACCTTCGGTTATAGAATATCCGTCAACCATGCCCGTTAAAGCCGTGCCATCGTAAACTTTGTTGTAAGTTTCTGAAAGTAAAGTTATCGGTTTTTGCGTAACGGTAAGCGTACCTTCAATATATGTTAATTCGTAGTTACAAGTAACGTCGTTATCTTCAACGTCTTTTACAAGCGCAGAAACTTGGTTACTTGCTTCACCAGCTTTGATTATTTCACCAACGTAAGTTACGTCTAAATAATGCCCTGCAACTAATTCACCCGAAGTTAAAGTGTAGCTTTCGTTAGTTAAAGCCGTGCCGTCGTAAACTTTTGACGCGCTATCTGCAGAAAGTTCCAACGGACGTTTTGCTACCGTCAAAGTCCCTGGATTTAACGCAATTTCGTAATCGCTTGAAACGTCTGCGCCGTTAGTATCTAAAATAACGACTTCAAAAACGTTAGCACTTGAGCCTGCGCCAGTTTGCGTACCGCTAATAGTTGCGTGCGCCGTGTGTCCCTTTTTAAGTTCGCCACTTTGCAAAACGAATTCATCACAAGTAAGCGGTGTGCCGTCGTAAGTCTTTTCCATTGACCCACTAACGAACACCACTTTCTTGGTAGTTCCATCTATTACACCGCCGAGAATTAACCCGCCCAGTATACCTAATATAGTTATGATGCCTATGATTATTGACCCTATTACGTAAACTAATTTTGAATGTTTAACCATTTTGGCACCTCCTTGAAGTTATATTCACCTAACGGTGAGAGATAGTTCGCTGTCGCGAAGAGATATTCGCCTAGTGGCGAGAGATTTTCGGCGTTTACACGCCAAGTGATATTTTGCCTAAAGGCAAGCGTGACGCTTGACCCACTTTTTAGTTATATTTTGCTTTCGCAAAGATATATTCGCCTTTGGCGAGTGTTATTTGGCGTTTATTCGCCAAGTGATATTTTGCCCATTGGCAAGCGTGACGCTTGCCCCACTTTTGCTGTCGCTAGCACTATTTAAGGGGTTAGATACGAGTTAGGCAAGGCTCATTCTCACGAAAGGATGAAATTGACCTTGTTGGTCATTGAAGTCTTTCGTGAAGAATAGTAACGACGCATAACGAAGTATATAATTTCTTAAATTTAAGGGGTTAGATACAAGCAAGACAAGGCTCGCTTGTTAAAACGGATGAAATTAACCGTCTGGTTATTAAAGTCGTGTTAACATTGCAGTAACGCAGTATTGCGATGTAATATAAGCCCTTAAATAAGGGGTTAGATACAAGCAGGTCTAGGCGTGCGAGCATTGCGACGGGGCGCATACTTTTTGTATGTAACCCTAGCAACGCACAGCACAACGACGAGATGCGCAGTATATAACCACTTAAATTAGACGTTCTTCTTTATCCGTTGCACATACTCTTTACATAATTTCATTTTGTCCGGCCCGAATAACTCGTCTAAATAATCACAGAATCCGTCTACTACGCTTCGGATATATACGGGGTTTTGCGTTTCTAACTTCCTTAATACCTTTTTACTCAATATATCGTCTAACGCTTCTATTTCTTCACCACCACACGCTACGTATATTGGTATGTATTGCTTGATTTGTTTCATTATACGGTTACCAAACGTTATGTGGAACACCTTTATCATGTATTCGTCTAACTTTTCTAATCGCTTTAAGTTTCTGTTCGTTATCGGGTATTCTTCTATCGCTTGTCCTGCTAACTCATAGAACTTTTCTGCAGTTACCATTATCCCTTTGGTCTTGGGCGCTTTGAACGGTTCACACTTGTTATCTAAGTTCATTATCATTGCTCTATCGTATACCTTATCTGATATCGCAAACGTTGAGTCGTCGTTATTTGCCGTTCCTATGAACCACATATTGTTGGGTAGTTTCATTTGCCCACCCTTGAACTGTATCGGGTCGTTATCCCATTCGTCTGTTACTACGTCTAAATATCTTCTTTCTGGATTTGGTATTTCTAATAACGACAAGAATTCTGCAAAATAATATTCTACCCTTGCTATGTTCATTTCGTCTAGTATCGTTATATACATTGATTTACTATAGTTGGCTTCGTACATCTTTTGTAACAACGTCGTTTCGTTAAACCTTTTTGTAAATTCATTGTAATACCCTACTAGGTCGGTTCTTTCTTTCCACATTGGTTGTACGGGTATTACCGTTGACGGATTGTTTAAGAATTCACCCATTGCGTACGCTAACGACGTTTTACCTGTACCTGACATACCTTGTAGTATTACTATTTTACTTACGGCTAGTCCTGCGATAAATCTTCTTATATCGTCTATGCTGTAATACAACTTTAATTTGTTACTTGCAAAATTTCTAAACTCGTCGCAAAAACTCTTTAACGTTATTCCGTCGTCGTATCCCGTCTTTTGATATTTACCGCTATTTGCGTCTATTTCACCAAGCATGTAAAACCTTGAACGGTCGCCGCCTTCTTCTTCGTCGTCAGTCGGCGCACCCTTTACCGCGGTTACGCCTTTTACTGCCGTTACTGAACCTACTTTAAGCGAACCCGTAATTTCAACTGAAGAATTGGTATCGTCTATCTTCTTTTTGCCAAACGCTATGGCGAACAACAAAACTAAAAGCAATACGGGCAAAACCAGCAATGCAATCAATATAAAATAGGTTATTTCATTTCTTACTACGTTAGTTTCCCCAGACGATATGAACGAAGAAAACGCCCACGCCAAAAGACCGCCTACTAAAAGTACGGCTATAATAAGAAATACGTATTTTAACTTCTTTTTTGAAGTCTTCTTTTTATCCATATATACGGCTCTCCCGCGTTATTTTTTATTCTTTTCGTTCTTTTTTTGTTTAGCTAATTTCTTTTGTTCTAAACGTTTTACTTCTTGTTCTTTTACGTCGGTAAACACTTCACTACGAATTTTCTTTTTGGTTTTCTTCCATTCAGTTTTATGGAATTTACGGAACACTTCGTATTGATGTTCTAACTCTTCTGCCATTTGTTGATTTGAGAAATCTTCGTCAGGTTTAATCAACCCGTATTCGCTACGCAATGCGTTGAGCCTGCCGTCCGAAAGCGTTTTAAGGTCGCTAAGCCTTTGACATTTTGCCGTGAGTTCGGCAATTTGTTGTTCTGCGCCATCAATTTTAGCAACTGCCTTTTGCATACTATCAGTAAAGTTTCTTCTTTCAGTATCAATTATGCGATCCCTAAAGTTAATTGCACGCAAATTTTCTTCCTGCATGGTTTGAACGTAATTGTTGAATTTATCAATTTCTGCGCTGTGTTTAAGTTTAAGGTCGTTAATTTCAGTTTGGAAAGTGTTAGAAAGTTTAATAGTCGCTTGTTCGTGCGCTTTGTTGATTTGCTCAACGTGTTCTGCGTGTTGCACGTTAATATTTTCAATTTGTTCGTTGTAAGCGTTGACCATGTTCGTATACTGCTCGTTAAACGATGCAGTAAGTTGATCCATTTGCTCTTGGTGCGCAACATTTAACTGCTCTATGTTTTCGTTGAATTGCGCAGTCATCACTTGTATTTCTTCTTGATGCTGTATTTCTAACTGTTCTACTGCTTGTTTATGCTCTACGTTTAATTGCTCTATCGCTTCTTCGTGCGCTTGGTTAATACGTTCTATTTCTTCAGCGTGCTCTTGCCTAATTTGAGCAACTTCTTCAGCGTGGCGCGCTTTTTCTGCAGCCATATCTTCTTCATACTTATGTTCCCAAGCGATTACGGCGTCTTCTAAAGCGTTTATTTTTTCCTTTGCGTGCTTTAAGTCAAAGGTGAGTTTATCGTTCTCTTCGTGCAATTCATCTATAATAGCGCGCGCCTGCGCGAGATCGTCTTCACGCTCTTCTAAATCGGCGATACGCTTTTCAAGCATTATTATGTATTCTTCAGGGGTAATTTCACCGTCTTGCAAATGCCTTTTTACATTCTTTAACTGCTCTGCAAACTTGCGTTGTTCTTCGTCTTTACGGCGTTGTTCTTCTTTATCGTATCTGCGCTTAAAATATTCTTTTAAGTTTAAACCGTGTTCGTACGTTAAAAAGGAAGAAAGTTCAACCGTTTCTGCAATTTCATCTGCAAGTTGACCAACGAAAGGCGAAAGGGTTTTTACGTCCGTTATAATTTCATACCCGTCCTTATCGTACGCCGAAACGTATTCATAAAGAGATAACGCTTCACGGAAGTTTCTATTCATACGCAATACGTTAGTTCTAGTTATAGGCGGTTTTAACATAGGCGACTTTGAAACTTCGTTCATAAGTGGTGTGTTAAGGAAATATACTACTGCCCTATAAGCCATTAAAACACGATCTATTTCCGTTTGCGCATCGTTATGGTCTTTTAAGTATTCGTCGTTCTTCTTTTCTTCAACTAATTGAACTTGGTATTCTACCCTACGGTTGCTTTCAACGACGGTTTTATTCATTGACATCTTGCCGTTATAAGTGTTGGTAAGTTCAACTATTCGTTCATAACGCATTCCTATAAAGTCACGCAAATAGCAAAGTAACATATATAAGAATCTGTTTTCATAAACGGCGTAATCGCTTAATCTTTCAACGGTATATAAATTATCGGGAATAACGTCGTGCCCTTCTTCAGGCTCTCTAGTTAAAAGATTGCTGTGACGAGCAAGGTGTTCCACCGAATCTTTTGAGACGCGTTTAACCTTTTCAATCGGTATTACTTCACCGTTTGAACGAATAAACTGCCTTTCTTCATTGATTGCTTTTTCAATAAATTCAATACCGCGCTCAATGGCTTCAATCCAATCGGTTTCAATTTTACAAGATTTACGCGTAATTTCAATTACGTCGTTTTCACTTGCCGATGAAATTATAGCCGTTCTTTGAACGATACAATCTTTGTCGTCTCGCGTGCTTTTACGGTAATCAACCAGCGCGCGATATAAAACATCTAATTGACTCATTAGTCGTCTTCCTTGATAAGTTTTCACCTTGCGGTGAGTTATTTCGCTGTCGCGAAGAGATATTCGCCTTTCGGCGAGAGATATTTGGCGTTTACACGCCAAGTGATATTTTGCCTATCGGCAAGCATGACGCTTGACCCACTTTTTAGTTATATTTCGCTATTGCAAAGTTATATTCGCCTTTGGCGAGTGATATTTGGCGTTTACACGCCAAGTGATATTTTGCCCAAAGGCAAAGTTTTGGATTTAATTATAGCGAGTACTATTTAAGAGATTAGATACGAGTTAGGCAAGGCTCATTCTCACGAAAGGATGAAATTGACCTTGTTGGTCATTGAAGTCTTTCGTGAAGAATAGTAACGACGCATAACGA
>JAZSJY010000150.1:0-2609 GCA_045534565.1 Christensenellaceae bacterium | reverse complement strand
ACCCGTACCAGACATACCTTGCATTACTACTATTTTAGTAACTGCTAAACTTGCTACGAATTTTCGTATATCTTCTATATCGTAGTAAAGTCTAAGTTTTGACGCGGAAAAATTTCTAAACCGCTCGCAAAAACTTGATAGCGTTATCGTTTTATCAAACTCAATAGGCTTTTTTACGGCTTGCTCGCGGTCGGTTTTTGATAGCATGAAAAATCTTTCACCACTATCGGGCTTTTTCTTGTCTTTCTTCGTTTCCGCTGGTACTGGTGAAGTAACTTCTAATCGCATTTCTTCGTCGTTCTTTTTTACGTTATTTTTAGCAACGACTATCGTCAAAAAGACGACTGCAAATAAAAGTAAAAACGCAAGCGCAAAAATGACGTACATAGATTCTGACCTTACCATAGGAACAGAAACCGATTGGTTAAGCCCGTCGTTTTTCATCAGTGCTATAACAAGTAGCGTGCCAACCAATATTACGCCTATTAATAAATATATATATTTTTTTAAGTTGCCTTTTTTCATTTTTGCACCTAAACTATTAATAATCGACTTATAGCCGAGTTTTTAATTATCTTCGCCAGAATTATCGTTCTTTTTCTTCCACAAAATCTCTCGTCTTATGCGCTTTTTGGTCTTAGCCCATTGCGATCTGAAAAACTTAGAAAAAGCCTCGAACTGCTCTTCAAGTTCAGTAAATCTTTCCATTGAAGTATAATCTTCTGTATCACTTATCAGATTGTTTTGCGCCCTTAAGCCGTTAAGTTGAGCCATCGCCCAAGACTTTTCTTCGCTTAGTTTAGAAATAGTTTTTTCAGCATTTTCAAGGCGTGATTTTAACTCTAAAATCTCTAAATCGTACTTGCTTTTTTCTTGAACTCTCTGATTTTCGACGTTTGCAATAGACTCGTTTGCATTTTTTTCGAGTTCTGCCGTTTTTTGCTGATATTTTTCGTCAAGTTCTGCTTCGTGAGCGGAAAGTTTTTGTTTTGCTTCTTCTTCCCAATTCGCTCTTTCCTTTTCAACACCTGCTAAAATATGCGAATTTATATCGCTAACTTTACTTTGATATTCGTCTAAAACAGCATTTTTCTCTTGTTCGCAGGCGCAAATTTTTTCTTCGCACGATAGTTCTGTTTCGTTAATGCGTAAAAGTTTGTCGTCGACTTCTTTTTTATAAAATTCTACGTCCTTTTCAAGTTGCGCTTTCTCTAAATCCCGCTCTTTAAGTTGATTTTCGGTTTGCTCAAGTTTAATTTTCGTTTCTTTAAGTTTACTGTTAACCCCTTCTAGCGACCTATTTCTCTCTTCAAGTTGAAGAAGATATTCGTCTAGCCCGCACGATTTTGCTCTTTCTCTCAGTAGCGCAAGTTTGTTTAAAATTTGCGCTTCTTTTTCGCTATTAATCTGCTCGTTTTCCTTCTCGAATTCTTGTCTTAAAGTTTCTTCAAGTTTATTTCCGTGCTTATACTCAAGAAAAACTTTAAGCGCAAAGACGGCAGTAAAATCGTCGATAATTTCGTCGGTAAGCGGAACTATGCTTCTTTTTATCTTTTCAACCCTATACCCTTTTTTATTGTACGAAGTCAAAAAATGATAAAGGTCCATTGCGTGGATAAAGTTGTTATTCATCCTTAAAACGTTCGTCTTTGTGATAGGCGGTTTTATCATTGGAACTTTTGAAACTTCGCGCATAAGCGGTGTCATAAGAAGCGACGAAACGAGATGCGCTGCGCTTTCAATACGACTTATAACCGGCGCAGATGAAAACTTTTCTGAAAGCGGATCGTTCTTATCTTCGTCAAAAAGTTCAGTTAACAGCGTTATACGACGCTTTTTTATACTTATATCTTTTTTGACGACCATCTTTGCGCGATAAGTGCTACCCACTTCTAAAATCTCGCCAAGGCGCAAATTTATAAAGTCGCGCAAATAGCAAAGTAGCATATACAAGAATCTATTTTCGTAAACTGCAAAGTCGGTTAAATTTTCTACCATATAAAGTTTTTCAGGCAGAATATCTTCACCTTCTTCAGGCTCACGCGTGATCTGGTTAGAGTGCTTTGCAAGATGACGAACGCTCGCGTTAGATACTTTTCTAATCTTTTCAATAGGTAAAACTTCACCGTTTTGAATAATGAACTGTCTGTCTTCTTCAATGGCTTTTGCAACGAACACGAGTTCTTTTTCAATTTTTTCAACCCAATCTTCTTCTACGATACAAAAAGATCTTTCTGCTTCGAGTTTATCGTCGTCGCGCGAAGCGCGTTTTACGGCATCAAAAAGCGCGCAAAGTTCTTTGTCCTTAGAAATTTGCTCTTTAAAATCTTTAATTGCACGATAAATTGAGTTTAAATATGACATTTTGCTTTTCCTATGCGTTTTGTTCTAAATGCGATAAATATTCTTTGCAAGACAACATTTCGTTCTCGCCAAAAAGTTCTGTAAGCGTATCTTTTAAACCTTCTGCATTGTTTTTTACAAGCACCGGATTTTTCGCTTCGAGTTTCCTTAATACTTTCTTACAAAGCATATCGTCTATCGCCTCAAGTTCTCTTCCTCCACACGCGATAAACACCGCTACGTAATCTCTCAACTGTTTCATTATT
>JAZSJY010000202.1:0-2486 GCA_045534565.1 Christensenellaceae bacterium | reverse complement strand
AACTTTTAGGCGAAGTTGTGACTGATTCTACAAAAAAGAATTTGGAAATGAGAATTGAAGCTGAAAACGGCGCAACGGCAGGTAAATTTGAACTTGCTAAAAAGGCTAAAGAACTTAATCTAGACGCTATTCACGATACCGTTCACGAAATGGCACGTGACGAAGCACGTCACGGCAAAGCGTTTGAAGGTTTGCTCAACAGATACTTTGGTAAATAATATTTATAAAATAAAAAACGCACCCGAAGGGATAAGCCTTCGGGTGTTTTTTTATTCTTCGTATTTTTTTAATATTAAGTCTATATATTCTCTTGGTGGCACGTTAGTTTTTCGCTTAAAAGCGTAACTGAAATAAGATTGCGAAGAAAAGCCACACTCATAAGATATTTGCGTTAGCGACATATCGGTAGACATCATTAAATTGATTGCCTTTTTAATTCTTTGTTCTTCAACGTATTCACGCAAGGGCTTACCAACCGAAGCCTTGAAAAGTTTATGGAAATAAGACGGGGTAAAGCCTGCTTCGTTAGAGAGTAAGTCTAAATTTAACGGGTTAGAAAGGTTGTTGTTTATATAATCAATGGTTTTTTCAATTACGTGGCGGTTGGTCCTTAAACTTTTCGTTTGGTTTTTGCCGTAAGAATAGTTGCTTAAAATATAAACTAATTCAAGAATAAGGCTATGAATAAGTAAATCGTTATACATAACGCTGTCGGTATAAACTTCGCACAATTTTTCAAAAATTTTGCGTATACGGTCGGTATTTGGTATTTCAATAAAGTTAGATAAGTTTATAAGCGTATCGTAAAGTTGCCCTTCGTTAACTATTAAGTGGATATAATAACACTCAAAAGGTAATTTAGTATGGCGAATTTGCTCAGGTTTTGCTAAAATAACGGTGTTTTTGCGTATAGGGTGTGTTTGGTCGTCAATAAATGAAAGTCCACCGTTACGGATGGGCAGTTCAATTTCAAACATAGTCGTTTTTCGGTTTTTAGTAACTGGTCTATTTTTATGTGCAATTTGTGCGTTGTATATGCCTATTGATACAATTTGTGATAGAGTAATGTTTTTCATATTAACCTAAAAAGCAAGATTTCTAATAAATATGCCAAATTGTCGGTATTTATTAGACAAGATATATTATATAATGAAAATACGAACTTGTCAATAATAGGAGAATAAGTTGATGAAAATAACTTGGTTAGGACAAGCGGGGTTGCTTTTTGATAATGGCAAAACAAAAATTATGATTGACCCTTATCTTTCAAACAGCGTTGAAAAGGTTAACCCGTTAAACTTTCGCCGTCAGCCTGTAGATCAACAAATGCTTAGCGTTGAGCCTGACATTATGATTTTCACGCACGACCATCTTGATCATTACGATCCTGAAACGGCACCGCATTTTTTACAAAATACAAACAAAAAAATGCTTGTGCTTTGCCCAACGTCCGTTTGGCAAAAGGCACGCACGTTTGGTTCGGGGCATAACTACGTGGAATTTAACAGGGGTACTGTGTGGACGGAAAAAGAATTTTGTTTTACTGCCGTAAAGGCAAGCCATAGTGACAGTTATGCAATAGGGGTTATTATTGAAGACATTATTGAAAATAAAACCTACTTCGTTACGGGCGACACCCTTTATAATAAAGAAATTTTTAAGGATATTGAAAATGATATTGACGTATTGTTTTTACCCGTTAACGGGGTGGGGAACAATATGAACTGTGTTGACGCACAACGTTTCGCAAAAAAAGTTGGGGCAAAAAAGGTCGTACCTATCCACGTTGGTATGTTTGATGAACTTTCGCCGGAAATTTTTAATGCAGATAACCGTTTAATTTTGCAAATTTATAAACAAATGGAGATATAGAAAATGAAAATAACAGATATAAAAACTTTTGTTGTTGACTGTTTTCGTACTAATTGGGTATTCGTAAAAGTATACACCGATGAAGGTATTACGGGCGTTGGTGAGGGTACGCTTGAATATAAGGAAAAAGCACTTGTTGGCGCAATTGAACACGTGAAAAATTACCTTTTAGGCAAAGATCCCCGTCAAATTGAAAAGCATTATCACGATATATATAGAGATGCTTATTGGCGTGGTGGTGCAGTTCTTATGAGTGCACTTTCAGCAGTAGAAATGGCACTTTGGGATATTTTAGGTAAGTCTTTGGGCGTTCCCGTATATCAATTACTTGGTGGTAAAGTAAACGATGATTGCCGTATATACGTTAACGGTTGGTTTGCAGGGGCAAAAGAACCTGAAGAATTTGGTCAAAAGGCAAAAGAAGCCGTTAAGCGTGGCGTTACCGCAATGAAGTGGGACCCTTTTGGCAAAAGTTATTTGCAAATTTCTAATAAAGATTTAGATAAAGCACTTCGTTGTATCGGTGCTGTTAGAGATGCCGTTGGTAACGAAGTTGACCTTTTGATAGAAGCACACGGTCGTTTTGACGTTCCAACAGGTATCAAAATTGCTAA
>JAZSJY010000152.1:0-3646 GCA_045534565.1 Christensenellaceae bacterium | reverse complement strand
TAACTTAAAATTGTAGTGACGAAAACTTAAAAAAATATCGTATTTAGATATTTTTACCAAAATATGAAAATTTGTGTTTAAAATTGATACTGTTTAATATGTTTTAGTTATTGAAATAAAATATTGACTAAACTAAAATATATGATAGAAGCAAAATGCTTTAAAAACACGTTTTAAGGAGAAGAAACATGAAAAAATTTATCAGTTGGGTATGTTCAATTTTGATGATACTTACCGCAGTTGTGGCGTTTGGTTGTGCGCCGAAGAACGAGTTAGATGGATACGTTCTATCTATTTGTTACGATAACGGTGGTTACGGCAGAGTTTGGCTTGATGACGCTGTTGAAAAATTCTGCGAACAAGAAGGCGTTGATATTGATAAGGTTTATATTGAAGCTGTTAAAGATGTTAGTTCGCAAATTGAAAGAAGACTTGATACTAATAAGCAAATGCGTGACGTTATGCTTGTAAGCGGCAACGGTCCTGAATGGGCTGCGCGTGGTTGGTTAGAACCACTTGACGACGTTTATAGCGCAACACTTTCTAACGGTAAGACTGTTTTAGAGTCAATGACAAACCAAAAGGCGCGTGAACACGGTCACTTGAAAAATTCAAGTGGCGATCACTACTATTTGTTTACGGGTGGTTCTGCAGGTGCGTGGGGCATTTACTACAATAAAACTATGTTTGAAGAAAAAGGTTGGGAAGTTCCAAAAACCTATGAAGAGTTAATTGCGCTTTGTGACAATATTTACGAAAACCACTGTAAAGGCAAACCGGATAACCAAAAAATTTATCCATTCGTTTGTTCTTCAGATATTTTTAATTATTGGGATTTCATAGTTCAAAATTGGGTTGTTCAAATTATGGGCATTGACGCATATTACGAATATGCAAAAATGGCGTCAAAAGATAATTACGCTATGGAAAGTGTATATTCACAAGCAAAAGTAAAAGCCCTTGAATATTGGAGCAATATTGCGATTGAAAACGCTACGGATAAAAATGGTTCGCCAAAATACGTTAACTCACAAAGTTCAGGGTACGTTACAGCACAATTGCTTTTCTCACAAGGTCGCGTAGCAATGATGCCTAACGGTACTTGGTTTGAAAATGAAGTTGAAACGGCATCAGGTCACACCATAGACATTGCTCTTATGCCAACGCCTTACGTTAAGGAAGCAAAGAAAGACGCTAACGACGAATTTATCTACGTGAACTACTCTGGTGAAGTGGGTGGATCTTTTATTCCGGCTGCTGCAAAAAATAAAGAACTTGCTAAAAAGTTCCTTGTTTTCCTTGCTGAAGAAGAAACTGGCTTAAATGCTTTCAAAGAAAGTGGTTGGACGTTTGGCTTTAAGGCTGATTACAGTAAAGTATATGACGAGTTGAGCGTATGCAAGAAGAGTATTGCAAACGCATATGAAAATGCAATTACTTTTGGTTATCAACCTGAAACTAACTTCAAGTATTCTGGTTTTGCAGGTTTCTGGATGAACGGTATTCCTTATGACGTAATGCTTTCACCAAACAACACGCTTGATGCAGAAGCTTACGTAAGAAAAGAATCTAACTGGGTATTAACCGAATGGGATGAAATGGTAAGACGTACCAACGAAATGCTTGAACAAATTAAATAGGTGGAAAACTTAAATGTTAAAAACATTAAAGAAAAAAAATATATCAATAAAAAAGAACAGTTGGAAAACCCGTTTGTTTATTTACGGGTTGCTAATCGTTCCTATTATTCACTGGATAGTCTTTTGGTTATATCTAAACATTGATACGGTAACCATGACTTTTCAATCGTTTAACAAAATTTCTGGTGAATATTACTTCGTAGGTTTGCGTAATTACAAAGACTTGTTTAAATGGGTGTTTAGACAACAACCAAATAAGATGATGCTGATTGCTATTAAAAATTCACTTAGCATTACGCTTTGGTTATTATTGTTTATGCGCCCGCTTGCAATGGTTACTGCGTGGGTTATTTATAAGAAAGTGCCTTTAGGTAGCGTGTTTAAGGTTATTTTCTTCTTGCCTAACTTACTTTCAGATATCGTAATGGTTTTATTGTTTCAATTAATGTTAGACCCCGATTTAGGGCTCGTACAAGTAATTCTTGACGCAATAAATTTAGGACATTTAACACCTAGCGTAGGGTGGTTTGGTTCGCCTAATACTGCGTGGTGGCTAATTTTATTTGAATGTCTGTGGGCGGGTATTGGTTACGACTCTTTATTGTTCTTTGCTGCGTTCAATAGAGTTCCTATTGATATTTATGAAAGTGCTAAACTTGACGGGGCAGGACCTTTAAGAGAATTTTTACAAATTGGCGTTCCGCTGATTGGCCCAACTATTTCAACACTTATTATTACGGGGGCTGGGACTGCGCTATCCTTCTTTACACAGCCGTTACTATTGACAAACGGTAAGGCGGAAACTACGACGATTATGCTCACGATTATGCAAAAAGTTCAAACGGGTTCGCAATCGTTAAACGAAGCGGCGACTATAGGTATTTTCTTCTCGCTAATATTCCTACCGATTGTTTTTGGTATTAGAAAATTAGTTGAAGCGGTATTACCGTCAGAAGAATATTGATTACATAAAGGTGGTTAACAATGAAAAATACTGTTAAAAAGAATTTAATTGTCGTAGTTGCGTTGTTTTTAGTTGCAATTCTTACCATAGGTATTTGTTTCTCAACTACTAATAACGCTAACGCTGCAATTGTTAATAAAGTAATATTTAGCGATCAATTCGTTAATAGCGAAATAAATACTGAAAAATGGGCTGTTAATACGGGGGACGGAAATATTTCTTCCGTTGCTCAAGGTAACGGTATCTTCAATATCACGTATAAGTCTACGGGGTATATGAATTCAAGTATTTATTACGATAAGTACATTGAAGTGGCAAACAATGAAAATTTAGTTATAGAATACGACGTTGCAAATTTCGTTCCTTCAAATGATACGAGTAGCGTAATGCTCGTTAAAGGGTTAGGGACTAATGAAAGCAAGCCTTCAAAAAAGATGGAAGAAGACGTTGATGCTAAACTTGAAGGCATAGTTAGTTACGCGCCAAATGGTGGTAGACGTTTTACCTCGTTAGGTTATGCTATTAAAGACGGTGTTACCGCCGTATACGATAGTGAATATCAAGTTTCACTTTCAGATTCAAGTCGCAGTCAAGCAGTTTTAGACTATTACAAGAGTTTATACGTTTATGATGCAGATTACGACGCTTACGGTGTTGCACAAGAAGGTACTGACGAAGTTAGAACTTGGTCAGGGGAACCTGAACTTGCTGTTATGCTTGATAATGCTACTAACTACGGCATAGAAGCAAGCCACGTTTTTGATAAAGGATATACTTTTAGACATACGTTTTTTGCTGACGGTTCGTACTTACTTGAAGTTAAAAAGTCAACCCAAAGCGTTGGTTCATATAAAGAGTTTATCACTTTGAGCGCAACTTTAGGTAGCACGGGTGAAAAGAGATTTACTAACCTTTCAGGTTACGTTGGTTTTAACCTTTGGGGTAACCCAACTGATTTAAGCCTTAATTTCTTTAAAGTTTATACTGATGATGGCAGTTCACAAACTACGGAAATTGATTGTTCTTTTGATATTAATGCAGA
>JAZSJY010000218.1:0-3167 GCA_045534565.1 Christensenellaceae bacterium | reverse complement strand
GTAACTATTCCTGCTGAAAATTTTTCTGAAGATACAATGAAAAGTGGTATCGGTTTTGACGCGTCAAACTACGGCTACGCAGTAGTTGAAAAAAGTGATATGGTGTTTATACCTGATCCCGATACGGCAGTTATTGATCCTTTCTGTGAAATTCCAACCTTGTCTATGACTGGTAATGCAATGATTATTGATAGTCCTGAAAATAGACCGCTTGCTCAATATCCAAGAAATATCGTTCTTGCGGCTGAAAAGTTTATGAAAGATTCAGGTGTTGCAGATAAAATGCTTATTTTACCTGAATTTGAATTTTATCTTTTTGACGAAGTGCTTTGGGACGTAAAACCTGATCATATTGGGGTTTCGCTTGACGCTGAACAATCTTATTGGAACAGTTCATCACAAGGTAAAGGGGTAATAGTTCCAAAACAAAAGGCATATCACATTGCAAAACCGTTTGACGTTGCTTACGAGTGCCGTAGCGAAATGTGTTTGCATATGAAAGACGCAGGTATTGAAATTAATTATCATCACCCTGAAGTTGCTGCATCAGGTCAATTTGAAATTGAGCCACAATTAGGCGATATGGTTAAAATGGCAGACGCAACCATGATGATTAAATACATTATTCATAATACAGCGCTAAAGCATGGTAAAACGGCAACGTTTATGCCCAAACCTATTTATGGAGAAGCGGGTAGTGGTATGCACGTTCATATGCTTTTACTTAAAGACGGTAAACCCGTTTTCTCTGATGATAACGGATATGCTCGCTTAAGTGAAACGGCTCACTATTTTATGGGTGGGCTTCTTAAACACATTAATTCTCTATGTGCGCTTACCAATCCAAGTACAAACTCATTTAAGCGCCTAATTCCTGGTTTTGAAGCGCCTGTAACGGTAGGTTATGCAACTTCCAACCGTAGTGCAGTAATTCGTATTCCTGCGTACGCTAAGAGCCCTGAAAAGCGTCGTTTTGAATTGCGTAACCCTGATGCAACTTGTAACCCGTATTTCTGTTACGCGGCAATTCTCATGGCTGGTCTTGACGGCGTTAAAAATAAAATTGATCCACATGCGAACGGTTGGGGTCCATACGATATGAATCTTTACCATTTATCTGATGAAGAAAAGGCAAAATTACATCACTTGCCAACTTCTTTGGAAGAAGCGCTTGACGCACTTGAAAAAGATAATGATTATCTTACGGCTGGCGGTGTTTTCCCCAAAGAATTGCTTAACAACTTTATTAAAACAAAGCGTGCAGAATGCAGGGAACTTTCTGCTATCCCACATCCAGCAGAATTTGATAAATATTATAACTTATAATACTAAAAGCCACTCAATTTGAGTGGCTTTTATCATTTTCTTTTGTTTTTTCTGGGATTTCTATATTTTGTGCTTGTTTTTTCTTTCTGTATCTTATTAAAGAAATTATTAAAGAAACTAATGCCAACGTATCGCTAACTAGTGCTAAATAATACAATTTTGAAATACTGTTTCCTATCCAGAAAAGATACGTAGTAACGTTTAATACTCTTAATATTTTTTCGTTTAACACAAAGAATGAAATAGTGCCTATAATATTACCTATTAACGGAAATAAATCTTTCCACGTGGAAAATGTAAATATTGTACAAACAAGCATTATTGCTATAAAAAAGAATAACCAGAATATACTTTTTGCCCATTTGTGTTTTTCACGTTGCATGAATATCAAAGAACGAATTATTCCAATAATATTCATAAAAGCACTTGTCAAGTCTCCTTGCAATAAAAAGTAAGTCATCCATGATAGAGCGGCAAAAATATAAACAAATAATATTTTATCACGCGATTTCATTTGATAGGTTAAGAATAGAACGATAATTGAAACTACTCCTACAATGCTTACTATAATATTGTACCAAACACCAAGTTTTGAAAGTGTTGTTACAATATGATTTGAAACTATATGCAAAAAATCCATAATACTACACAAAAACAGAGCCTTAATGTTAAGGCTCTGTTATATTTTTATTTTAATTACCTTTCATTAATAAGTTTGGTAAGTTCAACAGGGTCAACGATTTTGCCGTCTTTATAAACACGCATATTACCAGATGCAATTTCATCTATAAGAATAACTTCACCGTTGTTGTAACCAAATTCAAACTTGATATCCCAAAGATCACAGCCAAGAGTTTTAAGATCGTCTGCTACAATTTTAGTGATCTTTAAGGTTTGTTCCTTCATGCTTTCAAACATAGCAGGGGACATAACGCCGAGAGCAGCAAGACCTTCGCTCGTAACTAATGGATCGCCTTTAGCGTCGTTTTTGAACGTACATTCAACGTAACCACCTTCTAAAACGGTACCGTCTTCAATGTATTCACCGTATCTACGAATGAAACTACCAGTCGCAACTAAACGACAAATAACTTCTAAACCTTTACCGAATACGGTTGCAGGTAATACTTCCATGGTTGCGTTTTCAATGTCTGCTGAAATATAATGCGTCTTTATGCCTGCTTTTTTGCAAAGTTCAAAATAGTAAACTGATGATTTAAGGTTTGCTTTGCCGATGCCATCAATAGTTAAACCAACAGTATTTTCACCTGGGTCAAACACGCCGTCTTTACCGGTGCAATCATCTTTGAACTTTAATAATACGTTGCCGTTTTCAAGAGCGTAAACGTCTTTTGTTTTGCCTGTGTAGAGTTTTTTCATATTTTGAATCCTCACAAAAATTTTTTTAATGTTATTACTGCAATATTATAACAAATAAACTTCTATTTTGCAAATATTTTAACAAAAGTATATTTAAAATATGTATCAAAATTACTTATACCATTGTTTATTTCTATCATATTTATTAATAACTAAATAATTGCTATACTAAAATTGCCGATTGTATTGACAAAACGCCTTAAATAAAGTAAAATAATTCTGTTGGGTTTTTACTGATATATTTAAATGTTAAAATAAAAAAATCTCAACCGAGTTTGTGATTAAGTTTTGGCAAAGTGGACGCAGCTCAGGCAAAGCCCTGCGTAGTAAAACGGAGCAGTCAGCAATCGGCGGAGACGGTTGCGTGATTATAAAAAAACAAATAAAAAATCCCAACCACGTTTGTGATTGAGATTTGGCAGGGGAGACGCGACTCGAACACGCAACCGGCGGTTTTGGAG
>JAZSJY010000143.1:0-8727 GCA_045534565.1 Christensenellaceae bacterium | reverse complement strand
CGGTAAACGTCTTTACTGCGTACATATCGGACATACCCGATATATAATCGCATAAAACGACGTCTATATCGTCTTTTTCAAGCCTATCCTTAAAGAAAGGCGGTAATAATTCGGGCGATTTTAAGTAATATTCGTAAAGGGCGGTAAGCATTCTATCCGCACGCGTTTCTTCATCACGGAATATCTTTGCGTTATACACCCTTGCGAACATAAATTCGCGCAGTTCGTTAGTGGCTGAAGCAATTTCTGGTTGCATTTCAACCTTGTTTTTACCGTCGCTTTGCTTAAATATTGAGTAAAGCATTGAGTTTATGCGCTTACTTGAATTATCGCCCAACAATTCAAGCGTACTCTTTGGCAAATCGTTAACGGTGATAAAACCGCCGTTAATAGCGTCGTCAATATCGTGATTTATGTAAGCAATTCTGTCGGCAAGCGACACGGCTTTACCTTCAAGCGTTTTCGCGCTAGTGTTTAATTTGTGATTTATTATGCCGTCAACAACTTCTCTAGTTAGGTTAAGCCCTTGTCCATCTTTTTCTAAAACGTCAACTACCCTACCCGATTGTACGTTGTGGCTAAAACCTTTAGGACTTAATTTATTGAGTATGCGTTCACCCGAGTGACCAAAAGGGGTGTGCCCCAAGTCGTGCCCCAAAGCAATTGCTTCGGTTAAATCTTCGTTTAACGAAAGGGCGCGCGCTATTCCCCTTGCAACTTGCGATACGGCAAGGGTATGCGTTAAACGGGTGCGATAATGATCGCCTTCCGGCGAGAAAAACACCTGCGTTTTATTTTTTAATCTTCTAAACGCCTTACAATGAAGTATTCTATCCCTATCCCTTTGAAAGTCCGTACGCATACTGCACGGTTCTTCAGGTTTTAATCTACCGACCGTATCTTTTGACTTAAAGGCAAAAGGCGATAGAAACATTTCTTCTTTTTTCAAAGTTTTATCTTTCATAAAACCCCCGAAAAAATTTTTATCCACATATAGTAATACGCAACATCTTTTCAGTTCCCTTTTTTTATTTAAATATTATTTATATATTTTTTAAACAAAATAAAAAAGCGATTATTTATCGCCTTTTATACTGTCAATTATATGTTCTGCGTATAACTTTGCAACGTTTACGCCACTAGTCTTTTCTATACCGTCAAAAAACGCGTTGGAATTTACTTCGCATACGATAGGTTGATTATTTTCACCGTAAAGCAAATCAACGCCACAATAGTCAAGCCCCAAAACTTTTGCACACTTTTCGGCAACTGACTTAAAGTTTTCGCCAAGCGTAATCTTACAGCCACTACCACCTTGCGCCACGTTTGAACGAAAATCACCGTCGTTACGACGTTGCATTGACGCCACAGCCTTTCCACCTATCACTATAACTCTTACGTCTACACCAACCGACGTAGCAATATATCTTTGGAACAAATGTGGCTTTAACTTCACCTTTTCCATCACGCTATAAAGTTGACTTTCGTTATCGGCTTTATAAACGCCTTTGCCCATTGAACCGAAACATTCTTTTACTATTACGGGATAGCCTAATTTATCAGCAACTTTTTTAACTATGTTTTTATCAACTTGTAAATCAGCCCTATAACACAAACCACCGAAAATAGTATCAGGCATATCAACACCGCTATTTGCAAGAGCGATATAAGTTTGCGCCTTATCGTCACACACACGCACGGCGTTGTGTTTATTGAATAAACGAACACCCTTATTTTCTAAAATTTCAGAAAGGTATTTATCCTTATCAAGATAAATTACGAAGTCTGCGTCAAAATTTTCAAGGGTGAGCGCGCCGTTTTGTAAACTTGCGCGTGTAAACCCGTCGGCAACTATTTCAACTTCTACGCCTTTTTTATTAAATTCTTCAACCAACCTTTTAGCCTGATGAACACTTTGTTCGGGGACTAAATACGGGTTTATTACTACTTTGCCTTTCATACCACTAACTTTAATTATACTATGATTAAGCCCTTTCGTCAAGGGGGTTTTTAGTAAATTTTTTTATCAAAATTTTTTAAAAACGTATTGACAGAGTTAAAAAGCTATGTTACAATAAAGCCAAGAAATACAGATAAGGAGTGGAACAGAGAAATCTTTATAAAGGGGGTACGGTCCAATGAACAGTATTGAAGAGTCCATGAGAACCGCACCTGTGGTAAACGGATAATAAGGGCATTAACCGCTTAGAAGAATTTTACCGTTCGGACCGTCGTAAAGGAGGCGGCGGGTAAAGAGTTGAAGTTAGTAACTAGCGTGTTCCCTACGATTACCAAAGGTGCGAGAGAACACAACTGAATATAAAAATTTAACGTCCGCAGAATTGACTGCGGACGTTTTGTTTTCGTTATAATCTTTCAAAAGTGAATTTATCTCAAGGAAGTTCAGCGTCTTTACCGTTATCTAAAACTTCGCTAACGTGCAAAAGCATGGGGAAATCGTTTAAGTCTATTAAACCTTTTTGAGCCTTGATTTTTACAGCTTTTGCAACCCTGCGGGCAACTACTAACGATTCAAGCGTTACGCCGTTAAGCGATTCAACTGCGTCGTCGTAACTCATTCCACGCCCTAAAAGAATACCTATAAGCCTTGTTCTACCACCGTAAACGGTAACGTAAAGGTCGCCAAAACCTATACTTTCGCAATCTTCAGTTGCGCCTTGCATTTTAAGTAAGCGTTTCATTTCCCTTACTGCTTGATAAAACGCCCCTGCTTGCGAGTTATAATGCAAACCTGCATCCATGCCGTTTTCCCTTTCAACTAAACCGATAGTCATTGCTATTGCAAGCGCATAGCCGTTTTTAAGCGCAACTGCACTTTCTAAACCTATAACGTCGTTGGTTAAAGAAATATGATAATAATCAGTTTGCATTGCGTTCTTAATCATCTTTAATATTTCAGGGTTTTTACCACAGAAAGCAACTTCCGTCTTATCGTGATAAACTAATTCGTAAGACGTACAAGGTCCACCGATAGCGCAAAGGTCACGCTTAATGCCCTTTTTTGCTAGTTCCCTTTCCCAGTAATCAGGGTAAGAAATAAGCGTACCGTCTTCAAGACAAATTAGCCCTTTAGTAACGGTAATTACGGGAATTGACGCATCAACTTTTGCTAAAACTTCTTCTAAAAACCAGTCTACACCGAAAGAACTTACGCCACCGATAATAAAATCTGCCCCTTCAACTGCTTGTTGCATTTGTTCATAATAGTAATACTTACAACCATTTGGAAAATCACGCGTAAACTTTGGGTGACGGTTGCTTTCTTTACAAGTTGAAATAATTTCTTTATCTAACGGCGTGCCAACCAAACGCACTTCGTTGCCGTTTTCCCTTGCTGGAAACGCAAGCGCTGAACCCATCATACCTGAACCGATAATTGTTATAACCATAAACCCCTCCAAAAACGTATACTTTTTACTTTATTTATATTATAATAAAATACGCACACAATTATCAATTCAACCGTTATATTTTATAAAATAAATTATTTTATGCGTGTTTTACGCTTTATTCGCTTATAAACACGCAAATAACGAGCGGAGAAAATCATTATGCACGGAATTAAAAGAGAAAGCGAAATTATATCGCTTATTAAAGCAAACGGCGATTTTGCAAGCGTAGAATATTTGGCTGAAACGCTCAACTTAAGCCCTTCTACCGTAAGGCGAAATTTACAAGAATTAGAATTAAAAGGCAAGATTAAAAGAAGTTACGGCGGTGCGACTTACGCAGAGCAAGAAAATGGTTTAGCGCCCTTTACGATGCGCACGAATAGTAACGTAGTTCAAAAAATTGCCGTGTGCCGTATGGCGTCTTCTTTAATAAAAGAAGGCGACGTCGTTTTAACGGACAGTTCTTCAACGGCGTATTGCTTAACAAACTTTTTAAGGGAATTTAAAAACCTTACCGTAATTTCCAACGGAATTGAAACGATAAACTCTTTAAGAGCGTCTACACTAACAGTTTACTCTACGGGTGGAAAAGTTTCTTCAACTAACAAAGTTGCGTTAGTTGGTGACAAGGCGATTGATTTTATAAACGATATTCGCGCAGACGTTTGTCTTCTTTCTGCGTTCGGCATAATCAAAAACGGTAACGTATACGACGTGTACGACGACGAAATTGCCGTTAGACGTGTAATGATGAAAAACTCAAATAAAACATACCTAATGCTTGACAGCAGTAAATTCGGCAAAACTGCGCCGTTTAAATTATCTTCAATAGACGACTTTGACGGCGTTATTACTGATAACCTGCCCGATAAATTTTTTGATAGACAGATAAACGCTAAAATAATTATTCCGTAAAATAAAAAGGCTCTTCACCACTTGGTAAAGAGCCTTTATTATATATAACGTTTAGAACAAACCGCTAATTACACCCTTTTCATCAACGTCAATGTTCTCTGCCGCGGGAACTTTAGGTAGCCCTGGCATAGTCATGATATTGCCCGTTAAAACGACTATAAAGCCTGCGCCTGCTGAAACTTTTAGCGAACGCACGGTAACCTTAAAGTTTTCGGGCGCACCTAATTTTGACATATCGTCAGAAAAAGAATATTGCGTTTTTGCAACGCAAATAGGCAATTTATCAAAGCCCAAAGTGTTCAAGGTTTTAATTTGTTTTTTTGCTTCGTCGGTAAATATTGCGCCGTCGCCACCGTAAACTTTAACTACTATATCTTCAATTTTCTTTTCAATAGTATTATCTAATTGATAACTGAAAGTAAAGTCGTTTGGTTTATCACAAAGTTTAATTACTTCGTTTGCTAATTCAATGCCACCAGCACCGCCGTTTGCCCATACCGTTGAAAGAACTACGTTTACGCCAAGTTCTCTGCACTTATCAATAACTAATTGAATTTCACTATCAGTATCGGTTGGGAAACGGTTAACTGCAACCACAGACGGAAGTTTATACACTTCTTTAATGTTTTTAACGTGGCGCAAAAGGTTAGGCATACCCTTTTCAAGCGCAACTAAATCTTCGTTATTAAGTTCGGTTTTTGCTAAACCACCGTGCATTTTAAGCGCCCTTATAGTTGCAACTATTACTACGGCGTCTGGCTTAAGGTCTGCAAGCCTACACTTAATATCAAGGAATTTTTCCGCACCGAGATCTGCGCCGAAACCTGCTTCGGTAACCGTGTAATCTGCAAGTTTTTGCGCCGTTTTTGTCGCTATAACGGAGTTACAACCGTGCGCTATATTTGCAAACGGACCACCGTGAACTAACGCAGGCGTTCCTTCTAAAGTTTGAACGAGATTTGGCTTAATAGCGTCTTTCAATAAAGCCGTCATTGCGCCGTGCGCCTTTAAGTCGCCTGCCGTTACGGGCTTATCGTCGTAAGTATAACCTACTATTATTCTTGAAAGCCTTTGCTTTAAGTCGGTAATTGAAGATGAAAGACATAAAACAGCCATAATTTCAGAAGCAACGGTAATATCGTAACCGTCTTCCCTTGGAACGCCGTTTACTTTACCGCCCAAACCGTCTACTACGAAACGAAGTTGACGGTCGTTCATATCAACGCATCTTTTCCAAGTTATCTTTCTTGGGTCTATACCGAGTTTATTACCTTGATAAATATGGTTATCAAGCATTGCGGCAAGCAAGTTATTCGCTGCGCCTATTGCGTGGAAATCGCCCGTAAAATGCAAGTTTATATCTTCCATAGGAATAACTTGCGCGTATCCGCCACCTGCAGCCCCACCTTTAACGCCGAAAACCGGGCCTAAAGACGGTTCGCGAAGGGCAACCATAACGTTTTTGCCTATTCTTTTAAGGCCGTCTGCAAGACCTATCGTGGTGGTAGTTTTCCCTTCGCCTGCGGGCGTGGGTGTAATTGCCGTGACCAAAATAAGTTTGCCGTTTTCTCTTTTACTTTCGTTAAGCGCTGAAAGGTCTATTTTAGCTTTATAATTGCCGTATTGCTCAATATATTTATCTTCAATACCTGCCGTTTTAGCAATGGTAAGTATATGTTTTGGCGTTACGCTTTGCGCTATTTCTATATCGCTTTTGTATCCCATCTTTTTCTCCATTATTTAAAGTATTTAACTGCAGAACGGAACATCTTAATATCGTATTCGCCAACCACGTTCTTATACAAGCCGTTACCCGTTCTTTCAGAGTGCCCCATTTTACCAAATACTCTGCCGTCAGGTGAAGTAATACCTTCAATAGCAAGCATTGAGTTATTCGGGTTAAACTTGATATCGTAAGTGGGCTTGCCGTTTGCATCAACGTATTGAGTTGCAACTTGTCCGTTTGCGATAAGTTCTTTAATGAGTGCGTTAGGCGCAATAAATCTACCTTCGCCGTGTGAAATGGGCACGGTATATACGTCGCCAACGTTAGTTTCCATAAGCCATGGCGATTTGTTTGACGCTATGCGCGTTTTTACGAGCATGCTTTGGTGACGTGAGATGGTGTTGAAAGTAAGCGTTGCCATTTCGGGCGTCACTTCGTCGGTAATTTTGCCGTAAGGAACAAGCCCTAACTTAATGAGCGCTTGGAAACCGTTACAAATACCACCGACTAAACCTTTTCTTACGTCTAAAAGTTCGGTAACGTTTTCTTTAATCGCTTTATTACGGAAGAAAGCAGTAATAAACTTACCTGAACCGTCGGGTTCGTCACCACCAGAGAAACCACCTGGAACGAAAATTATTTGACTGTTCGCTACCTTTTTAGCAAACGCGTCAACTGATTCTTTAACGTCGTAAACGTTCTTAATAACGAAAATTTCTACGTCCGCGCCTTCTCTTGCAAACGCCTTTTTAGTATCGTATTCACAGTTAGTACCTGGGAATACGGGAACTAATACTCTTGGTTTAGCAAATTTTACGGGCGAATAATTCCACTCGGTCGCTTTATATTCTATCGCAGGAATTTCGCCTTTATCGGTCGCAACGTCGTTACACTTAAACACAGGTTCTAATTTTGCTTCGTATGTGCATAAAAGGTCGTCTAAAGTAAGCGATACGCCCTTATTAGTAATTTGCGCTTTATCAGTAGTATAACCGATAACTTTTGCTTTTGAAAGTTCTATATCTTCTGCAAGTTCAATTACGAAACCACCGTAATTGTAGCCGAAAATTTCTTCGTCGGTAAGGTCTTTATATTCAAAGCCGATAGAGTTACCGAACGCCATTTTCATAACGGCTTCTGCAATGCCACCGTAAGTTAAAGTGTACATGGCAAGTATTTTGCCTTGCTTGTTCATATCTTCTATAATTGAGAAGTTTTCAATTAAGTCTTTAGTATCAATTAAGCCGTCTGCAGTCTTCTTTGCAGGAAGAAGAACTACCTTGCTACCAGCCTTTTTAAATTCAGGCGTTACTACGCTTGCAAGAGTATCGGTAGTTACTGCAAAAGAAACGAGCGTTGGTGGAACGTCAATATCTTCAAACGAACCACTCATAGAGTCTTTACCGCCGATTGCAGAAAGCCCTAATTCCTTTTGTGCGCGATATGCGCCTAAAAGAGCGGCGCAAGGTTTACCCCAACGGGTTGCGTCTTTATTCGGCTTTTCAAAATATTCTTGGAAAGTAAGGTAAGTATCTTCAAAACTTGCACCCGTTGCAATGAGTTTACAAACGCTTTCAATAACTGCGTAATAACCACCGAATAACGGACTCTTTTCAGAAATGAAGGGATTATACCCCCAGCTCATAAACGAACAAGTGTCGGTATCTGCGTTTTCAACTGAAACTTTATTTACCATTGCTTGAATAGGCGTGCGTTGGTTTTTACCACCGAAAGGCATCAATACCGTGCCTGCGCCGATAGTAGAGTCAAAACGTTCTGAAAGTCCACGCTTTGAACATACGTTAAGGTCGGTTGCAAGTTCAACCATACCCGTTTTGAAGTCTACGGGTATTTTCTTTCCGTCTAAAAGTTGTTCTACTATTTTAACAGCCGTTTTCTTTTCTGCGCCGTTTGAATTTAAGAATTCTCTACTGATATCTACTATAACGTTACCTTTCCAAGTCATTTTAAGTCTTGCGTTATCGGTAACGGTTGCAACTACCGTTGCTTCTAAATTTTCTTCAGTTGCAAGCGCAATGAATTTTTCAACGTCTTTTGCCTCAACCACAACTGCCATACGTTCTTGTGATTCGCTGATTGCAAGTTCTGTGCCGTCAAGCCCGTCGTATTTTTTAGGAACTTTATCAAGGTCAATGTTAAGCCCGTCTGCAAGTTCGCCGATTGCAACTGAAACACCGCCTGCACCGAAGTCGTTACAACGCTTAATTAAAATTGACGCGTTAGGATTTCTAAATAATCTTTGCAACTTTCTTTCTTCAGGCGCGTTACCTTTTTGAACTTCTGCGCCACAAGAAGTAAGCGATTCAAGGTTGTGTGATTTACTTGAACCCGTTGCGCCACCACAACCGTCTCTACCCGTTCTGCCACCTAAAAGAATAACTACGTCACCTTTAGCAGGAACTTCTCTTCTAACGTTCTTTTCGGGGGCGGCGGCTATTACCGCGCCGATTTCCATACGTTTTGCAACGTATCCGTCGTGATAAATTTCGTCAACGATACCCGTTGCAAGACCGATTTGGTTCCCGTAAGAAGAATATCCATTAGCAGCAGTTGTCACGATTTTTCTTTGTGGAAGTTTACCTTTAATAGTTTCTGATAAAGACTTTAATGGGTCGCCTGCACCCGTCACACGCATTGCTGCGTAAACGTAAC